>CAIRTM010000089.1 GCA_903881505.1 uncultured delta proteobacterium | reverse complement strand
GTAATCTTTGACTCACCGAACAGGGCCGCTCCCGGAGTGCCGTCCTCCTTGCGCGCCAGGCCCGTGGCTACATTCACGCGCGCAGCTGCGTCCTTCTCCAGATAGATCGCAAGAATTTCAGTATAGTTTACCTTTACTGTATCGCCGGCCCGGAGCTGGTCGAATTTTTCCACCGCGGGACCTGCCGTAAGCTTTTTAGTCCGGCCGTCCTGGGTCTGAAGCGTAACACTGCGCTTGGGCGCGTTAATTGATTTTATGACAGCCGAGGAACCGGCATTGCTGACAATCGCAAACGCCGAGCCGGGCTCGTTGGCGACGATGGTATCGACCTCGACAGGGCCCGACATCACGATGCCGGCTATCTTCTCCATGGTGGCAACGGCTTCCTCTTCCGAAACTGCGGCCGGCGCTGCAACAGGCGCCGTGTTCCGGCTTCCCGCGCAGGCGGTCAAAGCGAGGGCGGCGATACCTGCAAGGGCGGTGTGTTTTACAAGGCGTGCTACGGTCATGACGAATCTCCTTTCATAGTGGTGTGCGGTGCACAGTTGGAATGCGGGCTGAGCCCGCATCGGGCATAACGGCCAATGCCGTATACAGTATTCAATCGTGGCGCCGCCGGTCTTCAGTCCGCGGCATTCGGGGCGCACGCATCGGGGCCCGGGCCGGCCGGAGGCCTGTGCATAATCCTGCGGGTATATATATCCGTCAGGAACGGCCCGAGAAAGCAGGTCACAATAACCAGCACGATAATAACGTTCAGGATCCGGCTGTCAATGAGCCGCTGCCCCTGCGCGTTCATCGCCTGATAGGCAACAACGGAGGCGGCCAGCGTGGCCGCCACCTGGGGCAGCGACAGGGACCAGAGCGCCAGAGCCTGCTGCCTGCCGCAGCGGAAACAGGAGCCGAATACGAATGCCGCCAGGAACTTTCCGCCGACCAGCGCCGCGATAAAGGCAAGCACGATCCCCGGATGCGTTGACACGGCACTCCTGAAGGCCGGAACGTCCAGGCAGAAGCCGGTATAAATAAAAAACATGGGGATGAAAAGAAGATTGCCCACAAAATGCAGCTTTTCAGTCACCCGCTCGTTCAGCGCCGCTCCGTTGACAGCCAGACCGCAGAGGAACGCGCCCACGATCGATTCAAGGCGGACCAGCTCGGCTCCCAAACTTGCAACGACGAGCGACATCAGTACGAATATGGCGCTTTCCAGCTCATTTTTCCCGCGGTGAAAATAGCTCTCCCCGGCCCAGTAGATCCCGCCGATCACGACCACGCAGTACAGGCTCAGGTGCAGCACATACTCAAGAAGATTGGCCGCCGTAAACTGGCCGGCGTGCATGAACAGGCAGACCGCAAGCACCAGCATTGCCGCGACGTCCGTCAGGACCGTGCCGCCGATGGCAACGACGGCGAACTGCTCTTTCAGAAGCCCGCGTTTCTGAATGAGCGGCAGGGCCAGCAGCGTGTGCGATGCCAGCAGCGAACCTGTCAGAATGCACGTGACCGCGCCGTACCCGAACAGATGCGCTGCCAGATATCCCCCGGCGAACGGCAGGGCGAACGTCAGGAACCCGAACACGGCTGTTTTGCCTGCCTGGCGGCGCAGGATGTTGAGATCGACCTCGAGACCCGCAAGGAACAGGATGAATATTTTTCCCATGTCCGCCAGGACCTCCAGCCCCCTGGGATGGGAGGGGATCACCTCAAGTCCGTAAGGTCCGAAAATAACGCCGACAGCTATCAGCGTAATGATCCCTGAAATATAAAAACGCTCGAAAAGGGGGACAAACACGAACAGGATGATCAGCACGAGCCCGTAGCGCGCACTGCCGCTGCCGTGTTTAAAATACTCAAGCACCACCCCGTAGCGGTAATGCGGAAGCAGCAGATAAAGACCAACGCAGAACCCGGCGACGATAAAAAAACGCAGCGCATAAATAAAAATTTTCTTTGTGTCCATTGACTCCGGTTCCTTCACCACCCGCCGCCGGGCATTTCGCAGACGCTCCTGCTGACAATTGCCGCTGCCGAACCCCGCTGCATCCGCAGCTACTGCCCGAAAACCCCTTTAAAAAAGCGTTTAAAAAATCCGGCCTTCTTCTCCGGCTCGGCTTCCAGCGGCAGGCCCTCCCTGACCGCATCCTTGAGCGCCCGGACCTCAATGCGGTGTTCCTCTATAAGCTTGTAGGCCACGTAATACTTGAAAATGTTGCTCACATAGCGCACGGGCTCCTGGCCCACTTTTTCTGCCACGACGTATTCGACGTTATTGAACCATACATTGGGGTCATAGCCCCGTTCAGCGGCGGTTTTTCTGAGGCGGGCGATCCGGTTGGGCCCCGCGTTGTAGGAGGCAAAGGCAAACAGGTTGCGGTTCAAATCATCAAAAGCAGCATCGCCGAAATACTGGTCCATGATCGTGCGCATATACTTTGTGCCGGCATGGATATTGGGTTCGACCTGCCGTATGTCGCCCACGCCGAGCTCACTACCGGTTGCCGGCATGACCTGCATGATGCCGATGGCGCCTACAGGGCTTTTTGCATTCTGGTTAAGGCCGGACTCCTGGTAACCCTGGGCGGTCAGGAGCAGGTAATCGAACTGGTACTGATCTCCATATTTTTTAAACAGATCGACCGTCTGGCTGAATTTCAGCATCTCCTGCTCCGAGGCGGCGTTTTTCACCCAGCGGGTGTTCTTCAAATAATTACGCAGCAGCATGTCCACATTACCGGCCGTTTTACCGCTGCTCATGCATTCATTGACCAGCGCCTTCAGGCCGGGGCAGTCCTTGCGCAGCGCAAGCGCGATCTCGCCGCCTTCGTTGACGGCGATGCTTTCATGCACGGTGATGCCGTCGAATATCTGCGCCCAGAACTGAGCGATATGGCTGTCGGCAACCGTGACCGGGATGATGCCGGCGTTGACCATCTCAAGGATATCCTCCTCCTCGAGCTGCGGGGGCGTCTCCACGATGCGAACGGGTTTCAAACCCCTGTCCTCAAAATTTTGATTGAGCCGCTGGAGGTGCTCGTAATAACTGCTGGTGGGGCGGACAAAGACCTCACGGCCCGCGAGGTCCTCCAGCGCAGTGATGCCCTCGACTCCGGCGGCAGTGACGACCAGTTCGCGCACATCCTTCAGATACGGCAGGGAAAAATCGACCTGTTCCCGGCGGCCCGGGGTCACGGTCAGGTTCGCGACCGCAATATCGCCCCGGCCGTCAAGCAGGGCCGGCAGAAGCTCATCGTGGCGCACGGGGATAAAGATAAGATGGATATAGGAGCGCCTGTCCGTCTTCAGTTTGCGGTTCAGGCAGCGTTCAAATCCCAGCATGCCGTCGTAATGCATGCCGCGGGGCGTGCCTTTGTCGATGAAGAAAAAGGTCTTGCTGTAGACGACAAGGACCCGCAGCATACGCCGCTCACGGATGCCGTCAAGGTCGCCGGTCCACTTTTCGCCGAGATACGAAATGAAGGCGTTCCCGTCCTCCGAGGGCGGCTCCTGAGCGGATGCGGAATGCGCCGCACAGACAGCAAGCAGAACAGCCATACAACAGATCGCACGGCGCACAAGCGGGTTCCCCATCCACATCCCTTTCATCACATCCGGAAGAATTTCAGATCTGCAGCCAGCGCCCGGCCTCGGCCCGCGCGGATGAGGCAAAATACTCGATTTCAAAAGACCTGAGGCCCCTGGCGACAAAGGCACAGGCCTGATCGCGCCACTGCTCGTCACCCACAATGGCGATTTTCTGTATATCCCGGTCCTGCTCCGGCAGCAGGCCTGCGGTGGCCCAGTCGCCGGAGCGCTCCCACCCCCGAAAATCCTCAAGCAGGACCAGCAGCCGGAGTTTGACGCCCTGTTTGATTACGTCCAAGCCGGCATCCTGCAGTCTCCGCAGGTCGGCCACGCTCATAGTGCCCGAGATCCGGGCGCACAGAACACCGGTACTGTCGCGACTGATGGTACATGGCATAGTGTATCTCCTCACATCCAATTACCGGCCACGCTGTCGCCCTTCGAATTCGCTCAGGACAGGCTTTGCCCGGCCGTTTCCAGGCCCTGCGATGAGGATTGCGACCCCGATACCGATAGTGATGGTGATCCGTCTACGGCTTCTGCGCCTGTATCGCGCCGGCGATTTCGCGGCTCAACCGCTCAAGGGCCCTGTTCTGGGCCTGGACAAGGGCCTCGTATGATCCCGACTCAACCTGCTCGACAAACGCGCTGATCGTTTCAAACACGGGCCTGTCCTGCCCGACGGCCGCGATTGACCAGCGCGTCTTGAGCACGGCCTGCCCGCCGGGTGCGCCGTCAAGCCGGATCAGCATGATCCTGACCTGATAGTCGGCTGGCGCCGGGGTCTTCCACGGAAACACGTCGATGCGGGCCGTGCCCAGCAGCTGCGACAGGTTCTCCACCAGCACCCGGCCGATGCCGTCCTCGAGCGGTTCTGCCCAGCGGTCGAACTCCGCATAGGTCACCTCATAGGCGCTGTCGCGCACGCACAGCGGCAGGCGGTCAAGATAGCCCGGCACCAGCACCGGGCCGACGCAAAGGCTCACCGGGCTCCGGTCAGCCGCGGCCGGGGCTGATACCGAGGCCTCCTGCATCGGAGCGAGCGTGTAAAAACGGGAATCCGGTGATGAGGCGCAGGCGCTCGCGCACACGGCAACGGCGATGCCGATCAAACAATTGCGTATCATCGGGAACCTCCTTTTCCAAAAATAACCGATTCAGGGTTGCGCTCGAGATAATCGGCCAGGGTGCGCATGCTCTGCGCGGCCTCCGAAAGCTCACGCAGGGAGCGTGTAAGCTCGTGCATGACCGGCGAGCCTTCAGACGTGATGCTGGCGCTGTTGGAAAGCGTCTTCTCCATTTTCTCCGCCGTGGCCTGCGCGGAAGCAAGCGTTTTCTCCAGCACCCCGGACATGTTCCCAATTTCGGCATTGAGGTTTTTTGCAAGACGCCCGTATTCGTCGGCAGCGCCAGCAATGGAGACGGCCAGCGGATCAACCCGGGCATTCAGTGAGCGGACCAGCGTCTGGACATCCTGCACGGTACTGTTAAGGTTCCGCATCCCTTCCATCAAATCGGGATTATTGACCAGCTTTTCGATGCCGTCCGCCGTTTTGGTGAGCTTCTCGAGGATCTCATCAAACCGTACGCCTTTGAGCACCTGCGCGAGCTGCTCGACGACGGTCGGCACGGTCGGGATTTCAAGCACGCTGCCGTCGCCCTTGTAGGTCGCGGGTTTGTCGGGATAAAAATCAAGCGCAATCATCAGCTGGCCCGTAATCAGGCTCTGCATGGTGAGCTGGCCGCGCAGGCCTTTTTCGATTGCGCGGTTGAGATTTTCAATACGCCGCTCGCCATGGCTCATGTGGATTTTTTCAGGATAAAACACCGCACGGACCGGTATGGCAAGATTCATCTTCCCGGGGTTGAATGTCAGGCTGATATCGGTCACCTCGCCAATCTGCACGCCCTTGAAGGTGACCGGGGAGCCGATTGAGAGGCCCTGCACCGAACCGTCGAAATAAAAGACACAGGGAACGGTGCGCGTAAAAAATTTGCCTGAGCCGACGATGACCACCGCGGCGACGACAAGCGCGATGGCGCCGATGACAAAGGCGCCGATGGCTGTTTTACTGACCTGTTTGCTCACCGTATGTCTCCTCTGGTTATACTGCTGTTGAAAGACATCATCATGTACCGCAACCCGGGCAGGCACAGGGCCCTGCCCCTGCAAAATCCAGGCGTCTCTTTGCCTTCACATAACTGCGGCCGTTTTACTGCTCCCCGCGCGTCAGGAACGTGCGCACCTTCGGGTCCCGGGTCTCCTGCAGCAGCTGGCGGGGGTTGCCGCCGGCGATCATGGTTTTTGTCTCCGGATCGAGAAACACCGAATTGCTGCCGATGGCGAAAATGCTCGCAAGCTCATGCGTGACGATCACGATGGTGGAGCCCAGGCTGTCGCGCAGCTCCAGGATCAAATCATCGAGCTGGCGCGCGCTGACCGGGTCGAGACCGGCGGAGGGCTCGTCAAAAAAAAGAATCTCCGGGTCAAGGGCCATGGCGCGCGCAAGGCCGGCCCGTTTTTTCATGCCGCCGCTGATTTCCGACGGGTAGTAGTCCTCAAAACCGGCAAGGCCCACAAGGGCAAGCTTGAGAGCGACGATATCCTGTATCTCACCTGCTCCCAGGCGGGTATACTCCCGCAGCGGCAGGGCGATATTCTCGGCAAGCGTCATCGAGCTCCACAGCGCTCCGCTCTGGTACAGGATGCCGATACCGCGCATGATGCGGTCGCGCTCCTGCGGCTCCGAACCCCAGAAATCCGTTGCGCCATACAGGACACGGCCCTTTGCCGGCTCCTTGAGCCCCACCAGATGGCGCAGCAGGGTGCTTTTGCCGCAGCCGCTGCCGCCCATGATGATAAAAATATCGGCGCGGTTGACCGTGAAGGTGAGGTCGCGCTGGAGCACATAGCTGCCGTAGGCCATGGTAAGGTCTTCAACGCGGATGTGGGGCTCGGACGCGCTCACGGTTATATTCCCAGCACATTGCAGACAACGGTTATGATCGCGGTGGCAATCACGATACTGACGATCGAGGTGACAACGGCCGATGTCGTCGCCGTGCCCACCGCCGAGGCGCTGCGGCCGCACTGCATGCCGCGCATGCAGCCCGCGAGCGCGACGATGACGCCGAAGACCGCGCCATGGAAAAGCCCGATCCAGAGATTGGTCAGCGACAGGGACCTGACGGTCTCCTGCCAGTACTCGGTCAGCGTGAGGTCGAGCATGCCCACGCCCACGATAAAGCCGCCCAGCACCCCCATCAAATCGGCATATACGCACAAAAGAGGCATCATGATGACGAGTGCCAGCATGCGCGGCAGCACGAGAAACTCCATGGGCGAAACACCCATGGTCTGCAGGGCATCGATTTCCTCGTTGACCTGCATGGTGCCGATCTCAGCCGCAAAGGCGGCGCCGGTGCGGCCCGCCATGATAATGCCGGTCATGATCGCGCCCATGACGCGCACCATGGCGATGGCCACCAGGCTCGCCACGTAGATCTGCGCGCCGAACAGCGAAAGCTGCACCGCGCCGACAAACGCCAGGATAAGGCCGACAAGCAGGCTGATCAGGGAAACGATCGGCAGGGCCTCGGCGCCGCAGGTTTTCAGGGTTGCGAAAAATTCGGCTTTCGGGAAACGCGCGCGGCCGCTCAGAAGCCGTCCGAGCGCAACGGTCGTCGCGCCGAGAAACGCCAGCATGTCCAGAGCGGCCTTCCACAGGTCAATCGAGGCGCTGCCGACCCTGGACAAAAACGGCGCGCGCACCGCGGTTTTACGGGCCCCGCTGCGCTCGGGAATGGCGGTTGCCAGATCGAGCAGGCGCCGCACGCCCTGCGGCAGTCCGCCCGTGTCAACGCCGAGGCCGCGAACGCGGCACTGGTCAAGCGTCTTCAGCAGAAAGGTTATCAGGGAGCTGTCCCAGCCGGTAAGTTCAGAAGCTTCAAACCCAACGGAGGCGGCCCTGCCGTCACACAGCGACTGCAGGGCCGACGCAGCGTCAGCGCTGTCGCGCTGCATGCTCCATTCACCCGCAAAAATCAGGCGGGCCGTGGTATCGCTCCGCACGATCTGCACGCTGTTGCATGCTGCGCGGAACTGTTTGTCTGCGGACGGTTCGGGCATAATCAGTTACTGTTAGTACACAAAATCGGGCCTGAAGACCGAGGCTGCTGCAGTATGGCCGGGAGGGCCATGCGTTCTAAGGCGCCGGTTCAAAAAAAACGGGGATCCGGAACAATGCCGAAATCCCCGTCGATGCATCATCAATCATGCCATAGGAATTACTGCATCACATGAAACTCAACCCGGCGGTTGCGCTGACGGCCGTCCTCGGTTTTATTATCAGCCACGGGCCGCGACTCACCGAGGCCCTTTGCGCTCATGCGCGACATTTCAATGCCCTGGCCGGCCAGGAATTTTTTGACCGAATTGGCGCGCCGCTCGGACAGGCCCTGATTGTACTGATCGGTTCCGATGGAGCAGGTATGGCCCTCGATCGTGATGGCCTTGCCCGGATTCTGTTTCAGCATGGAGGCGGCTTCCTTCAGCACGATTGCGGCCTCAGGTTTGACAGCGCTGCTGTCAAAATCAAACAAAACGGAATTGATGATTATTTTCGACGCAGCAGGCCTGGGGGGCGCTTTTTCAAGAAAAACCTTCGTGGCGAAATCGACCATGCCGTCGGCGGTCTTGAGATCGTCAAGGTAGCCGTATGCGCCGCAGCGTGACTGGTTGGTCAGGGCGCTCAGTGCCCCGACCCGGCCGATCGTGATGGAAGAAACGCAGACCCGGTCGCCGTATTTCTCCTTGAGCATGTTCACGGCCTGGTCAGGGTTCGTACCGGTGAAATTACCGTCGCTGATGATAATGATAGCGGTCTTGCCCTTCAGGTTTGCAATGTCGTCGGCTGCCGCAACCATGGCCTCATACAGCGGCGTGCTGCCGAAGGAGGCTTTCGTGCCGGTGATGCATTCGGCATAGGACGCGGCCGCATGCGGCTGCACGGGGCAGGCAAGCTTCGTGCGGCCCGCCGCAGTCAGGCTCAGGGTGCCGAAGGTGCGCAGTCCGCCGTTAAGCTTCAGCCCGGCGATGGTTTCATTCAGGCTCAGGGCCGCAGACTGTGCCAGATAAAACTTCTGCTCACCCTGATAGGAGTCACGCATGGTGTGGGAATTATCGAGCAGGATCAGAAAATTATCCACAACCTGAATGTATTCTCCGGCTTTTACCTTTGCCGCAAGGCCCGGCTTTTCGAAGAAAGGCGCCGGCTGTTTCACACTGCACCCCGTCCATGCTGCAACCGCGATAAGGCATAGCACCAACTTAAGACATGTTCTCATAACCCTGCTCCTTTCATGTGTGATAAATAGTATCGTTTCCCTGATCACGATCACGCCTGTATATACACTGCATGGAACGTCATGTACAGGCCCCGTGCGCCTTCATAACCCCTGGTGCGCGGCCGGAGCGCAGGCATGGTGTCGGTTCCATCTATAGGTAAAAAATCAAGCCTTGTCAACAGAATACTTCCGCCTGCGGAACGCGCGCGACGATGGGCATGCAGCAGCCTTTTTTCAGCGCCCGGAGGATGTGCCGGTGTCGGCGAATCCCGTGCGCAGTGCCTGTTCCACCTCTGCTGCGGGCAGGGCCCTGCTCCAGTACCAGCCCTGCCCGTAATCAACGCCGGCGGCCCTCATGAAAAATGCCTGCTGCCATGTCTCAACGCCTTCGGCGATGGTATGCATGTGCAGGGCCGAGGCCAAGGCCACGATGCCGCGCAGCATGCGGGCCGATGCCCGGCTGGCAAGCACCGGTTTAACCAGGGCATGGTCGATCTTGAGGATGTCAAGGTCCAGCCCGGCGATCTGGCTGATGCCGCTGTTGCCGGTGCCGAAATCATCAATGGCAATCCGTATGCCGTTTGCAGCGGCCCACTCAAGCGCCGCTGAGCCGGCACTGGTAAGGGACTGGCGCTCGGTGACCTCGACGACAAGCCGCCTGATATAGGGCGCCAGGCGCAGGTCCTTGATGATCTCGATTACCCGGCGCGTCCCCAGAATGGCGGGAGGAATATTGACGCTGACATAAAAATCAGGATAGCGTTTGAAAAGCGGCACCATGTCGTGTGCTATGGCGCACAGTATCTGCCTGACAAGAGCGGTCAGCGTGTCGACATCGGCCTCGATTTCGTCGATAAAGGCGCCCGGCGAACTCACCGCGCCGTTATCGTCACGGATGCGCGTAAGCGACTCGAAACCGACAACCCTGCCGGTATCGAGTTCGACAATGGGCTGGTAATAGGCGGTGCACTGATTTTCTATGGTGTGGATCAATGCTCGGCGCATGCATGGTCTCGCTGCCGGGTGGATTCATCGCGCCGAGGCCGCAACCGGGCCCCGCCTCAGGGCGCCGATTTTGCGGGTGCGGCCGCATCCGGGCCCCGATGAGCTGCGGAACCATCGCTGGCGGTGCCGCCGCCGGGACCGCGCGCCGGTTCGAATCCCTCAGGCTCGTCAGCGGTTTTCCGTACCACATTGCCGCTTTTCAGCTCAGGGTGCTCGTCGTAATATTTTTCGAGATAATTAATCGCGTCCAGAAACTCGATATCAGCTTTGTCGGGCTGAAAAAGATCTTCGGTAGAAGGTTCTTTTTTCTTGGGCCCGAGCAGCCTGAACAGGACAATGCACGCAAGCAGCACCAGCAGAATGTAAACGGTCTGGCGCGTAATCCCCCGCCATGTGCCGGAACTGCGCGCGGCGCTCCCGGAATGCGCGTCTGTGCCGGAGGGTTCCGGTGCGGCATCGATCAGGAACGGGTAACGCTCCCAGAAATCCTGGCCGCCCGGCGGTTGTCCTGCATGCCCATCCGCGGCGGCGGAATGCTTGGGCTGCATTGAACCGAGCGCCGTGCCGAACCGCGAAGGACGCTCAGTCCCGCCGGCATCTTGCCCGCTGCCGGAGGCCTCAGCGGGCGGCCCCGCGAAATTGCCGGAGTGAGTTTCGAGCGCATCATCGGTATCCCGGAGGCTTTCATCCAGAAGCGCCTGAAAATCGCTGCCGCCCAGAATCGCGTCAATGTCCCTGTCGCCCGCAGCCGGGCCGTCGGCAACGGCGTCAAGCGGATCAATCTGCTTCCTGACATTGCGTAAAATATCATGCACCGCCCTGTCCGATTCCGCAGGGACGAAATCGAGCGCGGCGCTGCATTCAGGGCAATGCGTACAATCGTCTGAACTGACAGTATGGTGGCATGCCGGGCATCGGCGTATGGTTGTCATGTTGTATACTACCCGATATCTGGGGGTTTATGCCGGCGGCGCGGGAGCATATCCCGTGCAGCCGGATCGCTATCCTGTAAGAATTTATTATGATCGAGAATCCCGCGGCTGTCAATCAGTACTGCCCGGCAACGGTCCTGGCCACGCGTGTCTGCACCTGCGGCTGCCGCATCAGCAGGCAATCAGCCGTGCCATGAGTTCCTGATCCAGCAGGTGCTCGAACCGTATGCCGGCCTGCATGCGCTCGCCCCGCCGCACCCACTGAATCGTGCCCCGCACCGTGACCTGCTCAAGGCTGCCCGGCATGGTTATTTCAAGAGATACCTCCATGCCTTCGGCTGCTGCATTCTCCGCGCCGGGAACGATAATGCCCATACCGCTGCGGCTCACGTCGACCAGCTCGCAGTCCATGTAGCGCATGCTGTGCTTCTTGATGAAATACTGAACCATGGCCCTGCACTCAAAGCGCTCATGGCCCCGGCGGTCATTGCCGTCAAATAAAACATCCATACTGCCCCCCTGGCGCGCATGTAAACATCATGGCGCTGCTGCCCGGCCGGCGCCGTCACCGTACAATCAGCCGATCAAGCACCTCCTGCTCCAGCGCACTGTCGAACTTGATGCCGGCAAGAATTTTTTCGCCGCGCAGCACGCGGTGCACCCTGCCGGAAACCGTCATCTGCGCAATACTGCCCGGCACCGTTATTTCAAGAGATACATCCATGCCCGTGGTGATATCCTCCGACAGGGGCACCCGGATTGCAATGCCGCTGCGGCTGATATCGACCAGTTCGCAGTCCATATAGCGCAGGCTGCGCCGCTTGATGAAATACTGCACCATGGTATTGGCCTGAAACCGGTCCTTGGCGCGGCGGTCGTCTTTGTAAAAAAAAACATCCACGATACACTACCTTTTCCTACATGGACCGGGCGAAAATCAGGCCCCCGGAGACAATCATACCCAGTGAACCGCCGATATTGGCCAGCGCAACCACCAGCAAAACGCGGCATGCCGGATTGTGCCAGAACCCCTTGAACGTCGCGATCGACTCCGGCAGGTTCTCAAGATCCGCGACAGTGGGCGTCTGAACCCAGGCCTGCACCAGGCCGCCGACCCATCCGACGGCTATAAGCGGATGCAGCGTGGTGATGGGCGCCCCCACGAAACAGGCCAGAATCGTCAAGGGGTGCGCAAGCGCCGCAGCGGCGCCCAGGGCGGCCAGCGCGCCGGTTACGGCAGCCCAAATATAAATCGACTCGACCGAATGGTCAACACCTCCCTTGAAAAAACCGCAGACAATCAGGCCGGCGAAGCCGATCGGAACCGCCCATTGCAGCAGCGCGCCCGTGCGTGAGCGCGGCGGAAGCTCGAGAAAACCCTCAACGCTCCCGGAAGCCTCCAGATTGCGCAGAATACCGGGCACATGGCCGGCTCCCACAACAGCGACAATACTGCGGCCGGGAGCGCCGCCGATATTGCGGGCCAGCACTGCATCGCGCTCATCGATCAGGCGCCGCTTGATGTCGGGAAACGCCCCGGTAAACGTCGCCAGAATGCTTTCAAGCTGGTCTTTGTTCTTCATGTCCTCGACAAGACGGGCGTCGATTGTTTCCGTAACAAAAATCCCGGCCAGCAGGTGCGCCGTCATCTTGATTTTATTCCACAGCGACAGGGCGGCCCAGACGCGCTTCAGGGTTATGTCGATTGCCCGGTCAGCCAGCACAAGCGCCGCACCCGTTTGTTCGCACTGCCGGACGGCCTCGAGCATTTCAGCGCCGGGCTGAACGCCCAGCTGGTCGCCGATACGGCGGTAAAAGGAGCTGAGCACAAGCTGGGCCAGCAGAAACGCGGCCTTTTTCTCCCTGATGACCCTGAAAATATTCATCCGGCGCCAGTTGTCCTGCTGCGTCATGGCGCTGTGACGCGCCGGGCACAGCTCAACGCAGACCGCATCAGGCTTGAGCGCCGCGATCGTCGCGCGCACGTCATCAACGCTCTGGCGCGACACATGAGCGGTTCCGACCAGGTACACCGTCCGCCCGTCTTTAAGGAAACGTGTCGTAACGCTTGCCGGCAAAGCAACAGTATCATGCATGGATGTATCCTGACTGGGCAGCGGTTCAATTATTGAAGTCTACCGTAGAATTACCGCGTTGTAAAGAGCCTGCGCGGGAGGGGAAAGCGTGTATTTTCTTCTCACAACAGCTGCAGCACGACGATTACGATCATGGCAAGGGTGAGAATCACTTTGCCGACCGTGCCGGCCAGAAAGCCGACAAAGGTGCCGAATCCTACCTTGAGCGATGTGCGCAGGTCGCGGCCCCGTGCAAGCTCGAAAACACAGGCCCCTGCGAACATCCCGATAACGGCGCCGGCAACGTTCGCAATGATAAAACCGGCGCAGGCGCCGATGCAGGAGCCGATAATGCCCCAGCGGCCGGCGCCGGATGCGCGAGCGCCGATAATCGATGCGGCCCAGTCAAGCACGAAGCTCAGGGCGGTCAAGGCCGCCAGGAGAGCGAGCACACCCCAGCTGATACTTGCAAAATCGCCGTGCCAGGCGTAAAGCAGCGCCCCGGTCAGCACAAGCGCAGGCCCCGGAATAACCGGCAGCACGGCCCCGGCCAGGCCGGCCAGCATCAAGAGTGCGCTCACAACAATCACCAGCGTGTGCATGAACTTCTCCTTGAAAGCATAAATTTATAGCACCGTGCTGTCAAAGCCCCTGAAGAGGTACCATCCGCCCGGTACAAAACCGGTATCGCTATCGGGATCGGCTTTTCTAAAACCATCGATTGCGATATCGATCCCGACAGCGATGGGCATCAAACAGCGCACATGCACAATACCGGCGGCATATACGCTAGGTATGCTTCACCCCCCGGCGCGTCACAGCCTGCAGCGGATCATCCGGCCAGCTGTGCTTTGGGTAGCGGCCTTTGAGCTCTTTTTTAACCGCATGATAGCTGTTTTTCCAGAACCCGTCCAGATCGGAGGTGATCTGCACCGGGCGCATAGCCGGAGAGAGCAGATGCACAAGCACGGTAACCCGTCCGCGGGCAACAGGCGGCACGTCCCTCATGCCGAACAAATCCTGTATGCGCGCGGCGAGCACCGGCGGCCCGCCGTCGGCAGCGTAGCGCAGCCGGGCGCGGCGTCCGCCCGGCAGCGCAAGGGTTCGGGGTACAAGCGCGTCAAATTCGGCATGCGCCCGCCCGGGCAGCAGCGCTGTCAGGGCGGCCTGCAGGCCGCGCGCGTTCAGCTGATCAAGGCGGCGGGCGTTGTCCAGATACGGCTCCAGCCACTCACGCAAGCGCCCGGCAAGGCATTCGTCGCTGACATCAGGCCAGCTGTCCGGGCCGAACACGCTTCTGAGCAGCGCGACGCGCGCCTGCCACTGGCGCAGTTCCTCGGTCCAAGGCAGGCACCCGATGCCGAGCGATTCGATGCCGCCGAGCAGTGCCCGGCGCACGCGCGCGGGATCAGGTTTCTGCCAGGGCGCGCGCTGCAGCACAAGCCTGTCCAGACGCTGCACGCGCTCGGCCGCAACGCTGAGCGACTGCGCATCCCAGCTCAGCCGCTCGTCAGCCTGAATGCGGTCCGCGAAATAGTTAAAGATCTCTTCGCGCGCAAGCGGAGCAGCCAGAAAGATCCTCGCGCGCCGGGCGGCCCCGTCCAGCGTCGCCACCGCAAGATATGCATGCGAGCACAGGCTGTCGGCAACCGGGAAAAAAGCGCCGCGTCCGCCGGCGAGCAGGTACTCCGTGCCTGAGCGCTTTTGCGCGATGCGGTCCGGATAGGCATGCGCCAGCAGCACGCCGGCGCTGTCGATGTCCCGGCCGCCGCGCCCGTCGCAGCCCAGCTGTTTTTTCAGGCGGCAGGAGACGTCCAGCGCGCTGCGGCAGGCGGCAGCGTCAACGGCGCAGGT
This sequence comes from uncultured delta proteobacterium, assembly GCA_903881505.1. Lineage (GTDB taxonomy): Bacteria > Desulfobacterota > WTBG01 > CAIYCZ01 > CAIRTM01 > CAIRTM01. Next base: position 10,839 of record CAIRTM010000089.1, on the reverse strand, counting down.
GCGCGCCCCGGCACCGCCGCGCAGGGCCTCAAGGCGCAACCGGATGTCAGCGTCATACTCAATACCGTTAAAACGCAGCACATCGCGCTCGCTCAAAAGCGCCGCTATGTCACAGGCCAGGCCGCCCAGGCCGAGTTCCATGCCCCGGAGCACCATGTAGGCAAGCCGCGGGTGCAGGCCCATGCCGGCCATCCGTTTTCCAGCCTGCGTGATGCGCCCGTGCGCGTCAAGGGCGCCAAGCCGCAGCAGCAGCCTGCGCGCGCGCTTGAAGGGCCCACCCGGAGGCGGCGTGATCCAGAACAGCCTCCCCGGATCGCTCACGCCCCACAGCGCCAGCTCGAGCGCGCAGCCGGCCAGGTCGGCATTCTTTATTTCAGGTTCATAGTGGGCGGGCAGGCTGCGGTCCTGCTCGCGCGTCCACAGCCGAAAGCACACGCCGGGCTCGCTGCGGCCGGCCCGTCCGCGGCGCTGGTCGGCAGCCGCGCGCGAAACCTGCAGGGTCGCAAGCCGGGTCATGTCGGCGCCCGCGTCATAGCGGGGCGCTCGCGCAAGGCCGGAGTCGATGACCACGCGCACCCCTTCAATGGTCAGGCTGGTCTCGGCGATCGAGGTCGCCAGCACGACCTTGCGCGTGCCCGCAGCGGCCGGCGCGATGGCCCGGTCCTGCTCGGCGCGCGACAAATTGCCGAAGAGCGGAACCACCTGCGTATCGGCAGGCATATTCCCCGTGAGCAGTGCCGCGGTCCGGCGTATCTCACCGGCGCCGGGAAGAAACACGAGCACACTGCCCGGCTCCGTGCGCACGGCAGACAAAATCCCACGGGCCGCTTCCCGCTCAGGCTCCTGCTGCGGGGCCCGCTCCAGATAACGGGTGTCGACCGCATGCGAGCGGCCCTCGGCGCTCAACACTTCCGCCCCCAGGCTGCGGCCGAGTCCGGCCGCGTCGAGCGTGGCCGACATCAGGATCATGCGCAGGTCTGGCCGCAGGGCGCCCTGGACATCAAGCAGGAGCGCAAGCGCCAGGTCGGCCTGAAGAGAGCGCTCATGAAACTCGTCGAAGATAACCAGGCCGACGCCCGGCAGTTCCGGGTCGGACTGCAGCATGCGCGTCAAAATGCCGTCGGTGACAACCTCGATGCGGGTGTGCGGGCCTGCGCAGCTGTCAAACCGCGTGCGGTAGCCGGCCGTGCGGCCCAGGGCGTCTCCTGAAAGATCGGCCATGCGCCGGGCGGCGGCCCGGGCGGCAATCCGGCGCGGCTCGAGCATGATGATCTTGCGTTTCTCAAGCCAGGGCGCATCAAGGAGCGCAAGGGGCACAAGAGTGGTTTTACCGGCCCCGGGCGGAGCCTGTACCACAAGGCGCGGGGCGCGCCGCAGGCAGGAGCGTATATCGTCAAGGATCGCTGTGATGGGAAGTGCTGCCGTGCTGGTCATGGAATCCTGCAACCGGCCGCGGTGATGCGGCCTGCTGTTTCAGTCCCGGTGCGCGGGCGCGCTGCCGGGCAGCACCAGCAGTCTGGACTTGTCCTTTTTAAAACGCAGCCCCGCATGCTGCGGCCCGACCTCCTCGATGGAAAGCACGGTATAGATGGACAGATGCAGGGTTTTAACCTCGGCGAAGCGCCGCTTCATGTCCTCTTCCTGCGGGTTGACCACCAGCACGTTCTGCTCGAAGACGAAATCCGATATCGCGATAAAACTCAGGCCCAGGGACGAGTCGGTGACCGTGCCGGCCTTGATGCTCACCTGTTTTTCACTCACCGGGTCACGATAGGTAATAATAAAGTATGTATCCTTTTTTTTTGCTGTCATACACCACCACTGAACGGGTATATGTTGTATGCGTGGACCGCACGCACGGATTATGCTCCGGCCCTTTTCCTGAACAGCCTCAGCGAAGGCAGCAGCGCCGCGGCATGCGCGGCATAGTCCCCGACAACGTCGGTCAGCCAGGTGCGGGCGAACATGCGCGCATCCGGGGGCATCGACTGCACGGCCGCGACGTAATCGCCGTGCCCGCCGGCATGCTGCTCAAACGCAGCCAGGAACGTCAGGCGCAGCCCGTCGAGGGCCGTGTCGGCGCAGGGCTGCATGAACACCTCGCAGGCCCGCGGCATGCCGGCGTGCAGTTCGCAGCCCGAGGGCGCGGCTGCACAGCTGCAGGCCGGATGCCGGCCGGCCGGCATTTTCTCAACCAGGATCTGCAGCCGCTTGATGCGCTCCTTTTTGGCCATGGCCAGCTTTTCAAGCGCGCCCTCATAGATCAGCGTCCCGAATTCCTGCTGGGCGAAAAAATGCCTGCGCACATGCCGGTACCACTCCTCCAGCGCGCACAAACTGGCAAGATAGGTGAAATTATGGCCGATGATGCGGCCGATTCCTGCGGTTGAGCCGGGCTCGTAACCAAGCGCAGCGGCCGGCGGAGCACCTGCAATGATCAGCGTGTTCTCAGCCGCGACATCCTTGCGCAGCACCGATCCGGCCGCGACCGTGGTGCCGTAGGCAACCTGCAGCGGGCCGACCATGCCGCCCTGCCCGCCCAGAAAAATCGGCTTCTGATCGAGCAGCACGCCGCGCGGCACGTCGCCGATCAGCGACGCGGTCGTCTTGTTGCCGTCGGGCGTGAAGTTGAAATGTATATAGGAACTGCCGACCTCGCTGTGGTCGCGGCAGCCGGTGCCGCCGGCCATGAGGCAGTCGCAAAAATTAATCAGGCTGCCAAGCGTCACGAACGGAAACAGGATGGTCTGCTTCAGCCCGACGCAATGCGCACCGCCGGCCTGTTCCTCCAGGATGCAGGCCTCGCGCACATGCGCGCCCGGCCCCATGCTGGAGCCTTCCAGAAAAACCGATTTTGCAAACGAGCCGCCCTTGAGATCAACGTTCGGCCCGATCTGGCAGTTGTCGACCGTGACCGTTCCTTCGCGCCCCAAAACCGCGCCGGCCGATAGCACGGTGCGGCTGCCGTACAGGCGCGTGCCCGGATACAGCACGACGTTATCGGCCGAAATGTTTTCAATGCTGACCTCGTCGCCGATATCGATCGTGAGCGGATTGGGAATGCTGACGCCCTTCCCGATCAGGGCCCTGATTTTTGCTTCCGCACGCGGTTTCAATTCCACGGCACACCCCCCTGTACGTTCGCAGCCTTCCAGCCGGGTTACTACGCGGTTGCGAAGGCTTGTCACTATAATAAGCTGACCATCTGATGTCAAACCATAAATCAGCCGCAGAGCGCTATGCCGAAACAACACACTGGCAGGCTGCAGATCTGAAGGGTTGCGGCTGAGCAGCGGTTATCTCAATACGCCGCGGCCGCCTCAGCGCATCTTCGGCCGCTTGTGCGTATCTGCCGCAGGCGGCGCTCGCGCATGAGCAGAAACAGCGGAAACGCACACGCGAAGGCCACGCACACCGTCAGCAGCGCATACACCCACCAGCTCCGCATTGCAAGCCTGTGCGCCTCAAGCGGCAGCCACACCAGGAAAACAATCGCGGCGATTGATACATCGCTTGCAAGCGATGCGGCCGCGGGGTTAACGAAACCGTCCCGCACGAAGGACGCCAGGCTGAAGGCCCCGCCCGCATCGAGTGCGAACCGGATATTGAAATACCAGGTGCATGCCGCGCCTGCTACGGATAGTGCCCCCAATAGAATGGTACGACCGGTAAGCTGCATATCGTTGCCTCCCCATGATTTCTGCGCGCCTGACAGCATGCAATGCCGGCTGTCGATACACTGTCCGTGCCCCGTGGTCTCCTTGCACCGCTGTTGTTAATGGCCTAAAACGCCTTCCAAGGCCCTGAATCCATCCATATGCAAAAATGTATGACGGCTTGTCAAGCAGTTACACTCCTTTAGCCTGGTCCGGCCCGAATCTGCAGGATCTGCCGCACCCGAAAGTACTACAGAATTCCCGGATAAAACGCTGCATCCGGCGGTTTGTACTCCGGGCGCACGATCTGTCCTTCATACACGATTTCGCGGATGTCGATGCCGTCGTTGCGCAGGACGCCGTTTACCGTGAGCGGCTTGTGCGCGTCGAACGCGCGCAGCAGCATCGTCTCGGCATCGCGGCCGACGCTGACGCGGTAGTGGTGGGTGTAGCAGCGCAGCGTGTGCTGACCGTCGGTGAGCATGATGTGCCACGTCCAGAATGATCGGGTACCATAATAGGCAACCGTACCTGTGACTTCAATGCGCTGCTCACGATACAGTGGGGCGCGATCGAGCACATCCCCGATATCGGCTGTAATAATCAGCTCGCAGTCCTTGAAGGCTGCGGGGTCGGCCAGCACCACGTCGAGAGTTGAACGCACGCGCGGCAGGGAGCTGCAGGCAGGGGCCGACAGCGCAATCACAGCACACAGCAATGAACAGCAAACGCGGCTATACACCATAGCCCTCACCCCCGGAAGTAAATGTACAAATTGCCTGACTGCCCACAGCCGTGCCGATGCGGGCGTCAGGCACTCCGGCCTGCGTCTTTTCGTCAGCAGGCGCCTTCAAAAAAACGCGGTTTTTCATCAATCAGCGCATGCGGGCATGGAATGTCGCGCCGGCATCGGCCGGCACCTGTGCGGCCATAGGGTCGTATGCGGCCATGCCAAACATGATAATTACGCATGTCTGTTTTTATTAATTATACACCGGACACGCTGCGCCAGCCACCCGCAAACAATAAAAAAAGCACCCGGCCCGTTTCAGGCTGAGTGCTTACGTTGTACTGGTCGGGGCGACTGGATTTGAACCAGCGACCACTTGAACCCCATTCAAGTGCGCTACCAGGCTGCGCTACGCCCCGGTTTAAAAAAGTAAATTTAACCATGTTTACAGGTGTCTGTCAAGCGGTTTGGCGCCAGAGATATCGCAGCACCGTGCGTAAAAAGGGGTGGCCGGCAGGCGCTCATCCCCGGCAAGGGTCTGTATGCGCCTGACGGCCGTCACCATGAAACAAGGAGGAAGGCATGGTATATGTCGAGTGCGGCAGCTTCATGCCCGCACGGTATTGGCACGGACTGTCTGCCAGTACATATAGCCTCATACACCGGGAGGAGCAATGCAAAGAATCGTAAAAAAAATTACAGGCTGATTTACATTTTTTTTACAACGCCGCGTCCGGGGCGTCTTTTTTGCGCTGTCCGCGCGGCCGTGCGGACAGCGCGCCTGGCCTGCGGTTTTTTCCTGAACAGCTTCCGGAATGCGCACACGCTGCCGGGCAGCTCCTCCAGCAGCTGCTGCCTGAAACCTCCTGCATCGATGCCCTGCAGCTGTGCCGCGGCCCGTTCAAATTCGCGCTCCTCGGCCAGCAGCACAATGGGCGTCAGCAGTTCAAGCACCCGGCTGTTTTCAAGGTGCCAGCGCTCCCGGCTGCCCTCGACGCACATCAGAAAACCGCAGCACCACTGACGGGCATCCGCGCTGTCACCTTCCTCATCGCCGCCCTGTTCGCAGGAAACGACCGGCGCGAACGAACCGTCTTCGATTGAGCGTTTCGTGTCCTCATAGAGCGCCCTGAGCAGTTCAACCAGGCGCGACGGCAGCTCGCATTCGCTGTCCTCCTCCCCGGCTGCGTCAGGCAGAAGAAGCGCGCAGACGCACTCACTGAATGAAAGCGCGTTCGGGCCGCACAGGGCCGCGCTCATGTATCCGTGCAGTTCATCAAGCGCCGGCGCCGTTTCATCGGCCGATGCAAGCAGGCCGTCCAGTTCATCACACAGTTCATCGCTTTGCATTGGTCATTGTCCTTTCATTGCGCGTGCGCGCAGCACATAGACCCGGTCGTTTTTGCGGGCAGGCCGCGCGGTTTTCAGCGCAATCGCCTGTCCCTTGCGTGCAACCTCTGCTCTTTCATGCTGTATTTCCATTGACTCGGCGACCTGCTCGATCACGCCGGTGGCGGGCCCTTCAATCACAAGCGTGTCGCCTCTTCGAAACGCCGTGCTCTCAACCATGATTTCGCTCACCCCCGCCCGGGGGTAATGCTTCACGACCCGGCCGACATAGTCCCGGCGCACGCTTGAGCGGCTGCCCGGGCCGTCGGCCCAGTCGGCGACGGGGCGGCCCATGTAAAAGCCGCTTGAAAACCCGCGGTGGTAGACCCGCTCGAGCCGGGCGGTTTCAGCGCGTTTCAGGGCTTCAAACTCCCCGCGGAAATGCCTGCGCCCCCGGCGGGCACAATAAAAATCAACCGCCCGGCGATAGCTGCCCACGACCGTTGCCGCATAATCGGCGCTGCGGCTGCGGCCCTCGATTTTCAGACTGTCGACGCCGGCTTCCATCAGCGTATCGATAAACGGAAGCGTGCACAGGTCGCGCGGGCTCATGACATAGCCCCGGCCGATCCGGAAAGCAGCCGTGCCGTCAACTGAGCTGACCTCGTACTCGCGGCGGCAGGGCTGACAGCAGGCCCCCCGGTTGGCCGAAGATCCGTACTGCAGCTCAGACATGAAACAGCGTCCGCTCAGTGAAACGCACATGGCGCCGTGAGCGAACACCTCGATTTCGATGGCGGCCGAGCGCTTTCCGATACGCTCCCGGAGATCGCGCCGGATGCGGCGTACATCCGCCAGCGTACACTCGCGCGCCAGTACGAAGCGCCGCGCGCCCAGGCAGCGGTGCAGCCAGAGCAGGCTTTCCGCGTTCGCAACCGACATCTGGGTTGACACATGCACGCGCATTCCCAGACGGCGCGCCGCCGCGATCACGGCGAAATCCCAGGCGATGACCGCATCCACCCCGGCGTCGCGTGCGCGCTGCAGCACACGCTGCACGTTTGCAATTTCCGGCTGATAGATAATGGTGTTGAGCGCCAGATAGCATCTGCGGCCGGCATCGCGGCAGATACGCGCTATCCTGGGAAACGATGCCGGGGAGAAATTATCCGCGCGCGCTCGCATGTTCAGGCCCCGCGCGCCGAAATACACGGCATCCGCTCCCGCGTCAAGCGCGGCCCGCAGCGCAGCCCAGCTGCCGGCAGGAGCAAGAATTTCAGGTTTTTTGGGAAGTGCCATGGGCAGGCTGCTGAAAAATCTTTTTATACAGGCTGTGCAAAAAAGTTTCTCTGCGGAGCGCCCGCAACAGCCGCGCCTCCGCAGCTGGTCCGCCGCACGGGACGGGACAGCATGCTACTTGAAAAAACCGCGCCGCCGGCCGCCCTGTTCTGTTTCCTCCGGCTGCGCAGTCGCGGCTGTTGCCTGTTGCACGGCCTGCATTTTTATCTTGTGCAGCTGCAGGCCCAGCTGCCTGAGCTGTTCCTCCTGCTCGGCGTTTTTCTGGGAGAGTTCCTGCAGCTTCCTGTCCTGGCTCTTGATGTAGTCATTGCGCCTGGCGACTTCCTGCTCAAGCATGGCAATGTGCTGCCGGGTCTTCTCCTCGGCATCCCTGCCGCTGTCCTTGAACGCTTTTATTTCGGAGTCGTATTTCTGACGCAGTTCAAGGTAGCTCTTGATGATTGAAAAATCAGAATATGCTTCCTTCATGGTCCGCCATCCCCGCTTCCAAAATATCACCGGTTTCGCTTATGCCCAGCTTGTCCATCAGCAGCTTCATCTCTCCGGGCAGCAGCGTGGCATTCAGCGCCTCCTTGAATGAAACCATTTTATTGGCGATCAGCGCGACCAGGGACTGCTCGATGGTCTGCATCCTGTTGATGGTGACCGAGCGCTCCATCTCGTCGCGAATCGATTTAAGCTCATTTTTTTCAATCAGGTCCCGGATACGCGGGCTCTTGATCAGAATTTCAAGCGCGGCAATGCGGCCCTCGACGTCAAGCCGGGGCAGCAGGCGCTGGTAAATCGAAGCGATCAGGACCTCGGAGATCTGCTTGCGCACCAGCGCTCTCACGTCGCCCGGAAAGGAGTCAACGATACGGGAAATGGCGTCATAGGAGCTGTTGGCATGCACGGTGGTAAAGACCTGGTGTCCCGTCTCGGCCGCGCTCAGGGCCGTCTGCATGGTGTCAACGCTGCGGACCTCGCCGATCAGGATAATGTCCGGGTCCTGGCGCATGGCGTTTTTCAGGGCGACCTCATAGCCGACCGTATCGACGCCGACTTCGCGCTGCGTTATAAACGATTTATTGTCCCGGAACAGGTATTCGATCGGATCCTCTATGGTGACGATGTGCGCGGTGCGCGATTCGTTGATCGACTGCAGCATGGCGGCCAGTGTCGAGGACTTGCCTGAGCCGGTCGGGCCGCAGACCAGCACCAGCCCCTGCGGCCGCTGGCATATAGAGGCCAGCACGGTCGGCAGTCCGAGCGATTCAATGGTGGGCACGCTCGTAAAAATATTGCGGAACGCCATCGAAACGGTGCCGCGCTGGTAAAACACATTGATGCGGAAGCGGGTGAAACTCTCGATGGCATAGGAGGAATCAACCGCAAGCTCTTCATACAGCACTTTTTTCTGCTTGTCGGTCAATACCCGCTCTTTGGCCTCTGACAGCCAGTCAGGCGAGAGACGTTCCTGCCCGTACACCTGCAGCACCCCGTCAACGCGGAAGACCGGGGGGGATCCCACGCGCAGGTGCAGGTCCGAGGCCTTTATTTCGACCATGTGCCGCAGCATTTCGTTGAGATCGTAGGGCATGTCGTACTCGCGCCGCCTTCGTAACCGTCTGCCTGATCTGACTCCGGCCTGCGTGCCGAAGCAGCGCAGACCTATAGTACATCGGAATCATTATGCAACTGTATAAGGGAAAAACACAGCCGCCGCGCGAATATCGAAATCCGGCAGCCCGGACCCGCGGCCGGGGATGCTCAGTTGCACTTGATATCGCGAAGCTTGAGCTGAATGCTTTTCTGGCCGTTGTACAGGTTGATCTGCGGCACAAAGGCAAGCCGTATGCTGGCCTCGCCCAGAGCGTAGCGCGATGCCATGTTAAAGCCGATCGCGTCGTAGAAGCGGCCCGCGTCCTTGATTTTCAGCTTCAAATGCCCGTTGCCGACCATCATGTGGCTGTAATACCTGAGATCAGGACTGCAGAAAACCGGCTCCGGATTCTGAGGACCGAACGGCGCGAGCGCCTCGATATCCTGCACCACGCCGTAGGAAAGCTCCTGCAGGCCGATCTCGGCGTCGATCATGATGATCTCCGGCGATGTCCGGCCGGCAGTGCCGGCGCTGCCGCAGAAGTCATTGAAGCGTGCGCGGAACCCCTCAATATCGTCGATCGCAACGCTCAGGCCCGCTGCGCCCTTGTGGCCGCCGTACGTTTTCAGCAAAGCGGCGCAGTGTTTGACCGCTGCATAGACGTCAAACCCTTCCGCGCTGCGGACCGAGCCCCGGCCGATGCCCCGTCCCTCATCGCAGGCGATCATGATAACCGGACGGCAGAACTCTTCGGCCAGGCGCGATGCGCACAGTCCCACAACGCCGGGATGCCAGTCACGGGAAGCGAGCACCAGCGCGGCATCATCCCGGTAAGGATCAATCAGTTTTCTGGCATCCGACAGTGTGCGGCTTTCGATCTGGCGGCGGCGTGTGTTTTCCTGCTCAATTTCGCGCGCAAGGGACAGCGCCTCGCCGGGGGTTTCGCACAGCATCAGCCGCACCGCCAGGCCCGCGTCGGAAATACGTCCCGAGGCGTTCAGGCGCGGAGCAAGGCGGTAGGCCACCGTCGTGACGGTCACCTCGTCGCGCTCGTTGCCGCACACGCTTTTCAGCGCCCTGATGCCGGGCCGCGCACCCCGGCATAGTTCCTCGAGTCCGTTGCGCACAAAAATGCGGTTTTCATCGATCATGGGAACAATATCGGCAATAGTGCCGAGCGCAACCAGGTCAAGATACTCGCGCAGGTTCGGCTCGCCGCCATCGGCCCAGGCCCCGCGCTCGCGCAGTGTTTTGCGAAGGGCCATAACCAGGTTAAAGGCGACGCCGACACCGGCAAGACCCTTAAAGGGAAACGGGCAGTCAGGCTGCTTGGGGTTGATGGTGGCGTACGCGGGTGCGGGGTCTTCCGGCATTTCATGATGATCGGTAACGATGACGTCAATGCCCCGGCTGTTGGCGCAGGCAATCGCGTCCATATCCGAAACGCCGCAGTCAACCGTGATCAGCAGGCGCGCGTTGCGCTGCGCGCATATCCGGTCAAGCGCTTCGATGCTCAGCCCGTAGCCCTCCTGCATGCGGCCGGGGATATAGAAAGAAACGCTGGCCCCGGCGCGCCGCAGAAACAGCATCAGGGAAGCGGTCGCGGTGATGCCGTCAACATCATAGTCGCCATAGACGCAGATATGCTCCTGCCGGGCCAGGGCGGTGATAATCCGGTCGACCGCCCTGTCCATGCCCTTCATCAGAAACGGGGAATGCAAATCGCTCAGCCGCGCCGTGAGAAATGAGCGGGCCTTGTCAGGGCTGTCGATGCCGCGATTGATTAATACTTGAGAAACAAGCGGAGAAATGCTAAGCGTACGGGAAATGGCGGTTCGCAGCTCGGGCTGCGGTTCGGTAACGTGCCAGGAGGTACAGGCTGCATCCAAAATAAAATCCTGCGTGCGCTACGGTTCAATGTGCTGGCGTACGCTGAAGATTGTAGCAAAGCACCCGTTAAAGTCAAGCTCCGCGCAGGGATACGGCATTGACTCCCGGCGGCGGTGCAACAGCATGGAAGGCTGACCAATGAAGGCGACTACGGCACAGGCCTGGCAGGCCCTGCATGAACATGTCTCCGGGCTGAAAAAGCTGCACATGCGCGATCTGTTCGCCGCGCATCCGCGCCGTTTCGAGGACTGCAGCATCGAGGCGGCCGGGCTTCTGCTTGACTACTCCAAAAACCTGCTGACCCCGCGCACGCTCGACATCCTGCTCGATCTCGCGCGCGCGGCCGATCTGGC
>CAIRTM010000088.1 GCA_903881505.1 uncultured delta proteobacterium | reverse complement strand
GTTATAATTTTTAATTATCGTCTGGGCACTGCCTTTCTGCCCACAGATAAAAAAGCAATGAATTTTCAACAGGATAAAAATTACCCATCCCTTTTTACTATTGATTCGCTCGGTGGCATTGCGCTATAGTGAAGCCGGATGAGCTATAAAAACACTGGGTATATCGGCTAAGATCGTGGTTGAAACTTCAACTCACACGAGGATTAAGGCTCCCGGCGTTTGGCTGCGCCGGCAGAAGGGAATAGGCAGATGAACAAAGAATTATTGCGTGAGGTAGCCGCGGTATTTGGAACAGAGCCTTTGGGCGGCAGAGACCTCTATGCCAAGGTGCTGCTGCACCCTGATGACAGTATCGCCGTGTATTTTATTAACGCGGCCGTACTCAGCGAACAGCTTCAGCAGCGCGGCTATGCCTGGCAGGAGCATCTGCATGCCTGGGTAAAGCATGTCGACACCATTGAGCAGGCCCGTGCGGAAACGAAGGGTTTTCGGGTAACCGCGGCAGCTTTCGGCATATGACGGGCTCGAACGCTCTCAAAAACTCTGCAGCCGTACTCCTGGCTGCAGTAATCCTGCCGGGGTGCGCAGAAAAGGCTGCGGACGCTCTTTCCGAACTGGCGGACCTGGCAGACACCCTGGGCTTTACGGTTGTCGCCCAGGCAGTGCAAGCCCGTACCGCGCCGGACCCCGGCACCTATATCGGCCGCGGCAAGCTTGAAGACATGCGCGGCCTCGTGGCGCAACACGAGGCGGAACTTGTAATTTTTGACAACGATCTCTCTCCCCGGCAAAGCCAGAACATCGAGCGCCTGCTCGGCTGCATGGTCTGGGACCGCACCCAGCTGATACTTGAAATTTTCGCCAGGCATGCGCGCACTGCCGAAGCGCGCGTGCAGGTTGAACTTGCCCGCATGCAGTACATGCTGCCGCGCCTTGTAGGCCTGTGGGCGCATCTTGATCGCGAACGCGGCGGTATCGGCACCTCGCGCGGCATGGGCGAAAAGCAGATCCAGATCGACCGCCGCATGGTGCGTGCCCGCATCGCGCATTTGCAAAAGGAGCTGCTGCGCATTGAAACCGAGCGCATCACACAGCGCAAGCAGCGCTCAACATGTTTTCAGGCCTCCCTGGTCGGCTATACCAATGCGGGCAAATCAACCCTGATGAACTGCCTGACCGGCAGCAGCGTGCATGTCGCCGACAAGCTGTTCGCCACGCTGGACGCCACCACGCGCGCGCTGGACTGCCTGTCAAAGCCTTCCGTCGTTCTTACCGATACGGTCGGGTTCATCCGCAGCCTGCCGCATTCGCTCGTGGCCTCGTTCCGCTCAACACTGGAGCATGTGCGCGAGGCTGATCTGCTGCTGCATGTTGTTGATGTGTCCCATCCGGATTATGAAACCCATATCCAAACAACCGCAGGGGTATTACACGAGATCGGTGCCGATGATGTGCCGCGTCTGCTCATATTCAATAAAATTGATCTGAGCCTGCATGACGCCATTGACAGGATTATGCTCGAAAAAAAATATCCCGGGTGTTTATGTGTCTCCGCGTTTGAAGAGGGTGCCCGGAACACCATTACTGATGCAATAACCGCCCGGGTTCGCGATGGATGTATTTCCCGCACGATCAGGCTGCCCTACAGCAACAGTGACGCGCTGGCGGATTTTTATGCCTACAGCATTGTCGACAGCGTCGACTACCGCGAGGATGCCATGTATATTGACTGCATTATCAGCCCGCTGATGCGCCGCCACTTTAACCGCTACCTGCCGGATGCGCGCAACCATGGCCTGTGATGGCAAGCCCCCGAAAGAACTTTTTATTGTGCCTGCCGGGCGGTTGAGCCCTGAGGCGCTGCGCGGGATTATTGAAGAATTTGTCACGCGCAGCGGCACCGACTACGGCCGGCGCGAAGCAACGCTTGCGGAAAAATGCGCTGCCGTACGCGCACAGCTGAAGAGCGGGCGTGCGCACATAACGTATGATCCGTCGGCACAAACCTGCACGATTGTTCTGTCAGATGACCTGCGCACATTCTGTGCAGGCCGACAGAAGAAAGGAACCCCGTGATCACCTTGACCGCACAACAGAAAAAACACCTGCGGGCCATGGCCCATGACCTCAAGCCGGTGGTCTATGTCGGCCGGCACGGCCTGAGTGAGGCTGTTGTAAAGGACATCGGCCGGGCCCTCAACGACCACGAATTGACCAAGGTGCGATTTGTGGGCTGCAAGGATGAACGAAGGGAACTTTCCCGCATCATTGCCGAACGAACCGGTGCGGCCCTGCTGGGCGTCACGGGGCATCTGGCCCTTTTTTACCGGCGTTCGGAACTGGCGCAGAAGCAGCGTATTGTTCTTGCGCAATAACGGCGCCGGGATAAGCGGGCCGTGTGGCTGTCCCCTCTGTCACTCCGGTACAATCGTGATTTTGTTTTAGTCCCGCGGCCCGGAATCTGATATACTTGCTCCCCTGAATCTGACTCATCAACAAGGAGAAGTACATGGAAGCCTGCCCCTGTGGAAGCGCCCAACCCTACAGCCAGTGCTGCGAGCCTCTGATCCGCGGCGAGCGGGCGGCGCGGACTCCCGAAGCCCTGATGCGCGCACGCTACAGCGCCTACGCCAAAACCGAAGTGGACTTTATCGTCGCTACAACCCATCCGGAAAAACGCGACGGCCTGCTGACCGACGGTATCCGGCGCTGGTCCGAGCGTTCAATCTGGCATGGCCTTGAAATCATCGCCACTGACGTCGCCCTTGATGATCAATCCGGCAGTGTTGAATTTATCGCCCACTATACGGAAAAAAACATCAAAAAGAAGCACCACGAACTGGCCCGGTTCGACCGCCTTGAAGGAACCTGGTATTTTACCGACGGCGCTCCTGTCCCCCCCAAACAGTTTGTGCGGGCCCAGCCGAAAGTGGGACGCAATGAGCCCTGCCCGTGCGGAAGCGGGAAAAAATATAAAAAATGCTGTGAATCCGTTTAAAGGGCGGGCAGCAAAGCAAGGAAGAAGGTCGATTGTGATCAGGTGGCAACAGGTGACGCCGTACCGGGCCTGCTGCTCCAGCGTTTGATTTTTTCGAAGGCTTCTTTGGCGGCACGGTCAAAAAGGTCTATATTGACCGGTTTTACAAAATAGTCGTCAAAGCCTGCCTGGCGGCATTCTGTCAGCGCAAAAATCGACACATACGCCGTCATGGCGTACATAAATGCCAGAGGATAATTGCGGCGTATCTTTTCGCACAGTTCAACCCCGCTCATATCCGGCATGTGCAAGTCAATAAACATCACATGAAAATAATTTTCCTTCAGCGCGGCCATCGCGGCTTGAGCACTCTCAACCGTGGTGATCCTATAGCCTCGCTTGCTTAACGCGCTTGCAAGCAGTTCCCGAACCGGGGCAGCGTCATCCACGATCAAAACTGTTTTTTCCATGCAACGGCTCCCAAGCTGTTAATCGTGCCTTTCAGACAGGCGGTCGCATAGGAATCCTATTCGGCATAAGCCCACGCTGACATGAATTTTTTTCAAGGCATGCCCTGCGGTGCTGCGGCCGCGTTGTCTCCAGTATAGCACAGCCGCAAAGAAAGCCTTTCAGTATAAAACGCCCTTGTGCAGCTGCTCTCAGACGTGTTCGATATCTTGAAAAGACGGGATACGGACTGAAGGCAGATAAAACTGCTGCACCTGGCCTTGCTGCAGGGGAAAAGAGCAGGCCGTGCAGATAGTTCTTCTGCAGGGCGCACATAGCATGTTGCAATAACTTTACTTTTTAAAAAAATGCCCACCGCTGAACGTCTGTTGTACATCCTGCCGCACACGAGCCATCCTGTATTTCAGCCGTTTAGAAGGCCATAAAAATACCTGTTTATAGCCAGTATTTACTAGGCTTTTTTCAGGTGTTGTTTTTTATGGCCTGTTGCTATTTAATGGTACTTAATTTTATAAACTGTTTTGAAGCCGGATGGTATCTGATTTGGATTTTTTTGCGCACAAGCTGTTGGCATAACAATGGTGCGAAGCCGAGGAAAGGAGGAAAAAACGCACGGAAACATGCAGGTAAACTCTTTATCTCAGACAACGGGGGGATTGGCATGAATCATTCAATCCACCATGACGGCAAAGGTCGCTATATTCTAACAGGGCCGTCCCCTTGGGGAGCCGCAGCAACAAAGGAGGAAAACGGATAATGAACATAAAAAAGGCAATTACACTGCTTGGCCTGGCCGCATGCATGGCATTGACCATGGCGCAAAGCGCAGCTGCAGGCAGCATTGTGTATGCAGCCCCGCTTGCTGAAGCAAAAGCAGCCATGAATTCGAACACCTATGTGACTGTCTCGTCTGTATATGTGAGCACCTGGCTGCAATCCTATTATGTATTTACCCCAAAAAACATTACCCCGACCGAGGGCTTTATTATATATCCAGGCGCCCTTATCGATGCCCGCGCATACGCGGTACTGGCCCAGGCCTTGGCACAGCAGGGTATTCTCGTATGCATTGTTCCCATGCCGCTGAATTTGGCGATTCTTGACCCCAACCGCGCGAACAAACCGATCGCAAAATATCCCGGCATTCAGACCTGGGTCATCAGCGGTCACTCGCTGGGCGGTGCCATGGCATGTAAATATGCTAAAAATAATTTAAGCAAAATAGACGGTTTGGTACTGCTGGCCGCGTATCCCGATAGCGCTGATAATCTCTCCGGCACCGGGCTGCCCGTGCTTTCGCTCTGGGCAACGAACGACGGCCTGACTACTGAGGCAGAGGTTATAGCATCCGAGGCCATGCTTCCCGGGACTGCGCTTTTTTATGAAATCACAGGCGGCAACCACAGCTACTTCGGTTATTATACTCCCAGCACAGCAGGAGACGGCACAGCAACTATTACCCGGGCTAATCAGACCAGTCAGATTGTGAGTGAAACGCTTTATTTTATAGATTCGCTGTAACCATAGTTTTCTCGTCAAAAGGCGAGCAAAAACCCAATCAGCAAAAGGAGAGTACCATGAAAAAAAAGCTGTTTTTTTCAACCGGACTGGCTTTGTGTTTATGTATCGCTTTCATCAGCAGCGCGCAAGCCAACTATTTCGACAAAACAACGTCGCTCGGCCAGTATCGCGTTTTCTACAAAAGCCCGTCACCGGCCACCTGTGAAGCCTTTATTCTTGGCGTTGGCACTGCCATGTCGCGAGACAGCTATGATAATCTTGCCGCGGCAATGTCAAATTACGGCTATGTCGTGGTTGTGATGGATCACCAGCCCGGCAGCATGACCAAAACCGATGCCACCAAATACAAAAACTGCGTTATTGAAGTTCAGAACAATATTTTAGGCTGGGTTTCGGGTACGGGCATTACCTCAATCGCCAACTGGATTCTCGGCGGCCATTCCGCCGGCGGCCAGGCAGCACAAAATGCCGTGTCCGCTAATCCTTGGCTTGCCGATGCCATTTTTTCAATCGACCCTTATAACTGCAGCGGCGCAGGCAATGTGTCCGTTCCAGCTCTGTACTGGGGTTTTAATGTAACGACCTGCTTTGTGACGCAGGAAGACGCTGCCGAGGCCGGCTATTACGGCAGCATGGGCGAAAGAGCCTTCTACCGGGTTAAGAAGATTTACTCCTGGGGTCCCTGCGGCTACTCCCCCAAATACTATCACTGCAGCTTTGCCGACGGCAGCTGCCCGGCCTGCACCAACTGCATGTACACGCCGAGCACTTTCTACACCGATATCGCAAAAAGCGTAAACAAGTTCATCAATGCAGCTTTTTACGGTACGTGGTCAAAGGCTAATCTTACGGTCAGCACCACAACACCGACCGAGTTGTTCGTCGACGGCGACCAGCCGTAATACAGCCGTGGCGGCCTCTCCTGATGCTGGGGGGGGCCAGCTAACCGATGCACAAAAAAGCAATTCCGGCCTTGCGCCGGAATTGCTTTTTTTATAGTGCTTTGTCCGGCAACAGCATGCAGGTCTTATAAAAAGACAGGATTTAGATGTCCAGTATCATGCCGCAGGCCTCGCAGCAGTAGCGGATGCGGCCGGCAGAAGCGTCGGGAATCTCCTCAAAATCGCGGCGCTGCATCCTGAACGACTCAAGGCATTCCGGGCAGCAGCCCGATCCCAGCTCCTGCGCGCTGATCGTCAGGTGGCAGTGCCGGCAGCGCAGGCGCCCCCCGGCCGGCGGCATCAGCGTCAGCACTTCATGGCGGCACGCAGGCATTCTTCACCACCTTTAACAATATTATAGGTCATTTCCCGGCTGCGCCGGCGTTTAAGAGCAGGCCTAAAGCGCATCAAATAATGACATTTTTCACCTGCATCCGGAAGCATTTTTTCAAAACTCGATCCAGCGCCCGAATGAAAATTCGATGATGGGCGCTGTCCGTTGCCGCAACCGGATGTGAAATAGACCGCTGCGGATACATGGGAAGCTCCGCGCCTGCCTTGCCGGATGAAATGTGGCATCTCAAGTGGTAACCTGTAGCCCACAGGTTTGCCCAAAATTATATCTTTTGCGAACTTCGCATATCATGGGAATAACCGGCAAATACGAACATATTTATTTAAAATAATTGACTGCTTTACAATTTTGCTATACTAGAACCACAGCTAAACGGGCAACGCCCCAGAAATTACGAACTGAGTAAATTAGAGCAGATTAATGGTGTGCTGTCCGGTGGTGGATTGCGCCACCACAAGCTTGTCGCGGCCTTTCCATCCGCAGCAAGCTACTGCGGAGGACGGGACGGCCTCACAATGGGTATAAATATAGGTAAGGTGTTGCTACTGGGCTGATCATGACCATCTGCTGCACCGGACGGGGCAAAAAATCGCACCGCGCCCCTTCTCCGCAACGGTATACCTATAAAACAATGAATAAAGACCGGCTGACAACCATTGCCTCATTTTCATTCCCCCATGAGGCACAAATAGCAAAGACAAGTTTAGATGCAGCCGGCATCCCCGTGTTTATTGCTGATGAACATACCGTTAATATGCAGTGGCTTTACTCAAATGCCCTGGGGGGTGTAAAGCTTCAAGTTCCGTCGCAGTTTGCTGAACAGGCAAAAGAGATCCTGTCCCCGGATTTGTCCTGCCTGGCCGACGAGGAGTTTGGGAAAACCGAGATCACATGTAAAAAATGCGGCAGCGCTTCTACGGAACCTTACACCAAAGGTAAAAAACCCGCTTGTATAGTTTTTCTCTTGCTGGGGTTCCCACTTTTTTTATCAGCATGGCGTCAAGTGTAAGGCATGTGGTGCGTTTATCAAGACATAACAATCGGCATGATGATAAATGGACTGGCGGCATAAACGCAGTGCGCCCTTTGCACGGCAACACCGGTACTCGTTCAACTGACAATCCTTGTTAACTATGCTTACAGAACGATTGAAAGCCATGCCGCAGCCCGAGCGCCTGCTCTACGAAGAAGGCTACCGGTTTGTTGCGGGCACGGACGAAGCCGGCCGGGGCCCGCTGGCGGGTCCGGTCGTGGCCGCAGCCGTGATACTGCCTGCCGGCTGGCATCACCCGGGCATTAAAGACTCGAAGAAACTCTCGGCGCGAGCGCGCGAAGAACTCTTCGGCGTTATCACCGAAGCGGCAGTCAGCTGGAACTGGGCCGGGGTGGAAGCGCCCGACATCGACCGCATCAACATCCTGCAGGCCAGCCTGCTCGCCATGCGTACGGCCGTACTCGGGCTTGACCCGGCGCCGGAGTACCTGCTGGTTGACGGGCCGCACGGCGTGCCGGGCCCGATGCCGCACGCGGCGATCACGCGCGGGGACCAGAAAAGCCAGCTTATCGGCGCTGCTTCCATTATCGCCAAGGTTGTGCGCGACGCCATCATGGAAAAATACGACCGCCTGTTTCCGGCCTACCATTTTTCAAAAAACAAGGGCTATGGAACAGCGGCGCATCTGCAGGCCCTGGCGCGGCACGGGCAATGCAGTCTGCACCGGCGCAGTTTTAGAGTATCTTTCTAGCAGGCTGTTGAAAAACGCCCATCTGCCGTTCGACAGGCTCACGGCCCTGAGCTTCGCCGAAGGGCTGCGTTGTGCTCATCATTCGTCACTGCGGCGTACGCAAAAGTACGCCTCATTCCTCATGATTTTGCACGCCTTGCATCCGGGCGTTTTTGAACAGCCTGTATAGCCTGTATAAAAAGACTTTTTCGACACCCTGCAAGAGCATTTTAATGTTGAGATTGTTTCACTTCGTTCGCAATGACAAACCCATACTGCCGGTTTACCTGTGCCATTGCGAGGCCGTCCCGTCCTCCGCAGTAGCCTGTTTCGAAGGATGGAAAGGCCGCGGCAATCTCCTGTCGATAAAGCTTGCGCCGGCGCGGTTTTAAAATGGTTGTTTCGCCGGAGCAGACTTGATACTATTGCGTGAGAAGCGGGGCGGACCCCGCTGAAGGATGAAAAAAGCGGGCGGATGCATGGCGCAGCACACGACAATCGGCGCACAGGGCGAGGACATTGCGGCCCGCTTTCTGCTGAGCAAAAAATATGAGATTCTGGATCGCAACTACCGCTGCCGCCATGGCGAGATCGACATCATCGCCCGCCGCAAAAACGTACTCATTTTTGTCGAGGTTAAAACACGGCGCAGCAGCGCCTTCGGTTCGCCGCTTGAAGCGGTGTCGCTGAAAAAACAGCGCTCCATCAGTGCCGTTGCGCAGGCCTATTTGCAGCACAGCCGGCTGAGCGGCAGCGCCGCCCGTTTTGACGTCATCGCCATACTGCTGGGCAGCGGCGCTCCTGAAATCGAACACATAGAAAATGCTTTTGAACTGCCCGGCTATTGACTGATCCGTCCGCGGCCGCCACGTTATGAAAAAATTTTTCATATTCCTTTTATGCCTTTTTATTATCGGCGCGGGAACAGTCCTGGGCGCCGCTGTCGGGGCCTATAAGTATTTCAGCCGCGACCTGCCCCGGATCGCCACGATGAAGGATTACCGGCCGGCGCTGGTGTCGCAGGTATTTTCCGTAGACGGCGACCTGATCGGCGAGTTTTTTATCGAGCGGCGCTATCCGGTTGAGCTTTCCGCCGTTGCGCCGGTCATGATCGACGCAATGCTTGCGGCCGAGGACGACCGCTTTTTTGAGCACCAGGGCATAAATCTGTGGAGCATCGTGCGCGCTGCCTTTGCCAACCTGCGCTCGCGCGGAATCCGGCAGGGCGGCAGCACCATCACGCAGCAGGTCGTTAAATCCCTGCTGCTGACCCCTGAGCGCAGCTATACCCGAAAAATCAAAGAGGCGATCCTGGCAACCCGCATCGAGCAGTCCCTGAGCAAGCAGGACATCCTGACCCTGTACTTCAACCAGATTTATTTCGGCCGCGGCGCCTACGGGGTTGAGGCTGCGGCGCGGGTTTTTTTCGGCAAGCCGGCCCGCGACCTGAACCTGGTCGAGTCTTCATACCTGGCCGCGCTGCCCAAGGCGCCGAGCTTTTACAGCCGGCCCGACCGCGCGCGCGAGCGTCAGCGCTACGTTCTGGAGCGCATGGCCGAACTCGGCCGCATTTCAGACGGGCAGCTTACCGAAGCCTTGGCCGCCGAGCCGCAGTTCCACAAGCCCGTCGACATCAACCAGACCGCGGCGCCGCATTTTGTCGAATTTGTGCGCCGCGAGCTCGAGAAAACCTACGGCGCTGATGTGCTTTACAAGGAGGGCCTGCGCATTGAAACCACGCTGAAGCTCGAGCGCCAGCGTGCCGCCGATGCCGCCGTGGCGCTCGGCATCGAGCAGTATGAAACCCGGCAGAGGAGCGCCGATGAAAAAAACCGTGTGCAGGCAGCGCTTATAAGCCTTGATCCGTACTCCGGCAGCATTTTCGCCATGGTCGGCGGCCGCGATTTTCATGAGAGTCAGTTCAACCGTGCGGTCCAGTCGCGGCGCCAGCCCGGCTCGGCCTTCAAGCCCGTCATTTACGCGGCCGCGCTGGACAAGGGCTACACCGCCGCGAGCATCATCGTCGATTCCCCGCTCGTTTTCGAGTTCGGCCCGCCGCGGCACAGAACGCTCTGGGAACCGCAGAACTACGACAAAAAATTCATGGGCCCGATCACATTCCGCAAGGCCTTGACCCTTTCGCGCAACGTCGTCACGGTAAAAATTTTGAAAGACATCGGCATCGACTATGCGCTGGGCTATGCCCACGCACTGGGCCTCGAGGGGGAATACACGCACGGGCTCTCGCTTGCGCTGGGCTCCTGCGGCGTGTCGCTCTTGAACCTTGTCAAGGCCTACGGGGCTTTCTGCGCCGAAGGCGTGTATGCCGAGCCCGTTGCCGTCACCCGCATCGTCAACCGCGACGGCGTCGAAATCGCCCGCAACCAGCCCAGGCTGGTTGCGGCGCTCAGCCCGCAGACCGCCTACATCATGACCACCCTGCTGCAAAGCGTGGTCGAGGAGGGAACCGGCAAAAAGGTGCGTGCCCTGAACCGCCCCTGCGCCGGCAAGACCGGCACGACCAATGACGTGCGCGATGCATGGTTCATCGGCTACACGCCCGATATTGTGACCGGGGTGTGGGTCGGCTTCGATGACCTGAGCCCGCTCGGGCGCAACGAGACCGGGGCCGTGGCCGCGGCGCCTATCTGGCTGGAGTACATGCAGAAGGTCTACACGGACGATGACCCGGTGAGGACCTTTCGCATACCGGACGGCCTCGTGTTTGAGCGTATCAACCCCGCAACCGGCTACACGCCGCAGTCCAGGGCGGAGCCGGCTATGTTCGAATGCTTCAAGGAGGGTACGCAGCCGGTCAAGTACACCCCTTCGCCGATTGACAGTGTTTTCTCAAACTGAAACAGGGCCAGTCCGCACGCGTTCCCCCCATGACCTGAGGGCCGTGGCATCATGAAGCCGCTTCGCATCGGTTACCTCTCCACAATGCATCACAGCTCGCATATCCTGAAAGGATTGCGGCTTCTTGAAAGCGGGCCCGGCATCGAGCCGGCCTGGCAGCTGTTCGGCACGGGCCCTGCCATGGTCGAGGCCTTCAGTGCGGGTGCGCTCGATATCGGCTATATCGGGCTTCCCCCGATGATGATAGCCGTGGGGCGCGGCATACCGCTGGTGTGCATCGCGGGCGGGCACTGCGAGGGCACGGTCATGGCGGGCTCGCCCGACTTGCGTTCGATGGATGAAAGCGGAAGCATGCAAGCGGCCCTGGGCCAGTTTAGATCCTGCAAAATCGGCACGCCTTCGCAGGGCTCCATTCACGATATTATCCTGCGGAACACACTTAATGAAAGCGGGCTGAACGCGAATTGTGTCGTGAATTACCCGTGGGCCGACCTGATCGCCGAAGATGTCAGGCAGGGGGGCCTTGCCGGCGCGGTCGGCACCCCGCCGCTTGCCGTCATGTGCTGCAAGTGGTACGGCATGAAGATCATCCTGCCGCCGCAGTCCCTGTGGCCGTTCAACCCCAGCTACGGCATTGCCGTGCACACGCGCATGCTGCAGGAGCAAAGCCTGCTTCTGGATTTTCTCGCTCTGCACGAGGATGCCTGCACCATGCTCAGGCTTGAGCCCGGCCGCGCGGCTGCCGTGGTGGCGCAGGAGCTGAAGGCTGTCGATGCCGCGTTTATCGAGGAGGTGTTCGCGGTGTCGCCGCGCTACTGCGCCAGCCTGCCGCAGGAATACATTGCATCGACCATGAAGTTTGTGCCCGTGCTGCAAAAAATGGGGCACCTGAAGGAGGCTCTGTCAGCCGGGCAGGTTTTCGACTGCGGCCTTATGGAAAAAATCCACCCGGGACCGCCCCATTATTATCCGTAAAACAGCCCGAGGCGTGCAGGGTAGCTGTGCGATTGATTCAACGGCAGTTTGCCTTCAGGGTTTTGCGTTTTTCGCGTTCAACTCCCGCACGGCCTGCAGCAGTTCGGCCGCATGGCTCGAGACATCGACATCGGGATACGCCTTCCGGATCGTGCCGCTCGAGTCGATCAGGTACGTGACCCGGCGGGCAAACTTGAACAGGCCGATTGCCCCGTAGCGCTTCGTGACCGCAGCGTCAGGATCGGCCAGCAGGCTGAAGGTCAGCTTTTGTTTTTCGTGGAATTTTTTGTGCGACTCGACGCTGTCGGTGTTGATGCCGAAAATGGAGGCACCCTCGCGGCGGAACTCCTCCGACAGGTCGCGAAACGAGCAGGCCTCCTTCGTGCAGCCCGGGGTGCTGTCCTTGGGGTAGAAGTACAGCACGACGTGCCCCTTTTTGAACTCCTGCGACAGGGTGACGTCCTTGCCGTCCTGATTCTTCAGGGTGAAGTCAGGCGCTGCCGTGCCCTCTGCCAGCAGCTCGGCCGATGCATATCCGCCCAGCGCGATGGTTATCAAAAAAACCGGCACAAACACAAAACTTTTAACAAGCATGTCTCTCTGGCTGACTGTTCGCATGGCGTTGCTCCTCTCCGTGGTTATTGTCGGCACATCTCTACTGTAGGGTGGACTCGCCAAGCGTGTCCACCGCTGGAACCACAATTGGTGGACGTGCTGCGTAAGTCCACCCTACATCTTTGGGGTTTAAACCCCATCGGTTCGCGGCCGAGCCGGGCGCATGAGAGCGGATACGAACGGCACGCTGTCTGAGCGCCCGAATGTGCGAGTTTGTGCCGTTCCCGCGATCATGTGCCCGGCGAGGGAATCCGCCGCAGGCGGACGCGAAACGCCGGGGCGCTTTTCTTGGGGGTACCCTTTCTTTGGCGGCAAAGAAAGGGTACAAAAAAAATCAAAAAGTTTTTTGTTCGTACGTTAAGCTGCAGGGCGGGCACGCGTCACGGGTCCACCCTGCGGCAGCCTACTTCTCCATGGCCTTGCCCGTCATCGGCACAAACCGCACCGGCAGCACGCTTTTATGCTTGAGCGATCCGGCCTGCTTGGTCGAGATGACCAGGTACTGAACGCCGTATTCTGCGCCCACCGGCGCGATGATGCGGCCGTTTTCCTTTAACTGTTCAATCAGCTTCGGAGGGATTTCCTTTACCGCGCACGTCAATATAATCCTGTCAAACGGTGCGTGTTCGCTCCAGCCCTCAAAACCGTCGCCGGCTTTTACGGAGATGTTGTTATAACCCAGTTCGGCCAGGCGCGTGCGCGCTTCGGCGGCGAGCGGCTCAACGATCTCGATGGTATAGACATGACCGGCGAGCTTCGACAGCACCGCGGCCTGGTAGCCGCAGCCGGTCCCGATCTCGAGCACCCTGTCTGCGGGTTTTACTTCGAGCATCTGCGTCATGAACGCCACGACATAGGGCTGCGAGATCGTCTGGCCGTGGCCAATGGGCAGGGGGAAGTCCGCGTAAGCGATGTCCTGCTGTGCCGGGCTCACAAAGCGATGTCGCGGCACGTCACGCATGGCCTGCAGCACGGCTTCATCCGTAATATCCCGGCCCTTGAGGTCGCGCCCGATCATCTGCTGCCTCGCAGCCTCGAAAGAGCCGTCCTGCTGGGCGGAGGTTGAGCAGGCCGGGTTGAAAGCGGCTGCTATCAGCGTCATCCAAACGGTTGCAGGCATGCGCATGATAGTAACGTCTCCATACACATTCGTTTAAACAAGCAGAACACAGGCCAAGTGCTGCTGAAATCAAGTGTAGGTTATTTGTCGTCCGCTTTCAACCCGGGCAGTCTTACTCTTCCGGCTCTTGTGTTGACATGGCCGGCCCGCCTGTCTATACTTGCCCGGCCTTAAAACGGTTTTTGTTAAATTATGCAGAGGAGACAGATTTTGAAAGAATGCTACGGATGGACGGGAAATATGCTGTGTGTCAACCTGTAAATCAGGGCAATCCGATTACTTTAAAACGCTACTTTTATAGATTGCCCCCATGATGTTGCCGCCGGCGCTCATGATGTGCCCTTCAACCGAATCGGACACGCCGGGGAAATCGCTTTGCCACACAAGCAGGAACGAGCCGCTTTTCTCGCTGTGCGCGCAGCGCACGAAGCGCTGGTTGCCCGCTTCGCTGCAGATGCCGATAATGCCGCCTGCCGGGCGGCCTTTGCCGTCGAGCCACTGGGCCCCGATGTCGAGTTTGGCTGAAATGTCCTTGAAGTAGAACTTGTCGACATCGTTTTTGTCGCGCTCGAAGCAGGCGAAGTAGGCATCCTCGGCCGGGACGTAGTGGATGTGGCTGATCATCTGCGCGCCGGGCGCGTCAACCAGGGCGTGGTCGCCTGCGCTCATCGAGCCGTCGGCACCTACGATCCTGCCCATGATCGCAACGTTGCGGATGTGCTCGCGGGTGTCGGTCCAGCTGGCCAGAAACTCGTTCTTCTTCGAATTCCAGGTGATGCCGTTGAAGCGCTGGTCGGCATTCCTGCCGACGGCATCGGCGCACATGGGTATGTCGCCGACAATAATTGTTCCGTCGCCTGACAAAAGTGCCCCGTAAATATCGGTCATGACCTCGAGCGTGCCGAGCGATTCCAGGCTGTTGCCGTGCGCGCGGAAATCCTCCCAGTTGACAAGGTACGTGTCGTCGGCCGGGTTATAACACACAACCGGGTTTACCTGGTGGCCTTCGGCCCCGCATACCAGGAACTCCGGCTTTACCACGGCTCCGGCGTCGTCAATGATCACGCCGTAGGCGCTGCTCACTCCGTCGCGTACGTCATTGTACGTTATGAGATACTGGTTGCGCCTGCTGTTGAACGCTGCCGTATAGTGGAACTGGCTGGCGGGAGCGTCGGTGACGATGAAGTGGTCCCCCGCGGCCCTGCCGTCTGCGTCCAGTATAATGCCCCGGATGTTGAAGTAACTTTCGGCCCGGCAGTAGATGACAAGAAACTGGTTTTTGTTCGGGTTGTAGACAATGCGGGGCAGCATCAGGATGTCTTCGGTCGTGAGTATGTCGACCGGCGCTTCCAGGAGCGTACCGTCGGAAGAAATTTTTCTGCCTGCTATCGAATAGGCGGCGCTGTCGCTCTCCATGCCCGGGGCCGCGGACCAGACCGCGAAAAAGCTGTCCTCGCAGGCGTTCCAGGCGATATCCGGCAGGGACTTACGCAGGTCGTTCACGGCGATTTCAATGGTCGTTTTCGGCATCGGCAGTTTCCTTTCCCGGTATATCCCGCAGCGGTTCGGTTTTTTGGCGCGGCGCGCACTGCAAAAAGCATAACAGGTTTTAAAGGAGTTGTCACCCCGTTCGGGGCCGTATTGGCCTAAGGGATAAATGCAACAACGGATGCCGCATCGCGCGCGGCATGACAGCTCAAAAACCGGGCCGTTTCCGGGTATGTCATTCCGGCCGGAGCGCAGCCGATAGCCGGAATCCCGTGTGTGCCTGTCGGATGCGGAATTGCGTGCGCGGTGGCGCCTCCATCAATCACCCAGCGCCTGTTACACCGTTACTGAATATAGCCAAGGCCTTTCAGCCGCTGAACAGCCTCAGGGTCATAGCGGATGTCGCGCTGTGTGCCGCCTGTAAGCGTTTCGTGGAACTTCATGTTGTTTGCCTGGATTTCGCGGACCAGGGATTTTATGTTCTGGAAATACACGATGTCGGCGAGATCCCAGTCCGCAGGGGCTGTTTCCTGCGGGTCGCTTACATAATCGAACATCCTCGTCGTAAAAAACGCAGTATACAGTTTTTTATCCTGCACCTGCCGCGTCATTTCGTCGCTGAGCGAGCCAGAATTCAAAACATGCCGGTTGCGGAAGAAAACCGAGCACCATTCGCCGGTTGCGTTTTTCTTTTTGAACGACACCTCTTCTGAAAAAACGGCCCGGCCGTCCCAGTAGGAGGGGTTTTTTTGCCCGATAAGGGGCAGGAGGGAATCCCCCTGCATAATGCAGCGGCTCGCATCGATTGAGGCCAGTTCAAGGATCGTGGGCATAACGTCGATCAACTGCACCGGCCGGGAGATCTTCAGCCCCTTCGGCAGGCCTGCCGGATATGCCATCAGCAGCGGCACGCGCAGCACCTGGACATAGCCCGGCGGGCGGTGCTCCCACAGGCCATGCTCGCCCAGGTGCTCGCCGTGATCGCCGATAACGATGACCGCGGTATCGTGTGCGAGGTTGCCGGCGGAGAGTTTGTCAAGCAGAAGGGTAAAGCAGTGGTCGTTGCAGCGGACCTCGCCGTCGTAGAGCTGGTTTCTGCTCTCAATCGTCGGCTGCTCGATCCAGTCCGGATCAAAGCAGAGTGCATCTTTTTTAACCGGCCTGCCGCCCCGCGGGGCTTCGCGGTAAAATGCGTCGAAAGGCGCGGGCGGGTCATAGACGCCATGCGGGTCAAGCACATGCAGGTAGAGGAAAAAATTCCGGTCCCGGTGCGCATCCATCCATTCGAACAGCCTGTCGGCGTAGAGGCTTTCGGCGCGGCTTCCGAGCGTTCCGCTGTCGATAAGGTATGAAAATCCCTGATGCAGGCCTGCCAGCGGCCCGGCGTTGTCGTTCTGGATGAACGAGGCCGTCTCGAAACCCTGCGAACGCAGGATTTCCGCAAGCGTCAGGTAGCGTTCGTCCAGCATGTCGGTAAAGTGCCATACGCCGGTCGCGGTGGGGTACAGAGAGGTCATGATGCTTGGGCAGGATGGCCGCGTCTTGGTTTCCTGCGAAAAAGCATAGAGAAACTGCACCCCGCCCCTGATCCATTCGTCCTTCACCGGTGTTGTCGTGCGGCCGCTGCCGTAGCAGGACATATGATCGGCCCGCAGGGCGTCTTCGAGTACAATGATGATATTCATTTTTTTCCTGGGCGGGCTGTACAGCACCGGGTTGCTTATGAAGGCGATGTTTTTTCCCGGGCCGCTCAGTTCGCATTGAAGCCGGATGCGGCTGCCGCTCCAGGCCGACATATCCAGTTTTGCATCCGTCCATGACTGCGTGTCCTGCATGGTGACTGCGTAGATCTCCTTCGCCTGCGCCGAAGCGGTTCTTCCCGGTTCAGCCTGCGGCACAACCTTGACGCTGAGGCCGACCGGTGCTCCGGGGTTGAGGATGCCCGTGCCCAGGCTCAGCGTGCAGGGCTGTTCGGGAAGCATGACGTCATAGGTTATTGTCAGCGGTGTATTGGCATAGATAACCCTGCGCATTGTCTGCGCTATGGTTTCATAGGAAACCCCGGCAGGGGCCTCCCGGTATTTTTCAGCCTTTGATACAAAGCGGATATAGTCGATCTCAAGATCATCTCCGGCGATGGCGGAGGGATAGAAAAAAATCTTCCGGATGCGGTCGCCGAAGTCCATGTGCCAGCGCAGGGCGTTCGCAGCGTTGATGCGGTATGTATGGAAACGGTCGTCCGGAACGGTATCAATCTCTACCTCGCCGTTGGCCGGGCTTCCCTTGAAGGCATCCGGTTCGCGGCTCCAGGCAAGCTGCACCCGTTTGGCATTCCGGCATTTTATGCGCAGGACGATGTCGCCGATGAGATCCCTGTCGATATCCAGGGCGCCGTCGCTTTCAAGGTATCCGTACTTTGCATGCCGGTATTTCAGTATGCCGTTTTCTACTGCTGCCTGCGATCTGCTGGGAATCATGCGGACGCTGTCGGTTTCGTCGAAATTGACGGCAAAGCCTGCCGGGCTGCTCTCTTGCGCTGTCCGGGCCGCGGCGCCGCCGGAGACGATCGCCTCATTGAAATGATCATCGAGCCGGTAGACAAATCCGTTCAGTGCGTTCGTGCCGAGGCTGTCCAGCACCCGCTGCTGGTCGAAATCCTGCGCCTGCCGGCTGAGCTTGCGTGACCTCGCCGCGAGATCCGCCAGGCTTTTTTCAAGGGCTCCAGTGTCAAAGGGTTTTTGCCCCAGGCCCTTTCGGACAGCTTCGTTCAGCAGGGCCCCGTCAGCATCGCGTGCCTGCTGCACGAGGCGCGCGGCCTGATCGTAGCGCCCGGCCCCGAGAGCGGCCTCAGCGCCTGATATTAATTCAGCAGCATCCTGTGCGCCGGCCGCGCCGGCCGCAAGGGTAATAAAGAAAAAAATACATGCGGCTTTCTTCATTGGCTTTTCCTGCGCTCAACGAGACGCGTGAACCGGTCCCCGAAACCGGCTGTTTTCCGGAGCTTATCAGAAGGGCCCGCACAATTCAATCCGCCGCGCCGTGGGCATGCATGCGGGCGGACTGCACGGCGGCAGGCGGGTGGATACGGCGTTATCGGGCAGAAGCTGCTGCCAGGCGCCTGATGGCGAACATGAAGCCCAGCATGAAGATGATCTCGCCGGCGTTGCCCGGGAGCTGCCCGAACAGTTTCGGCGGGATGCCTGCGGTGAGAAGCATGGCAAGGCTCGTGACAAACAGCACCGGCCAGCCGGCCCTGCGCCAGATAAGCGCGCCTGCAATAATCGTGACGAGATTGGCCACAATGGGGCCAAGGGGCGGTTTCGGCGCCGGGTGCGCGTAGCGCAGCGTACCCAGTTCCATCTTCGGCACGAGCTCCATGGAGGCGAGTTCCTGCATAATGCCTGCCGCGACAAGCAGGGCGGACAGTATCCAGAGGACCCACAGCACGGCCGGTTTTTCAGCCAAAGGCACCTTGAAGCCGCGTGCCAGCTTCAAGGCAAGGAACAAAAGCAGCGGGGTTGCAAACACGTGGAAGAAAAAACGGGGCGTGTTGAGCGCCTTTAAAAGCCCGCCTTCGCCGATCGCGAAACCGATGCCGCAGACAGCATTGCCGTAGGCAAGCGCAGCGACCACCGGCAGCAGGAGCGCCTTCGTTCCCCCGGGCGCGCCTTTGATCTTCAGAACGCCAGTGAACAGTGCCGCCAGGATCGCGGCATAGGAGAGGTAGAGGAAATTGGCCATACAAAGTCCTTTTTTTGTTTCGCGCAGACCCTTGCGGCCCGCGGGCGCCTTTTATTCATAACCTGTTTTTTTGTGAGGCACAATAAAATTTGTACGCGCGCGCGGATGGTTCTATACTGTTTTTCGGTATATGCCGTTGAGGCTTAGCGTGCATCTGAAGACGGCATACTGCGGAGCAGACCCCATGGGAGAAAAGCATATTCCGGTCAAAAGGATCGACGGCAGCCGCTGGATGATCGAGCGGCGCGGCAACATGCGCACCACCGGCATTGTGTACGCTTCGGAAGCGATGCTGCCGAAAATCATGGCCGACCAGAGCCTGCAGCAGGTGAGCGATGT
>CAIRTM010000087.1 GCA_903881505.1 uncultured delta proteobacterium | reverse complement strand
TGTTTTTCTGAATCCGATTACGACCCCGATTCCGATAGCGATACCTATAGCGGCTGCATTACAGCATGTCAAAGACTGTGCGGATGCTTACAGCAGGCGGGGCTGGTGGGAATTTTTGCGCTTCTTTTTGGGCGCGGGAGTTTCAAGCGCTCCGATATGGCGCTGCAGGGTGTTGCGGGAAACGCCCAGCACCTTGGCTGTTTTGCTTTTGTTGTTTTTCAGGCGGCGCAGCACGGTATTGATGTAGATATGTTCGATTTCATCAAGCGTGAAGAAATCCTCGCGGCTCAGGAAACTCTCAAGCGCGATCGCCTTTTTGGAGATGTTGAAGCGTATATCGTCCTTCGTGATCAGCGGCCCGTCGGCCAGCATCACGGCGTTTTCCATGACATCGCGCAGCTCGCTCACGTTGCCGGGCCATTCATAGCCCTCGAGCAGGGCAAGGGCGCGGCTGTGCATGCCGCCGATGTCCTTGCCGTATTCCTTGCTGAATTTATCCATGAAAAACGTCGCCAGCGGGGGGATGTCCTCGCGCCGGCTTCGCAGGGGCAGTATTGTCAGCAGGTAGGGATTAAAAGGCGCGATTGATACGCCGTCTTTTGACCGGGAGCCCTTCTCCAGGTCCTTGGATGAAAAGATCAGCCGCACGGGAGCAGCGCCGGTTTTTTTCATTGACTGGATTTTTTCAGACAGCAGCGCAAGCAGGTCCTTTTTTACCTGTGATTCGAGCCTGCCGAGATCGCGCAGAAAAAGGGTCGACTCGGGTTGGGACGGCGCGCCTGGCCGGCCGTCAACGGGAGCGGCCAGAGATGAAAAGCAGGTATTGATTTTTTCCTCGAAGTGATCAAACGGAAGATTGACGCAGTTCATGGTGATAAACGGCGCATTGGGACAGCGGCTGTAGTGGATGCTTTTTGCCAGCAGTTCCTTGCCCGTGCCGGTTTCGCCGGTGATCATGATGGAGTGGCATTTTTTTTCGGAAAGCCCCTCGCACTGCTGGTAGAGCTGCTTTAAGCTGCTGGTTAAATAGACCACCGGAAGGTACTCAATATTTTTTTCAAGAAGCTGTGTGCGGCTCATAGCTGCTTCGTTATGCCTGCTGTATCGGTTGTGTGTGATGGTATTGGTGCTGCAAGACAAGCAACACTAATAGATGAACAGGGGCGTGCAAGTCAAGGGATATTTTATTTTTTTTAAAAAGAAGTTTTCCCGGACAGATACATCGCTCGTGTCCGGCCGCAGATGAGAGCCCGTGGAATCTCCGGCACGGCGGTTTGAAAAACATGCGGGAATTCAAGCCGCTTGATGGTACTTCCGAGACGATATCTGCGTTGCGCACGCAGGTCTTTAAAAAATGGTTTGTCAATGCGGTCAAATATTGTATGATAGCCGCCGTGATGAACGCGGCTGCGCATGCAGCTGCCCGGCTCCCGGGCGGCCGCCGGCTGCCGCGGGTTGACGCGGATTTCCGTTTCCCCCGATCATGGAGTGTATGCTGCAGGCGCCGCGCCTGCCTCCGGTCATGCGAGGCCGGTGCGCGGGGGGGCTGCAGTCCGCACCCGTGCACTGCTCACAGAACAGGTATACACGCGATCATGATGCCGTTTACCCTTGAGGATACGAAAAAAAACCCGGTCCGGGTTTTAAGCCGGGGCCGCTGGGCCAACGCGGATCTGTTCCTGTTCGATACGGGGCCGGACACCTGGGTGATCAAGGACTTCAGCCCCTGCCGGGCGCTGGTCAGGTGCTCGCTGGGCATATTCATGGTGCGCCGTGAACTGCGGGCGCTTGAGCGGCTGCAGGGTGTTCCCGGTATCGCGGCCGATCCATTCCGGCTGAGCCCTTTCGCGCTGGCCTACCGCCATATCCCCGGCATAACGCTGAAGGAAGCGCGACGCACGGGCACGGTCACTCCGGAGTTTTTCAAGCAGCTTGAAGACACCGTGCAGCGCATGCACGGCCGCGGCATCGTGCATCTCGATATCCGCTACATGCGCAATATCCTGATAACCCCAGAGGGCGCTCCGGCGCTGCTGGATTTCCAGTCGAGCCTGGTGCTTGACCGGATTCCGCGCTTTCTGCACCGGCCGCTGCAGGCGATAGATCTCTCCGGCGTGTACAAGTGCTGGCAGAAAATCTGTCCCGGAACCATGGGAGATGCGCGCTCGGCGCTGCTGGAGGCGGTCGCAAGAAAACGCTCATGGTGGATTTTCAAGGGCTATCCCCTGGGCACCCGTTTTTCACGACGATAATCGCCGCCCGTGCGCCTGCTGAGGCCATGATTTCCAGAAAAAAAATCAGACATCTGCTGGAATACTGCGGCGTGCGCGTACTCGTGGCGTGCATACGGCTGCTGCCGGTCCGGCTCGCCATCTGTTTCGGCCGTTTTCTGGGCATTGCCGCCGGGTATGTTATTAAAGGCCGCATGCGGCTCGCTCATGAAAATCTTACGCGCGCCTTCGGCGACCGACTTTCCCGCGCGGAGCGCTCGCGCATTCTGCGCTCTCTCATGGCGCTGCTGGGCGAGGCCCTGGTCGAATCCGTCATCATCACGCCCGAAGACGCTGCAGAGAACGTTGAGATTGAAGGGTTCCACCATCTTGAGCAGGCGCTTTCTCTCGGGCGCGGGGCGATTCTTCTCGGCCCGCATACGGGCATGTGGGAGCTGGCCGGGCATGTGTTCGGAGCGCGCCTTGAGCACGCGGCCACGCTGTACAAGCCCCTGAAAAACAGGTTTGTCGACCGCTATGTGCTTGCCTCGCGCGCGCAGAGCAACATGGTGATCATTCCCAACCAGAACACGCTTACAGGCGTTATGCGCCGTCTCAGGGAGAACTACGCGGTCGTGTTTCTCTACGATCAGAACGCGGGGCGCCACGGCGTCATGTCTTCGTTTTTCGGCCATCCTGCGATGACCTATGCCGCCCCGGCGGCCCTGTCGCGCAAGACCGGTTGCCCTGTTGTGCCGGGCTATTTCATCAAGCTGCCCGGTTTCCGCCGGCACCGGATGGTCCTGCATGAACCCATCCAGCCGGTGGATACCGGCAATCCCCGGGATGACCTGATAGCGACCGTGCAGCGCTATAATGATTTCATCGAAGCGGTTGTCCGGGAGCATCCCGGGCAGTGGTTCGGCTGGCTGCATAACCGCTGGAAAATTTCGCGCAGGGCGCAAGCCGCGCAGCAGGCCCCGGCTCAGCAGTCCTAGCATGGTTGCGCCGGCGGTTGGCGTGGTATATATAATAATGATGTGCAGCGCGAAATGAATGCTGCCATCCCTGTGCTGCCCGGTTCGGGACCTGTTGCGGTGACCTCCGGCAGCGGCCTTTAAAACGCGATTTTTTTGTAAGGGTGTCCGTGTGCGCGGTTGGCTTGCAGTGTGTATCGGCGTGCTTCTTGTTTTCGCCGCCCGGCCGGCGCAGGCCTATATCGGCCCAGGCGCCGGGTTCGCGGTGGCCGGCTCGTTTCTTGTCATCTTCGCGGCGGTTTTTTCAGCGCTTATTATTCTGGTCACCTGGCCGGCGCGCGCCGTTATCCGCGCCCTCAGGTTCCGCACGGTCTATGCGCGCAGCCGCATCCGCCGTGCGGTCGTGCTCGGGTTTGACGGCATGGACTTTGCGCTTACATCCAGGATGATCGAGGCGGGCAAGCTGCCCCATTTTGCCGCGCTGCGCGATTCGGGCTGCTTCAAGCCCCTGCGCTCGACCATTCCGCCGATCTCTCCGGTCGCCTGGTCGTCGTTCCAGACCGGCGTTAATCCCGGCAAGCACAATATTTTTGATTTTCTGACCCGCGACCCTCAGACCTATGCGCCCCGCCTGAGCTCATCCGAGATCCACGGTCCGGCCCGCAGCCTGCGGCTGGGAAAGTACGCGATTCCCGTCGGCCGGCCCGATATACGCCTGCTGCGCAAGGCCACGCCGTTCTGGAAGTTCCTCGGCGATCACGGTATTTTCAGCTCTGTCATCCGCGTGCCGATCACGTTTCCGCCGGAGAAGTTCTACGGCGTGCAGCTCTCGGGCATGTGCGCGCCGGACCTGCGCGGCTCGCAGGGGATTTTTTCATATTTTACAACGGCTGCGCCAGCCGAGGGCGACAGCACCGGCGGGGAAGTAACGCGGGTCGTGCGGCAGGGATCAACCGTCATTGCAGCGCTTGCGGGCCCGGATGATCCGCTGCGTGCCGGGCGCACGCCGCTGAGCTGTCCGTTTACCATTTCGCTCAACGGACCCGACCAGGCTGAGCTGCTCGTGGCACGGGAGCGCTACACGCTCACGGTCGGCTCCTGTTCGCCCTGGATTCCGGTTGAGTTCCGGGCATCGTTCGGCCGAAAAATATCAGGCATCTGCCGCTTTCTGCTGCAGGAAACCGAGCCTGAACTGCGGCTCTACGTCACCCCGGTGCAGATCGATCCCGCAAAACCGGTGATGCCGGTCAGTCATCCGCGCATTTACTCAACCTACCTTGCAAAGAACCAGGGCCGCTATGCCACGCTCGGGCTTGCCGAGGACAGCTGGGCCCTGAACAACCGCTGTCTTGACGATGCGGGCTTCCTGGAGCAGTGCCGCACGCATGACCGCGAGCGCGAGGCCATGTTTTTCGACGCGCTGGAGAAAACCGGGCGCGGCCTGTGCGTGTGCGTATTTGACGGAACCGACCGCGTGCAGCATTCATTCTGGCGCGAGCTCGATCCGGCGCATCCGGCCCATGGCGGTACCTATACGCCGCCTGCGGTGAGCGCGATCGAAAAGGCGTACCTCAATGCCGACCGGATCGTGGGTGAAACCATGCGCCGCTGCCGGGACGGCCGCACGCTCCTCATGGTCATCTCCGATCACGGGTTCAACACGTTCCGCTACGGCGTCGACCTGAACCGCTGGCTTGAAGAAAACGGCTACCTGGTGCTGAAGGAGCAGGGCCGGGGACTGAAAAATCTCTCCGGCATCGACTGGTCGCGCACGCGCGCGTTCGCGGTCGGGCTGGCCGGCATGTATCTGAACCTGAAAGGCCGCGAAGGCGGCGGCATCGTCGACCCCGGCGCGGAGGCCTGCGCCCTGCGCGATGAAATCGCCGCAAAACTCACGGGCCTGACCGATCCGCGCCACGGCAGCCAGAAGGTTGTCAAGCAGGTGTACAATGCGCTTAAAACCTATGCCGGACCCTACAAGCAGGACGCTCCGGACCTGCTGGTCGGGTTCCACATCGGCTACCGCGCGTCCTGGGAAACCGCGGTCGGGCAGGTGACCGACCGGGTGTTTCATGACAATCTAAAGGCCTGGAGCGGGGACCACTGCGTTGACCAGTCGCTCGTGCCGGGCATTTTGTTCTGCAACCGGCCGGTTGATGATGAAAGCCCCCGGCTGCTTGACATCGGTCCGACGATAATGAGCATGTTCGGCGTTGATGTGCCCGCGCATATGGACGGCAAAGCCTGGAGCGTAAGCGCTGCCGCCGTACACGCCAAAGAAGGTGCACCGTGAAAAAATATACCCGGCGCGATTTCATCAGAACCTCGGCCGCTGCGGCCGCGCTGGCCGCGCTGAACCCGCTGCCGGTTTTCATGCGCGATGCCCGCGCCGGACGCGCCGCGGGCCGCAGGGTGATCGTGGTCGGCTTCGACGGCGTTGACCCCTTCCTGTGCGAGCTGCTCATGCAGCAGGGCCGCCTGCCCAACCTGAGCCGCCTGCGCGCTTCCGGCGGCTACCGCCGCCTGGGCACGAGCAACCCTCCGCAAAGCCCGGTTGCCTGGGCCAATTTCATCAACGGGGCAGGGCCCGGATCGCACGGCATATTCGACTTTATCCACCGCGACCCCAGGAGGCAGGCCTACCCGTTCTTTGCCGCAGCTGAGACCATGCCGGGCCTGGGCTATGTGGAGATGGGCGACTACAAGGTGCAGTTTGATTTCTGGCCCTTTAAGCATGTGCCGCCCCGTACCGTGCTGAGGCGCGACGGCGTTCCGTTCTGGGACTACCTGGACGCGGCCGGCATACCCTCAACCTTTTACTGCCTGCCCTCCAACTATCCGCCCAGTCCGTCACGCCACGGCAATCACCGCTGCCTCTCGGGCATGGGCACTCCCGACCTGCTCGGCAGCTACGGCACCTACCAGTATTTCGGCGAGGATGCGCCCGCGGTTCCCCTGAACGAGGGCGGGGGCCGCAGAACACGCCTGGTGTTTGATGGGGACTCCTCCCGGCCGTTTGCCATCATCGGGCCTCCCAACACGTTTTTGAAAAAGCCGCAGCCGGCCGAAGTCGCCTGCCGGGTGCACCGTGACCGCGGCGCGCGCGCGGCCGCTCTTGAAGTTGCCGGCCGCACCATCCTGCTCAAGCAGGGCGACTGGAGCCCGTGGGTTGAGATCGATTTCAACCTGGTCACGCCGGCCGTGACCCCTGATAAGGAGGTCAACGGCATCGTGCGCTTCTACCTGCAGCAGGTGGAGCCTGTTTTTAAGCTCTACGTTTCCCCCGTCAACGCCGACCCGCGCAACCCTGCCATCGCCATATCGGAACCGCCCGGATTTTCGAAGGGCATCGCCGGCCGACTGGGCGCGTTTTACACGACCGGCTTTCAGGAAGACCACAAGGCGCTGTCCAATAAAATTTTTAATGACGATGAATTCGAGCGCCAGGCCGATTATGTGCTGCAGGAGCGCATGCGTTTGTACGAGCACGCCTTGAGCGACTATGACGACGGGCTGCTGTTTTTTTATTTTTCAAGCACGGACCTGCAGGCGCACATGTTCTGGTGGGACACGGACGCGCCGCATCCCTACCGCACGCCTGCCCAGGCGCGGCACTATTTCAGCCATGTGCATGAACTCTACGGGCGCATGGACGCGATCGTGGGCGACCTGGTGCGGCGCTTCGGCGAGAAGGCCCATATCATGATCATGAGCGACCACGGGTTTTCCAATTTCCGCCGCCAGTTCAACATCAACACCTGGCTGCGCGACAACGGCTATCTGTGGCCGCCGGACTGCACGTCCGTGCTCTCGGATGCCGACTGGCGCAAAAGCCGCGCGTTCGGCCTGGGCATCAACAGCGTGTACCTGAACATGAAGGGCCGCGAGGTGTACGGCATCGTCGAGCCCGGCCGCGAGCGCGAACAGCTGCTCGAAGAGCTGGCCGGCAGGCTCGAGGCGGTCAGGGACACGGGCGGCCGCCGGGTGATCCGCACGGTGTACCGCGGCGACCGGATCTACCAGGGCCCGTCGCTGAGGTATGCGCCCGACCTGGTGATCGGCTATCACCGCGACTTTCGCTGTTCATGGGAGTCCTGCCTGGGCGACATAACCAGGGATATCCTGCTGGACAACACCTCGGCCTGGGCCGCCGACCACTGCATGGATCCGGTCGAGCTGCCGGGCGTGCTGTTCAGCAACCGCCCCGTTGCCTCGCAGACGGCCGATCTTACGGACATCGGGCCCTCGATCCTGGCGCATTTCGGGCTGAGTATTCCCGGCACCATGACCGGAAAGAATATTTTTAAAATTTAAGAACAAGGAGCAATCATGACCAAGGTGAAAATCGATGCGCCCCTGTATGAACGGGCCAAAAAAGCGGCCGAAAGAGCCGGGTATCAGGGCATTGAAGAGTTCGTGACCTACGTGCTTGAAAAAGAGCTGAACCGCCTTGAGTCCTCGCCCGATGACACGCGCGCGGTTGAGGAGCAGCTGCGCGGGCTCGGATACATAGAGTAACGGCGCACTCGTAAAAAATCCGGGCATGTTATTTTCAGTCATTCCGGAGCAGGCCGCAATCCAGTGATCTCACGTATCCGGAAAGGCACTGGACACCGGTTTGCACCGGTGTGACAATTTTGCAGGGAACTATCGACCATGAGTGCTGCCGCTTCCGTTATCGTCGGTCTGAACACGGCTGCAAACGCGCTGTGCGCCTTCGCGTTCGCGCCCGTTGCCGTGCTGCCCGCCTGGCTGTCGCTGACCCTGATTTCGGCCGTGCTGGGCGTGGTGATTTTCGTGATGTTCATGTTCACGGCCAACCGGAAAGCCTTCAGCGCGGTTATCGATAAAATCGCGGCAAGCATCCTGGCGGTGTTTCTGTTCAGGGACAACATCCGCGTCACCATGCGCAGCGAGGCGCGTCTGCTGGCCTGCTCGGTTCGGCTGCTGTGGCATTCGCTCGTTCCGGTGCTCATCATGAGCGTGCCGCTCGTGTTCGTGCTGGCGCAGATGGCTGCCTGGTATCAGTACCGGCCTCCCGTGCCCGGCAGCGAAACCGTGCTGGTCAGGATGCAACTGCAGGAACCCGCAGGGCAGTGGCCTGAGATCGGCATCGAGAACAGCGCGGCCGTTCGCGTTGTGACCGGGCCGGTGCGCGTGTTCAGCCGCGGCGAAGCGTACTGGGAGATTGAGCCCCTGCAGCCGGGTGAGCATGAGCTCGCGTTCCGCGTCGGCGGCCGGGCCTATGCGAAAACATTCGGCGCGGGAGAAGGGTTCATGCGCCTGAACCCGAAACGCTCATCGGGCTGGGCCGACCTTTTGCTCTTCCCGCTTGAAAAACCGCTGCCGGATGATGCACCGGTGCGCTCCATACAGATTGACTATCCATCCCGGGCCTCGCGGCTGTACGGCACTGACTGGTGGGTCCTGTATTTCTGCATCGCGTCGATGGTATGTGCGCTGCTGTCAAAACCGTTTATAAAAATCAGGGCATAACCGCCAATGGACACTTCCTTTGTTACGATCGTATCCGGGTTGCCGCGCTCAGGCACCTCCATGATGATGCAGGTGATCGAGGCCGGCGGCATTTCCGTGCTGTGCGACCACATCCGCTCACGCGACGACGACAACCCGAAGGGCTACTATGAATTCGAGCCGGTCAAGAAGACCAAGGCCGATCCGTCCTGGGTGCCGGGCGCGCGCGGCAAGGTGGTCAAGGTGATCTACAGCCTGCTCTACGATCTGCCGATTGATTTCCAGTACCGCGTGGTGTTCATGGAGCGCGCGCTCTCCGAAGTGCTGGCCTCGCAGAAAAAAATGCTCGAGCGCCGGGGCCGGCAGGGCGGGGGCGTTCCGGAGGAAAAAATGGCCGCGCTGTTTTGCTCCCAGCTTGCAGCCTTTGAGCACTGGATCCGCAACCGGAAGAACTTTTCCATGCTGCGCGTGGACTACGCCGGCATGATCGCCAGCCCCGAAGCGGCTGTTGACCGCGTGAACGCCTTCCTCGGCGGCGGCCTGAACCGCGACGCCATGATCAGTGCCGTTGATTCAAAGCTGTACCGCAACCGGCGCGGGGCCTGATTACAGCGCTGCACTGGGGCCTGTGCCTGTTGGCCGCAACACTTCCCCGGGGTAGTGTGTGCTTGACTTGTTATTCCGAATTCCGTATATGCGGAAGGAGAACTTTTTACGCAGGCAATATCAAACCCCATCAAGTAAAGGAGGACGGACATGAAAGCAAGAATTCTGTTCATGGGCGTGTTGTTTTTGGCTTCGCTGTCATTGGCCGCAGCGCCGGCGTTCGCCGGCAAATCGGACACGTCGGATCGTAAAGCCTCAAAAGAGCAGTCACAGATACAGCGTGGCGCCGACAAAGAGGAACTTAAGAAAGCATGGGAAGCAGACAAGCGTGCCCGCGAGGAAGCAGAAGAGGCCGCTAAGGACGCAAAAAAACAAAAGCACGAAGAGCGCAAGGATGCCAGGGAGCAAAAGCATCAGGCTCACAAGGATGCAAAAGAAGCCCGCAAGGAAGCCAAGGAGCAAAAGCACGACGCTCTCAAGGATGCAAAGCAAGACCGCAAGGATGCCGAGAAAGAGGCACGCGAAGACTATAAGCGTGCACGCGAAGATGCGCGGGAAGAGTACAAGGGCACCAGGTAAAAACACGCGGTGACAGGGGACGTCCATTTATAAATGAATTCGCAATGCGGGACCGGGAAGCCTTGTAAATTATTATGAGTTATTTATTAATGTATGGACGTCCCCTGTTTTACCCTGGGAAATCCGGAACCGCCATACTAATTAATTTTTTCTGACAATTCATTTGAGAATCGACGCGGCAAGCGCTGCCGCGTTTCCGCGCCCCTGAGCCAGCCGCCCGATTTTACAGGAGATGATATGTCGAAGATGACGCCGCACAGCCTGCAGTGCCCCTACTGCGGCCACACGCAGGAGACGATGGTGTGGGCCTCGCTTAACGTCACCCACGACCCCGAGCTGAAGGACAGGCTGTATGCCGCCGAGATCAACCGGTTCGAGTGCGAAAAATGTAAAAAACAGACGCTCATCAACGTACCCCTGCTGTATCACGACATGGCCATGCGGTTCTGCGTGCAATACTATCCTCCGGAAGCGCTCAAAGATGAAGATTTCCATCGCCATTTCAACGCCGACGGTTCCGTGGCCGTGAACGGCGTACCGGAGGCCGTCGTCAAGTCGGCGGAATACCTCACGAGGCCGCACATCGTCTTCGACATGAACGAGCTGATCCGGTACGTTGCCTTCCGGGACCGTGTGGCGGCACATGGACAATGAGCGCGGCCCCGGCGGAACGCCTGCTGTTTCGGCATTCTGCCTGAAGATGCCGGTGAGAGTATCCGCGGGTGCGGCGATGCAGCGGGGTGTGAAACTGGCGCGCCTGGAGGGACTCGAACCCCCACCATTCAGATCCGAAGTCTGACGCTCTATCCAATTGAACTACAGGCGCGGAGCTGCGGGTTATGATAGAATTAATCCCCGTTTTGTGCAATAGTATTTTCAAAATCCGGCCCCTGCAGGCGCCTGCCCGGGCGCGCGGGCCGCACGGTGCTCTATGGACAGCACAACCGCCGCCGCATTGACCGCGCATCTTGAGCGCTTTATGAGCCCCGAGCGCATTGCGCGCCTGAACGCGGTGCTGGAAAACCGCACGCGCCAGCTTGCGCTGGTGCTCGAGGATGTCTATAAAGCACAGAATGCCAGCGCGACGATCCGCACCTGTGACGCCCTGGGCATTCAGGACGTGCATATTATTGAAAACCACAGCCCGTTTTCGCTGGATGCAAAGGTGTCGATGGGCTCATGCCAGTGGGCCACCCTGCATCGCTGGCGCGAAAGCGGCGGCGCCAATACGGACGCCTGCTACACTGCGCTGCGCGATCAGGGATACCGCATCATCGCGACCGCGCCGGGGCCTGCGAGCCTCAGCCTGGACGACATCGGCCTTGAGAGCCGGTGCGCGTTCGTGTTCGGCAATGAAGAGCAGGGCCTGAGCGCGGCTGCCATAGGCGGCGCCGATGCGTGCGTGAGCCTGCCCATGTACGGCTTTACGCAAAGCTATAATATTTCGGTCAGCGTCGGCATCGTGCTGATGCACATGAGCGCCCGGCTGCGCTCTTCAGGCATTGACTGGCGGCTTTCTGAAGAGGAAAAGGCCTCCCTGCGGCTTGAATGGTACCGCACGGTCGTGCGCAGCGACGACCTCATTGAAAAGCGGTTTCTCATGAACAGTCAAGCATAACGGAAACGGGACATGAAAATCACGCTGGCGCAGCTCAATCCCACGATCGGCGACATTCAGGGCAACCTCCGCAAGGCGCTCGGGGCCTTCAGGCGCGCGGCCGGGGCAGGCAGCGACCTCGTCGTGTTGTCCGAGCTGTTTCTGTCCGGCTATCCGGCGCGCGATTTGCTTGAGCGGCCCGATTTTATCGACCGCATCGAGGCGGCCCTGGAACAGGTCCGGCAGGCTTCAGCCGCATTGCCGCAAACCGGCATCCTGATCGGCGCGCCCGTG
Organism: uncultured delta proteobacterium; assembly: GCA_903881505.1. GTDB lineage: Bacteria > Desulfobacterota > WTBG01 > CAIYCZ01 > CAIRTM01 > CAIRTM01. Next base: position 10,026 of record CAIRTM010000087.1, on the reverse strand, counting down.
CGCTCCGGCCGCGCGACCGGCCGGGGCCTGTACAACGCGGCCCTGCTGATGAGCGCCGGCCGGCTGCTGTTTGCCCAGCATAAATCGCTTCTGCCCAACTACGACGTGTTCGACGAGGCCCGCTATTTCGACCCGGCCGAAGAGGTCGCCGCGGTTGCGTTCAAGGGCGAGCGCCTCGGCATCGTCATCTGCGAGGATTCCTGGACCGACCCGGAGCTTCACCGGGGACGCGCCTACAGCGTTGACCCGGTCGCGCGCCTTGCCGCCGCCGGCGCGACGCTGTTTATCAATCTTTCGGCCTCGCCCTACCAGGCCGGCAAGGAGGAACAGCGCCTGGGCATCCTCCGTTCGCACGCGCGCGCGTACCGCGTGCCGGCGATCATGGTCAACCAGGTGGGGGGCAATGACGAACTGGTGTTCGACGGCCGCAGCGCCTGCATGGGCGTCAACGCCGAGCCGCTGGCCGTGCTGGAGGCGTTCCGTGAACAGGAGTTGACCGTTGCCATCGGCGCGCAGAGCACGGGCCGCGCAGAGGCCTTCATCCCCCGCGAGGGCGTTGCCGACCTGTACGACGCGCTGGTGCTGGGCCTTGGGGACTACGCGCGCAAGTGCGGCTTTCAGCGCGCGGTGCTGGGCCTCTCCGGCGGCATTGACTCGGCCCTGGTGTGCTGCCTTGCCGCGGCCGCCCTCGGGCCTGACAACGTACTGGGCGTGCTGATGCCGAGCCGGTATTCCTCGGCCGGCAGCATCGACGACTCCGTGGCCCTTGCCGGGAACCTGGGGGTCGCGCACACGATCATTCCGATCATGCCCGTGTATGACGCCTTTGCCGAAGCGCTTGCCCCGGGTTTTAAAGGCCGGCAGCCGGACATCACCGAGGAAAATATACAGGCGCGCATCCGCGGCACGCTGCTGATGAGCCTGTCGAACAAGTTCGGACATCTGCTGCTTGCCACCGGCAACAAAAGCGAAATGGCGGTCGGCTACTGCACCCTGTACGGCGACATGTGCGGCGGCCTGGCCGTGATTTCCGATGTGCCCAAGACCATGGTGTACGAACTGGCGCGCTTCATCAACCGCGGCACGGCCGTCATACCCGAGAACATTTTGACCAAGGCGCCTTCGGCCGAACTGCGGCCCGATCAGACCGACCAGGACAGCCTGCCGCCCTACGATGTGCTGGACGGTATTCTGGAGGGCTATATCGACCGGGCCTGCAGCATGCGGGAACTGCTCTCTATGGGATTTGATCCGGAAACGGTGCGCTGGGTCGTCAGGGCCATCGACCGCAACGAATACAAGCGCCGCCAGGCCGCGCCGGGGCTCAAGGTCACCAGCAAGGCCTTCGGCATGGGACGCCGCATGGCGATTGCCGCGCGCTATGACCAGGACACTGCACCCGCGGACCCCGCGGACGGGAAGGATAATAACGGCACATGAAAACTGCTTTCAGGCTATGCGCGCTGACGCTGCTGCTGTGCGGGGCATGCCGCAGCGATCTGGAATACACGACCGCGAAAGTCGAACGCCGCGATATCGTTTCCATCTGCACGGCGACCGGCACCATCAATCCGGTCACGACCGTATCGGTCGGCACGCAGGTGTCAGGCAAAATCTCGGCCCTGCACGCCGATTATAATACGCCCGTCACAAAAGGCCAGCTGATCGCCGAGATCGATCCGGCCGCGTTCAATGCCCAGCTCGGGCAGGCGCGGGCCAACCTGCTGGCGGCGAAGGCCTCGCTTGAGCGGGCCGAAGCCGACTGCATCGACACCCGGCGCAATCTTGAGCGCATGCGCCGGCTGAAAGCCGAGAGCGTTGTCGGCCAGAGCGATCTTGACACGGCAGAGACCCGGAACGCGGTAGCCGAGGCACAGGTCGGCGTGGCGCGCGCGCAGGTGGTGCAGGCGCAGGCGGCCTTCGACCTTGCCGAGACCAACCTGCAGTATACGCGCATTTACTGCCCCATCGACGGCATCGTCATCGCCCGCAGGGTTGACCTCGGGCAGACGGTCGCGGCCGCATTTCAGACGCCGACCCTGTTCGTGGTTGCCGGGGATCTCACGCGGATGCGCATCAACACCAGCGTGGACGAGGCCGATATCGGCCGTGTCAAAATCGGCCAGCAGGTCCGCTTCACCGTTGACGCCTATCCCGGCGACGTGTTTGAAGCCGCTGTGCTGCAGATCCGCAACGACCCCCAGATCACGCAGAATGTCGTCACCTACGACGTGCTGATCGATGTCGACAACAGCGACCTGCGCCTCAAGCCGGGCATGACGGCCAATGTTGAGATCATCATCGACCGGCGCGAACAGGTTGTGAGCGTGCCGGACGCGGCCCTGCGCTTCCGCCCCGACGATGAGCCGCCCTACGAAGGCAGCGCGGTCTGGGTGCCGGGCGAGAAGGGCCCGCGCAGGGTCCCGGTCACCGCCGGCATCAGCGACTACAGCTACAGCGAACTGGTTCAGGGCGGCCTGGAGCCCGGTCAGGACGTGATCACCGGGCAGCAGCGCAAATGACAGCCACGCATCTTCAATCCGGCTCAAGCCTGATCAGCCTCACGGGCGTGTCAAAAGAATACGAGATGGGCGACAGCCGCATCCGCGCGCTTGACAGCGTCAGCCTTGCCATAGCGCAGGGGGATTTCGTTTCGGTCATGGGGCCGTCGGGCTCGGGCAAATCGACCCTGATGAATATCATCGGCTGCCTGGACACGCCCAGCGCGGGCTCATACCGGCTCGACGGCCATGACGTCAGCCGGCTGGGGCGCGATGAGCTGGCCCGCATCCGCAACCGCACGATCGGCTTCGTGTTCCAGGGGTTCAACCTGCTGGCGCGCACTTCGGCCCTGGAGAACGTGGCGCTGCCCATGCTGTACAGCGGGGCGCGCGCGGAAGAGCGCTATGCGCGCGCGCGGGAGGCCCTGGCCACGGTCGGCCTCGCCGAGCGCGCGCACCATCATCCCAACCAGCTCTCCGGCGGCCAGCAGCAGCGCGTCACCATCGCGCGCGCGATCGTCAACCGGGCCCCTGTCATTCTGGCCGACGAGCCGACCGGCAATCTTGATACGGCCACCGGCATCGAGATCATGAACCTGTTCGTGCGCCTGAACCGGGAGGCGGGCATCACGATCATCGTGGTCACGCACGAGCACGAGATCGCGCAGTACGGCAGGCGTCTGATCATGTTCCGCGACGGCCGCATGGTGAAAGACGAGGAGATCACGCCATGATCAGCCCGGCCTCCACGCTCACCATCGCCCTGCGGGCCCTGCGCGCCAATAAAATGCGCTCGAGCCTCACCATGCTCGGCATCATCATCGGCGTCGCCGCGGTGATCGCCATGCTGTCCATCGGTGCGGCGGCCCGCCAGCGTATTTCCAACGAGATCAATTCCATGGGCAGCAACCTGCTGATCGTGTTCTCCGGTTCGACCTCGTCGGGCGGGGCGCGCATGGGGTCGGGCACGGACCCGACCATATCGCTCGAGGACGTGGAGGCCATGCGCGAGGAGTGCCCGTCGGTCATGGACGTGGCGCCGATCCACAGCGGCTCGGAGCAGGTCGTGTACGGCAACCGAAACTGGTCGACCGGCGTCATGGGCACCACCGCAAGCATCCTGCACATCAACGCCTGGGAGATGCTGCACGGGAGGCCCTTCACGCCGCAGGACGAGCGCTACGCCGCCAAGGTCTGCCTGCTCGGCATGACGGTCGCCGACGAGCTGTTCGGCGATGTCGACCCCGTGGGCAGGATCGTGCGGATAAAAAGCGTTCCGTTCAGGGTGCTCGGTGTGCTCAAGCCCAAGGGGCAGAGCATGACCGGCCAGGACCAGGATGATGTCGTGTATGTGCCGATCACGACCGCGCAGCGCAAGCTGTTCGGGGCCTCGCTGCCGGGCATGGTGCGTTTCGTCATGGTCAAGGCAACCGGGCTGCACGCGCTTGACAGCGCTCAGCAGGAGATCACCGAGCTCCTGCGGCACCGGCACCGTGTCGCGCCCGGGCAGAGCGATGATTTCACGGTGCGCAACCTCACCCAGATGATGCAGATCGCCGTCACGCTCGCCAATATCATGACCATACTGCTGGGCGCGATCGCCTCCATATCGCTTTTGGTCGGCGGGATCGGGATCATGAATATCATGCTCGTGTCGGTCACCGAGCGCACACGCGAGATCGGCATCCGCATCGCCGTGGGCGCAAAGACATGGGACATCCGGCTGCAGTTCATCATGGAGGCCATGACCCTGTCGCTGATCGGCGGCCTCGTCGGCATCGTGCTGGGCCAGGCCGGATCGATCGCCGTATGCGCGGCGGCCGGACTGCCGCTGAACGTTTCCGCCACGGGCATCGCGCTGAGCTTCGGCTTTTCCGCCGCGGTCGGCGTTTTCTTCGGCTATTATCCCGCCCACAAGGCGTCATTGCTCAATCCCATCGACGCGCTGCGCTACGAATAGCATCGGTCTTCGCTGCCATGCGCTGCAGCCCGGAACAAAACTTCAACTGGTCGCCCGCCATGCAGGATGCGCGCGCGAACGCCGGCTGCGAAAGAATCGCCTCCGTTCAATGTTACATAACCCCTTTTCCGATTTTATCTTCTACATTTCAGCCTTTTCGCGCATCCAGCCGGCCCAACAGGTATTGACAACCCACGTTTCGGGGCCTATGCTTTAAAACTGTACGGCATATACAACTTCAAAAGGGGGTGGAATTATGCGACGACCGGTAAAAATTGCCCTGTGGTCTGGAGTCGGCATATGTATTCTTGCTCTGTTTTTTGCGTTCGGGCTCCCGGCAATCCTGCGGTCCGTGCTTGAAAGCCAGCTTGCCAAAAATCTGCACCGTCCGGCAACGGTAGCGGCGGTCAAGCTCAATCCCTTTACCCTGTGCCTGACCGTGGAGGGCCTCACGATCCGGGAGCCGGACGGCAGCGCGGTGTTTGTCTCTTTTGAGCGATTGTTTGTCAACGCTGAAATCGCCTCTGTTTTCAAGCGGGCGCTCGTCCTCCGCGAGGTGGCCCTGACACAACCCCATGTCCGCATCGTGCGCGCCGAGGAAAACCGCTACAATTTTTCCGACATCCTGCCTGCCGAAGGCGCGCGGCCTGAACAAAAAAACCAGCAGCCCGACAGCCCCTTTTTGTTTTCGATTGCCAATATACAGCTCAACGGCGGCTCGGTAGAGTTTGACGATCGCCCGGCAAATGCCCTGCACGGCGTGACCGGCATCGCGATCGGCATACCACTGCTCTCCAACTTCAGTCAGCAAGCCAACGTATTTGTGCAGCCATCTTTTTCAGCAACGGTCAACGGCCGGCCCTTCCATCTCGGCGGCCGGACAAAACCCTTTGCCGACTCTCTGGAATCAGAACTGGACATTGCTCTTGACGGCCTGCAGCTGCCAAAGTACCTGGCGTACGTGCCGGCCAAACTCAATTTCAAAATGCCCTCCGGCAGCCTGAACACGAAGCTGAAGCTGCGCTATATCCATCATCCCGGCAGTACCGACGAGATCGGTATCACCGGAAGCCTCGGCCTGGCCGACCTTGTCATCACCGGCCTTGACGACAGCCCTCTGCTGGGCATTCCCGCGTTTGAAGTCTCCGGCATTGCCTGCGCGGTCGACAAGCGCGAGCTCGTCATTGACGACATTGCCCTGCGGGGTTTGAGCCTTGCCATGGCGCGGGAAAAGGACGGAACAGTCTCGCTGCAGCGGCTGGTTGAGGCAGCAGGCGACGCCGGGGCGGAGCCGCCCGCTGAAACCGGAGAAGAAACAGGCTCGAAATGGTCGGTGACCGTCAGGAATTTCAAATCCGAAGCAGCCGCGATCGGCTTTGACGATCGCGTGCCGTCAAAGCCTGCCCGTTTCAAAATCGACAATTTTAATGTCACGCTCGCAAACATCACCACAACAGGCACATCGCCCGCTGATATCGAACTTGCCTGCCGCATAAACGACGATGCAGGCCTCGGCATCAAAGGCACATTCGCACTGGAGCCCCTGTCGGCAAAGCTTGCCATCGATCTGTCCGGCCTTGATATCCGTTTCGCGCAAAGCTATCTGCCTGAGACGCTGCTTGTCGGCCTCAACAGCGGCACGCTCGGCCTCAAGGGCGGCATTGACTTCAAACAGTCCGGCGACGGCGGTCCGGCGGTCACGTGGCAGGGCGACATCCGCCTGAAGGATGTCGCCGCAGGCCGCAGGGGCGCGAAAGAGGACTTTTTGAAATGGTCCTCGCTTGAGCTGCAATCAATGCGCGCAGGCATTGCGCCGCTGGTGCTTGACGTTAAAACCGTCAGCCTTGCAGGCCTGTTCCTGCGCACGGTCGTGGAGCCCGACGGCACGTTCAACCTGGCATCGCTGAATGCCGCACCTGAAGAGGCACAGAAAAAGCCCGAAACGCGCCCGGAGCAGGACGGGCCGCCGCCCCAAATCAGCATCGGCACGATTGCGCTTTCCAGGGGACGGATTCAATTCGCCGACAGGAGCATCACGCCCCGCTACAGCACCGAGCTTGCCGATATCAACGGCCGCATCAGCGGCATTTCAAACAAACCCGACGCGAAGGCCGACATCCGCCTCACTGCCAAACTCAACCGGCAGGCGCCTCTTTCCGTGCGGGGAACCCTGCAGCCGCTGCAGGAAAAGCTCAGCGCGGACGTTAAGGTCACATTCGACAGCATCGAGCTGAGCCCGTTCACACCGTATTCCGGCAAATTTATCGGACGCACGGTTGACAAGGGAAAACTTTCACTCGACCTGAACTACACGATACAGCAGAACAAGCTCACATCACAGAACAAATTCTTTATCGACCAGTTCACGCTCGGCGACAAAGTCGACAGCCCGGACGCCACAAGCCTGCCTGTCGGGATGGCCATTTCACTGTTGAAAAACCGCAAAGGGGAGATCGACCTCGACCTGCCCGTATCCGGCAGCTTTGACGACCCCGAGTTCCGGGTCGGCAAGGTCATTCTCCAGACGCTGGTGAACCTCCTTGAAAAAGCCGCAACGTCGCCGTTTTCCCTTGTCGGCGCGCTGATCCCGGGAGGCGGCGATATCAGCACGATAACGTTTGCCTGCGGAACAGCGCAGCTCGATGATGAAGCCCGCAAAAAGCTGGATGTCATCGCGGGCCTGCTGAACGACAAGGAAGGCCTGCGCCTTGAAATACAGGGCCGGGGATCGCGCGACCCCGACATGGACGGCCTGCGCCGGGAACAGATGCTTCTCAGGATGAAGCGGCAGAAATTCGACGACATGGGCAGACGCGAGCGTGAAGGCATTACAGCCGAGCAGGTTGTGATTGCCGACGATGAATATGAAGACCTTCTGTGGCAGGCATACAAGGACGAAAAATTTGAAAAGCCCGGCGGCGTGCTGGGGATGACAAAACGCCTGAGTGCCGAAGAGATGGAGCGGCTTATGCTTGCGAACATGCCCGTTGAAGAAAATGACGTCAGCGAACTGGCCCGGCAGAGGGGCCTTGCCGCGAAAGGGTATTTAAGCGAAACGGCCGGGGCGGCAGCCGAGAGGCTGTTCATTGTCGGTGAGCGCGTGGAGAGCCCCGGCGCAGCTGCGGACTGCGCGGTTGCGTTCACGCTGAAATAAAATCGTCTATTGACAGGAAACAGAGCTCTTTCTATACTGAAACCATAAATTTTATATAGAGCAGGATCGATACTACCGCGGGACCGGACCACCAGCACAGGCAAAAGCCAGAAAAAACCAGGCACAAGGAGGCAGCACATGCACCACGCGCGGACAATCACAAACCTGACGGCAGCCCTTGCCATGGCAGTGCTGCTGGCGTTTCCGGTTGTATCGGCAGCAGATGAAATCGATCAGAACCAGCCCAGCGGCCCTGTTTACATGGCTGGATTCTCTCAGGGCGACCTGGCACAGTCGTTCATGCAGGCCAACGCTAACATCTCCGGAGCGGCCATCCTCCTCCAGAGCGGGGTTGGCAGCTCGGATACCGTCACCATACAGCTGTGGGACGCACTTCCCAACGGGGGTGGAACCATGCTGGCGCAGGCAAGTGCCACGGGATTCGCGGCCCAGTGGGTTGATGTGTTCTGGACGCCGGTAAATATAACCCCCATGACCACCTACTACCTTGTGTTCACGGGCAACACCTCTCTGGGCATCGCCGGGGACACAGCAAACCCCTATCCCTACGGTCAGGTATATGCCAACGCCGGGTTCGGATCTTTTTCTGGCTTCGATTACGCATTCCGAACCTACTATTTCGAGTGCGAGACCGACAACGAATGCGACGACGGGCTGTACTGCACGGGCGTCGAGACATGCGACAACGGCACCTGTGTTGCCACGGGCGATCCCTGCGGCGATGGGACCCCCCTATGCGATGAAGACAACGATGTGTGCGTTGAGTGCCTGAGCGATGATAACTGCACCGAAGGCCAGTTCTGCGATGAGGGCGTTTGCCGTTTCCCGTGCTCTTTGTTCATCAAGTACAAGGAAATCCGCGCCGAGAAGCTGACCAAAGACCGCACGTGGGTATTTACCGTTACCGGGGAGGAAGACTTTGATGTGTTCGGGCTGATTGATTTCGGCCCGCTTACCTGGCGCACGGTAAAATTCAACGCCAAAAAGAAGCGCCTGAAGATTATCGCAACGGTGCCCGCCGGGCTTGCGCCGGGCGCCTACCCGGTCAGCGTCGGGGAGTGTTCGGGCGAGATCGTTGTCACCGGCAGCGGTACATAACATCGCGAGCTGACACAAAGCTGCATCCGCAGGCAGGGCCGGATTTCGGCCCTGCCTTTTTTATGTAAAAATATCCTGAAAACTGAAAAAAACAGGGCACCGAATCAGCGTTCCCGTCCTGCCGCGTCCTGCCAGCATGTTTCCCGGCTGTTTGTGTTGACACAACTCGGCCCCGCTACTATAATTTAAAAGCGTACAAAAAAATCGATGAACACAGCGGCCGGAATGCATCGGCTGTGCGAAGACGCATCAACAACCATTTACAAAGGAGACTGTGCATGCAAAACCATCGAACGTTCATGACCTTAGTTGCAGCCTTTGCGCTGGCAGTTTTTATGGCCTGTCCGGCTGTGTTTGCCCAGGTGCCGACGGTCAGCTCCCCTGAGGCCGGATTCGTCTCCGCACAGCCCGATACTCCATCCGCAGACCCGCCCAGCGCCGATGTGCTCTGGGACCAGCCCCTGAGCGGTTCAAATCAAAACGCATATGTCAATCAGGAGTTTTCTGATTTGCCAAGCTACTCATCCGCGCTTGCCGATGATTTTACCAATACTGAAACCTGGAACATATCGACAATATTCGTTCCGGGAGACGGATGGAACGGATTTTCTTCGCTCTACAACGCAACCCAGCTTGGCTGGGCCATCTGTGCCGATAACAGCGGTCAGCCCGATTGTATACCGGGTGGAGGCGGCAATCCCCCGTTCTGGTCAATTACCCTTGCCCCGACTGACGCGCAGGTGACGATCGCCACCGGAAGCCCTGGCGGCTATCCCAGCAACACACAGCTTGACCTTGCCACCCCGGTCGCTGTGCCTGCCGGAACATGGTGGTTTATATTTGTACCAAACATGTCTTTCAGCCCCTACGGCCAGTACGGCAGGCAGGTCGCGGACACTGCCAACGGAGCCCAGGCCCAGTTTGTAAATCCCGGAGGAGCTTTCGGGTATGGAACATCCTGGCAGTCGGCAGCTGTTATAGGCCTTACCGCGCATGATCTGGCATTCCGGCTGGAGGGTGACGCCGGCTGCGAGACCGACAACGAATGTGACGACGGGCTGTACTGCACGGGCGTCGAGACCTGCGACAACGGCACCTGTGTTGCCACGGGCGATCCCTGCGGCGAGGGGACCCCCCTATGCGATGAAGACAACGATGTGTGCGTTGAGTGCCTCTCCGACGACAACTGCACCGAAGGCCAGTTCTGCGATGAGGGCGTTTGCCGTTTCCCGTGCTCTTTGTTCATCAAGTACAAGGAAATCCGCGCCGAGAAGCTGACCAAAGACCGCACG
>CAIRTM010000086.1 GCA_903881505.1 uncultured delta proteobacterium | reverse complement strand
GTCGACAACATTTTCCGTTTCACGCAGGCGGGCGCCGAAGTGTCCGCGCTTCTGGGCCGCATGCCCTCCGCGGTCGGCTATCAACCAACGCTCGCCAATGAAATGGGCGATCTGCAGGAACGTATCACCTCCACCAAGAAGGGCTCGATCACGTCGATCCAGGCGGTCTACGTGCCGGCCGACGATTTGACCGATCCGGCTCCGGCAACGACCTTCAGCCATCTTGATGCGACCACCGTGCTTTCGCGCTCGCTGGCCGAGCTGGGCATCTACCCTGCGGTTGATCCGCTGGATTCGACCTCGCGAATCCTGGATCCGCTGATCCTGGGAGAAGAGCACTACACGGTCGCCCGCGCCGTGCAGGCGACGCTGCAGAAATACAAGGAGCTGCAGGACATCATCGCGATTCTCGGCATGGAAGAACTCTCCGAGCAGGATAAACTCACCGTTGCGCGCGCGCGCAAGATGCAGCGCTTCCTGTCACAGCCGTTTTTCGTGGCCGAGGCCTTCACGGGCACGCCCGGCAAGTATGTGCCGCTGAGCGAAACCATCCGCGCGTTCAAGGAAATTCTCTCCGGCCAGCACGACAGTCTGCCTGAGCAGGCTTTTTACATGGTAGGCAATATCGACGAAGTCGTCGAGAAGGCTGCAAAGCTGAAGGGGTAGCATGAAGAACACCAGTTTTCGTTTAAAGCTGATTACGCGCGACCGGACGCTCATTGACGGCGAGTATGCCTTTGCCGTGATTCCGGCGGGGCGGGGTCCGCTCGGTGTGCTGCCGGGCCACACCTCGCTGATGTCAATCCTGAATGCCGGGCTGCTCCTGCTGCGCGATAACGATAAAAAGGAGACGCTTGTTTTCGTTGACCACGGATTTTTCACGATCGCCAATGACAGCATCATCGTGACGGCACGGGTCGCCGAGCTGGCCGCGTTGATTGATGTTGCGCGCGCGACCGAGGCCCGTGACCGGGCGCGTCAGCGGTTGAATTCCAAGGATGCTTCTTTTGACATGTACCGCGCCCGCGCTGCGTTGAACCGCGCCGAGGCCCGGTTGAAAGTCGCGCAAAGCATGAATTGATCAGCACATCAGCGCTTTATGGCAACACCAGCCCCGTGCTTCCCAAAGCATGGGGCTTTGTATTTCTCTTGAGCCTGTTGGGGTCTAGTAGAGCAGTTTCATTTTTAGTGAAGCCATCGACAGGCCGCTGTATTTTTTATATGCCCATGAAAGGCGGAATGACGAATTTTTAAAAGCCTAATGACCGGGACATGGTTTTCACCGGGGTGCCGGTAATACAATCAACTGGTTACAGAAAATTGAAAAATTTGAACGGGGTTGCATTTTCTTTTGAAAAAGGGCACAGAAAAAAATAGATGCACTAACCGGGTGCTCAAGAAGCGTTTTATTCAGGCCGTATCCTGCATTGTCGCAGTTTTGTCATTCCGGCAGGAACAAGGCAACCAGCACAGGTCCATGGCTTGTTAATGGACCCCGGATCAAGTCCGGGGTGAGCGCCAGCATCGGATTCGATAGCCGCGCCGGAATCCAGAAAATATTTTTGATTATCGGGGCCGCTTCTTTGGATTGTGCTTCAAGCGATTTTTGCGGGCCATGCGCCGTCATGGCCGCATGGTGAAAAATAACTCCGCCACCATTCATGCCTGCGGGGCTTTTACCACCCACGGTGCTGTTTGATTATGCGTCTTCGGCCGGCTGCTGCGTGCGCTTGGGCCGGCGGGTGAGGGCGTGATACCAGCGCGGCCGTGCCTTGCGCGCAATTAACTCCTCATAGACGCGGATGATTCCGGCGGCCTGCAGGCGGCTGTCAAAGCGCTCCTGCGCCTTGCGCCGGGCGTTGCGCCCCATTGCTTCACGCTGATCAGGATGTTCCACCAGGGCAAGAATAGCTTCAGCTATATTTTCGGCCGTATCGTCTATAACCAGCCCATGCTGCTGGTGCTCCACGAGTTCGGGCAGCATGCCGCGCCGGGCCGCTATGACGGGCTTGCCCATGGCCATGGCCTCGCGCACTGCGCGGCATGCGCCGTCTGATCCGGGCACGAGGAAAATTTTGAAATTCAGACAGGCGAGCGTCTCAACATAATCCTCTTTCATATAGCCGGTAAAAATAAGGTTCGGCCGGATGCCCATTGCCTGGGCCGGTTTTATGGCGATCTTTTCAATATTGGTTCCGCGTCCGATGATCATGAATTTAAAGCCGGGGAATTCGCGCACAACGATGCCGAGCGCCTCCAGCAGAACTTCAAAACGCCGGTGCGTCTGCACACGCGCGACAATGCCGCCCACGACCGCCTCGGGTGTCAGGCCGAATTTATCGCGGCAGCCGGCGACCCTGTCCGGATTGAAGCGCTCGAGGTCGACCGGCACATCGGTTTTCCACAGCTTGTGCTCCGGCAGATAGCGGCGCTTAATGATCTGGCTTCCTGTTGCCTCGGCAATCGTGAGGAATCCGTCCGTCAGGTACCGCAGGCACAGGCGTGTGCGCGCTCCCGCCCTGATGCCGCTGCCGTCATAGCTGGTGCGCACCAGCACTGCCTTCGCCAGGCCGAGCCGCACGGCCAGGCCTGCCAGCAGATGATCGTTGGGCATATGCGTGTGGACGACATCGAAACCCGACTGCCGTATAAAGCCTGCGAGGCGCAACACGTCCTGCAGGCTGCCGGCCGGGCTGAAGTGTTTGCTGAGGCGGCAGCCGGTATAGGGCTCGATGCCGCGCTCCCGGGCGATGCCGAGGATTGAAGCCGGGGCCCCTTCGGGGGGCGCGGCGCAGGCAAACGTCACGTCATGCCCAAGGCGGCGGTGCTCAAGGGCGAGGTTCAGGGCATGCTCGGCAGGGCCGGTCCATTTCCAGTTGCTGAATATGTGCAGTATGTTCAAGGGCGGTTGGTTCCCGGTTTGCTGTGTAGCGTGCATTCCGCGAGGGTGCGGGGCATCTGTACGGATTGCAGGCATGCGCTTGCTATAGTGTTTGTGTGCAGTATAACAGGCTGTATCCCGTGAGTAAACCCGAAAAATACGTTCATCCCCGCAGGCGTTCCTGCGCGCGGAGCAGGGGGCACGGCATAAAAATGCTTCTCCGTCATGCAAAAATATGATAAGTGAACATATGGTATTTAAAACGCATCTTTTGGATTGTCGCACTGCAGCAGCAGTGCTTCGACATCATGTATTCGCATAGAGCAGGAGAACGGAGTATGAAAGGAATTGTGCTGGCCGGCGGTTCAGGTACCCGCCTGTATCCGGTCACCCGCGCGATCAGCAAGCAGCTGCTGCCCGTCTATGACAAGCCGCTTATCTATTATCCGCTTTCGGTTCTGCTGCTGGCCGGCATCCGCGATATTCTCATTATTTCAACGCCCCACGATGTTCCCAAGTTCCAGGACCTGCTGGGGAACGGCTCTCAGCTTGGGCTTTCAATCAGCTATGCGGCCCAGCCCCGGCCCGAGGGTATCGCGCAGGCGTTCATTATCGGCAGGGAGTTTATCGGTTCAGACCCGGTGTGCCTGATTCTGGGGGATAATATATTTTACGGCCACGGCTTTGCCTCCCTGCTGCAGCGCGCATCCGCGCTCACCAATGGAGGCCTGGTGTTCGGCTATGCTGTCAAGGATCCCGAGCGCTACGGCGTGGTATATTTCGACAAAGACGGCACGGTGACCGGCATCGAGGAAAAGCCGAAAAATTCCACCTCTCGTTTTGCCGTTCCGGGGCTGTATTTTTACGATAATGAGGTCGTGGGGATTGCCGAAAACATGCGCCCGTCGGCGCGCGGCGAGCTTGAGATTACGGATGTCAATCTTGAATACCTGCGCCGCGGACGGCTCAGGGTCGAGCTGATCGGGCGCGGCATTGCCTGGCTTGACACCGGTACGCACGAGGCCCTGCAGCAGGCCGCAAGCTATGTCGAGGCGATTGAGGCCCGACAGGGTCTCAAGATCTCCTGTCTGGAGGAAATAGCATTCCGCATGGGCTATATTACGCTCGGGCAGCTTGAAAAGCTCGCGCGCGATATGTCAGCGAGCACCTATGGCCGGTATCTGCTCGACATCGTGAAGGACTCAGGGCAGCAATGACGCTTAAAGCAATCGCCACGGGCCTGCCCGGAGTCGTGATCATTGAACCCGATATGTTCGGCGATGATCGCGGCTTTTTCATGGAGTCCTATCATGCCGAAAAATACCCTGCGCTTGGTATCGGCTGCACGTTTGTTCAGGACAATCTCTCCTTCTCCAGCCAGGGTACCCTGCGCGGTCTGCACTATCAGCTGCCCTTCTCTCAGGCCAAGCTGGTGTGGGTGGTGACGGGCACGGTCCTGGATGTGGCGGTAGATATCCGACGGGGATCGCCTACGTTCGGCCGGTGGGTCGCAGAGACCCTCACGGCTGAAAACCAGCGCCGCCTTTTCATCCCGCGAGGTTTTGCGCACGGCTTTTGCGTGCTGAGCCCTTCGGCGCATTTCATGTACAAATGTGATGAGTATTTTCATCCCGAGGCGGACCGGGGGGTCAACTGGCAGGACCCGGATATCGCAGTCGACTGGCCGTTCAGGGATCCCGTGCTTTCGCCCAAGGATGCACGCCTGCCGTTTTTAGCTGACATTCCTGAAGATCTGCTGCCGCGCTATGATGAAAGCGCAGGCTGAAAGAGCTGCCCTGCCGCATCTGTTCTCTCCTGCCTGCCAGCAGGCTATAGGCGTAAATCAAGGGTTGTCTTATAAAAAAATATTGCTATAATTTTCCGGTATCCGGCTCGCAAGGCGGCTCTTCTCAACATAGCAATAGCCGGCGGCGAGGGACACGACGGGCAGTTATGCCGCTAACGTATCGTCTGCCGGACAGGGAGCACATGCAATGATACTTATCACCGGGGCATCCGGATTTATCGGCAGCGCGCTTGCCTGCGCACTCAACCGGCAGGGGGAAAACGACCTTGTGCTGTGCGACCGGTTCGGGCAGCATGAAAAGTGGCAGAACCTGCTGGGTGTCTCATTCAGCAGGTTCATTCATCGCGATGAGCTGTTTTCTTTTCTGGGCGAGCCTGCACTCGCCCGGCAGATCAGCGCTGTCGTGCATCTCGGGGCCTGCTCCGACACGACGCAGGCCGATATGGACTATCTGCTGGATAACAACGCCAGCTTTTCCATCAGGCTGTGCCGCTGGGCCCTTGATAATGACGTGCGCTTTGTGTATGCGTCCTCAGCTGCCACGTACGGCGACGGTTCCATGGGGTTCAGCGATGCCGATGAACTGACCCCCCGTCTGCGGCCGCTCAACAAGTACGGGTTTTCGAAGTGGCTGTTTGACATGTGGGTGCTGCAGCACGGTCTGCAAAACCATGTCGCCGGCCTGCGCTATTTCAATGTGTTCGGCCCGAATGAATACCATAAAGGCACCATGGCAAGTGTTATCTACCGGACTCTGCCGCAGGCGCTGAGCGAGGGCAGGATCCGCCTGTTTGAGTCGCATCGCGGCGATTTCGGCCACGGCGAGCAGGCCCGCGACTTCATCTATATAGATGAAATTATCGACATCACCCGATTTGTGCTTTACAACCGGCAGGTAAACGGCATATTCAATGCCGGCACCGGCCGGGCACATACCTTCAACGAGCTCGCGCGCGGCGTTTTCGACGGCCTGGGCAGGGAGCCGCTGATCGAGTACTTCCCCATGCCCGATGAGCTGCGCGGTCGCTACCAGTACTACACCTGTGCGGACATGTCCCGCCTGCAAACAGCCGGATACATGCCCGGCCCCGACCTCTTCCGGGAGTTTGTGGCCCGCTATGTCAGGGATTACCTTGTTCCCGGCTGCAAATATTACTCACAGGTCTGATCAACCTCTCACGGGGCGCATGGCCTGACGGCTGAAGACAGCCGTCATTTTTTTACGGCATCTGTTGAAAATCCACCGGGTTACGGAGAACGGCGCGTGATTACGCTGCAGGAAGCTGAACAATTGTTTGAACAGGCCCTTGCCGCAAGCGGCCAGACAGAAATCTACCTTTATGACAGCCTCGTGCTGCGCATCGGCGCAACAGATCTGCCCGAACTGCAGACGATCGGCGCCAAGGCGCGCCTCAACAAGGGGGTCAGCCTGGCACAACAGGGCAAACTGCAGGAGGCCCTTGGTGTTTTTGAATCCCTTCAGAGCGCATGGGCAGACAGCGCGCACACGGCCGTGCGCGCCCTTATCGCGGCCGCCATGGTGAACCGCGCCTTTGTGCTGGCCCTTCAGAGCAACACCCTGCAGGCCCTGGCATCCTATGACGAGGTTGTTGAGCGCTTCGGCATGGCAGCCGAAATCGAACTTCAGGAGCAGGTTGCAAAAGCACTGGTTAACAAGGCCTGCACGCTTGCGCGCGCAAACCGCGCGACTGAAGAGTATGCGGTGTTTATTGAAATAATGCGCCGGTTCGCGCAGGCCGCTGACGGCCGCCTTCTGGTACTCGTTGCCAAGGCCCGGCATAACCGCGCCCTGGCCCTTGATAAAATGGGCAATTCTGCGGAGGCTGACGAACTGTTAGAGTCTATTGTTGAACAGTTCCGGCAGGCTGAAAGCAGCTGCCTCAAGGAGCAGGTGATTCACGCGCTCGCCCAAAAGGCCGCTTTTCAGGCGCGCCGCGGCAACCGCAACGAAGCCAATGATATCTATGACCGGATTCTAGAACGCTACGGCGATGACCCGGATCCGAAGCTCAAGGAGCATCTTGACCGGGTGCGTTTTAACCGCGGGTTCAGCTATCACTTTTAAAAAACCGGTTCCGCCCTTTGTGCAAAAAAAACTGCTCTACTGCTTGATCGGCTTGAGGGCGAACTGCGCCCGCAGTGCATTTGCGGCGGCCATGAGATCCTTTGAAATCATGAACAGCGGGCTGCACTGAGCGGTCGTGATGCCTAACGTCCGCGCAGCCGAGCTGAGGCTGCCGCGATGCAGGTTCAAAAGATCAAGCATGGCCGCGCAGAACAGCGGATAAAGTTCATTCTTCGGATTCATCCTTATTACTGCCGGTTTGAAATACGGCAGCAGCTCTGCCGGCAGGTTCCAGCCGTATTCATGCCCAGCGCGCAGGCGCAGGGCCAGCAGGACTTTCAAACGCCGCAGGGCACTTGCGCGGTTGTCATGCTGCGACCGGCTTTCTTCGGCAACTACCGACAGGCCGGTCGCCTTATGCGTCAGGCGCACTGCGCTGTAGGTCCGGTTGCGCTTCTGGCCGCCCGGGCCGGATGCGGTATAAACATCAAAAAGACATTGTTTCAAAAAAACCCGGTCAGCGAGCTTCAGGATATTGCATGCTCCCTGTTCGGCTTTTATAGACTGGCGGGCCATGACATGGAGGTCTTTAAAAAATACGCAGGCAGGGCCTGATTAAAGGCCCTGCCTGCGTGGTTATTCGTTTAGGCGAACGTTGTACCGCGCCTACTCGACCTTGAAGTAATAATAGCCGGGGGTGCGGTACTGCCCCGCGCAGTCGCGCACGTCAAACAGCAGCTGATACGTGCCGGCACTCAGGCCGGAGACCGGCAGCGTTACATAGGCATACGAGGTGCCCTCGGGATCGGTGCTCACCGCAAGCGATGTCCAGGCCTCTTCGCCCACCAAGCGGTACCAGGCACGGTGCGTCACCGGACCGCCGCAGGAAGCGTAATCATCGCTGAAGGTCCACAATACATTTGAATCCTGCCTCAGAGCCCAGGCGCCCTGCTCCGAGCGTGCCAGCCGCGGCCATGCGCCCGCTGCCAGGAACGGACCGGCCGTTACCTGAGGCAGCGCATCGCTGACCGCTACACGGAAATAATACGTCTGCGACTGCGTCGTTTGGGAAGCGCAGTCGGTCACCGAGAAGCGGAACGCATACGTGGTTGCGTTCTGCAGGCCGGTAATGGGCAGTGCAACCGAGGCATAGCCCTGGGCAGCGTCGCTTGATACCGAAAGGGACGTCCAGCTAAGGTCGCCAGGCTTGCTGTACTCGGCCGTATGCGTGCACTCGCCTGAGCAGCTGGCAAAATCGTCGCTGAAGGTCCACAGCAGGCTAGTGTTCTGGCGCAGGTACGTGGGGCTCGCATGCGAGGTCGACAGCAGCGGCCACCAGCCGGCTGCTATATGCGGACCATCGCCGAGGGAGGGGGGATCATCTGCTATGACCGGCACGCACTCGCCTACACCGGTGTTGCACTCATAGCCTTCAGGGCAGTCTTCATTGCCTAGGCATTCATCGCACCGTTGAGCGTCCTCGTTGCAGAACTCTTCAGCGCTGCAGGGCGGTGAGCCCGCAGCGCAGGCACCCTCAACGCATGTTTCTTGGCCGTTGCAGTGCAGAGAGTCTGCGCACTCGATGTCAGCCGAACAGCCAGTCCGCTTCCAGATAAAAACGGATCCCGAGCTGCTGTTCTTGGCCAAGCTGGTGTCATACACGGTCGCCAGTATTTCCAGCTGTCCGTCATCGTCCATGTCATAGAGCTTGATTTCGGCCGGCATGCTGGCAGGGTCACTATACAGTGCGGTGCGTTTGAACTTCATATCACATCCGCCGCCGTCATTATTAACGTTTTCGTAGTAGTAGAGAGAACCATGGCCATCTCCGGCTACAACCAGGTCGTTTGCGCTGTCACCGCCGACATCTCCCGCTGCTGCCATACCAGGAGAACCCTGAGAGTAGGGGCCTCCGGGCCGGCTAACTGTAAAGGCATCGCCCGCATCAATAGTCACCGGGGACCAATTCGCTGTATCATAGGGGTCATCAGGGATCTCCAGATAGTACACGCCCGAAGGCCATACCCGCTTTCCGGCTACGGATTCCTGATGGTTATGGCTCGTAAAAATCAGCTCGTCGTTGCCATCACCGTTAATTTCAGCCGGGAAGGCCATAAAACCTTTGCCCATAGGATTGGGAGACGTATACCAGTTGTCAATGGTATGGCGCTCCCATTCATAATTGCGATCAGCAGCCATGGCCGCCGGACCCGGATTTTTAAACCAGGCAAGAGAGTCACCATAGGGATCGCTGCCGTCCGGAGAGCCCTTGATAACCAAGCTGCCGGCTACGCCTATAAAAAACTGCGGGGCAAGAATGTCAGACAAACCATCCCCGTCAACATCGTGCATGCCCATCAGAAAACCAGCGCCATCGCCGATATCATACGGGCCCGAGAAACCTGTCGGATAGGTTACCAGATCGGTTTCAGCTTTAAACCATTCAATCCACATATACTGTTTTCCATACAGCAGGGTCTGGTCCGCTCTGGCCTGCCAGATCTCCATTGAAATGCGCGTGGTGACAAAATCCTCGCGCCCGTCGCCGTCAAGATCCAGGAAATAAGCCTGGTGGTAGGATCCCCGGCGCTTTGCCTTCTCATACGCGTCAATGCCTGCCTCTGCAGGATTTTTTGAGTATATGGTAATTTTCTGCCAGTTGTTCGGGTCGGTGACGGAGCCGCCGAGGTTTTTCAGCAGATAAATAGCTGCGGGGAAATTTGTATACGCCCCGCCCAGGAAGTTATCGAACACCATGATATCCACTTCGCCGTCATAGTCGACATCCCGGATCACAACATCATTTGCAAAGGCGAAATCAGACCTGATGATTGCCTGGGTCCATGTGCTCAAATCCTGGCTGGTGCGCTTGAAAACCGCAACAGTACTGTCCTTGATAAAAGCGCTGCCCGAAAGCCCGGTGCCCGATGTGACAACAATTTCTTTTTGGCCATCCCCGTCCAGATCACCTGCTCTCAGGAAGGCAGCCCCCAAATAGCCCGGCGGATTGGGATCGGGTCCGGGCAGCGGCGTGGTAATGCCGGTTACCGTAAAACGCTCAAACTTGTCTACAAGGGGCTGGTCCGCTTCTATGGCAACGCAGGGACCGTCATAGGCAAGGCGGTAAATTTTTGCCCCGCCAAGGCCGGACGGTGTTGAACTTGCGCCCTTGCTGCCGGAAACATACAGGGTGCCGTTAAAAACCGCAAAAGCTTCAAACATTATGGTGTCGCTGTCCCCGAAGCCGTCCGCCGTAACCTGCTTCCACGTCATGCCGTTCGGGCTTCGCCATATCTGGGCGCCATGCAGATCAGCCATGTTGGGGGGGATACTATACTCAGGAACGTACTGCGTTATAATTCCTCCGAACAGAGTGTTGCCGAACGGAAAAAGGTTAACCGCCAGATTTTGATAGTTTCCATCCGGATATTTATAGCCGTCAAATCCGTTCGGATAAATTGAAACAGGCAGGGTATCGGTATATCCACTGGCAACATTGCCTGTTCCGACGGTGTAAGCCCAGCGTCCGTCGTCGCGTATCGTCTGTGTACCGGTCAGCGCCGGAGCCCTCAGCACGCGTGCGCCCTCGCCGCTGATGCCGACCATGAGATCGCCCATGAAATCCGCCAGGCTCCAGGGCATGAAATTAAACTGGTTGGTTCCGCAGGTAGACGGGCTGCCGAAACCGTTTTCATTTGATCCGGTTGTGTTTGCCGTATCAACAGCATTGTCGACAATAAGTTCCCATCCGCTGGCGGTGAGCCGGGCCATGCGCGAACAGCCGCCCTTGTCGCCTGAGGTGCCGGTTCCGCCGGCATACAGTACCGGTGTTCCGGAAATGGATGAGACAACCAGGTCGGTCACGCTGCTTGAGACCGGCTTATTGCTGCCGGGATAGCTGGCTGAGGTGTGGTAGTTGCCGAAGCTGGAGTTTTTATAATCTCCCGTTCCCAAAACCGACGTAGTCACCTGCCACGTATCGCCATCGGCGGTGTACCACACCTGCCCGCCGTACTCGTAATTGAGGCCGGTGCTCACATACAGTTTGCCGTCGAACTCAACCATGGCCGTTATGGTCTTGTTCCACGGGTTGCCGAAACCGTTCTGCTCCCAGCCCATGTTGATTTCGTAGGTGGACCCGGTTTCTATAGCGCCCAGGGTGTAACTGTACATGGGGAATGGATTATTATATGTCCGCTGAGAACAAACGGTAAATTCGGTTTCGGCTGATCCGCCGCTCAGCGTGCCGGCCGTCTCATTTTGCTGTACCGTGAGCTGTGTGGCAGTGTTAGCCGTAATTATGAATTTGCGGTATTTGCCGGTACCGGAGGTTATGGTCAGCACACCGCCTGCCCATTGATTGGCGGTCCATGCCTTAGAGGAATCGTCAAAATATGCAATCACGTTTCCGTCACTGGCAGCACAATCTGAAATTGCTGTTATGGATCCGGTTTGATCAACTGCCCGCTTGTCCGAAATCACCGGCTCCCAGGTGGCGCCGTCGTAGCGCCAGATCTCGCATCCGGTCGAGCCGAGGTAATTGCCCTGCAGGCCCGAAGAGAACCCGATGTACAGTTTCCCGTTAAAAACGATCATCCGGCCCCAGACATTGTTTATCCAGGGATTGCCGTAAATGCCATTGGTCTCCCCGCCCGGAAACAGAACCTGCTCCCAGTCGGTGCCGCTGGTGCGCCAGATCTCGGCGCCTGCGGACTGGTTGCGCGTCATGGCATATAGCCGCCCATTGTATTCAGCCATGGCAACCACAGAAAAATTATTACTATCCCCGAAGCCCGGGGCGCTGACCTGTTCCCACACCGAGTCGTCAAGCCCGTCAAATGAATCAAGAGCATTGGGAATATTGCTCTGGGCACGGGCGCTCAGGACCCCTGTAAAAAGCATAACTGACATGCATGCACATAACAGCAACCATCGGTGTTTTTTTCTACTTTGCATTGCCTTGCCTCCTTTGTTCATGTTTAAAAAAAATGATTAAAAAAGCTTATTTTTAAAAACACCCCCCATGCCATCATCTGGTAAAATATACACGATACGTGCCAAAAATTAACAATATTTTCCATTAGCTTTTTCAATATTTTAGCACGTATAGAATTT
>CAIRTM010000085.1 GCA_903881505.1 uncultured delta proteobacterium | reverse complement strand
TCTTCAAGGATGATGTGCTCGCTGCAGTAGCGGGTCATCTTGGAGATATCCTTGCGTTTTTCAATGAGCACGACCTTCATGCCCTTTTTAGCGGCGCAGATGGCCGAGTAGAGGCCGCCGGGCCCTGCGCCGACGATTGCAAGATCATAAACATATTTCGTGGCCATGTACGTTCTCCTTCTCTCAGCTGATTGCCCCAACCGGGCAGTAAATTTGGCAGGTGTGGCAGGCCATGCAGTTCTGTTCAAAGACCTGTGCGCGCTTGTCATAGCCGCCCTTGTCGTCGAGTTCAAGAGCCCCTACGGGGCAGTTTTCCATGCAGGAGCCGCAGCCCAGGCACTTGTCGCGGTCAACCGTTATATACTCGCGGCAGGACGGGCAGAGGTTAAAGAACTGGGGCAGCGCATTGAACTGCTTGGAAAGCTTGTCAAGGTGCTGCACCGGGGCAAACGGGTTGCCGCACTTGGTGCAGACTTTCAGCGAGTATTCGACCTGCCAGTTCAGGATTTCGCGCTTGGGGCCTTCCTGCTTCGCGCCCTCGGGCGAACATGTAGCTGATGCGGCAAGGTCGTTTTTCTTGATAATGCCGGTCGGGCACACATAGGCGCAGGACCCGCAGGCAACGCAGTCCTCGGCCGACTGATGGAAGGGGCTGTCGACCTTCTTGTCGGCCCCGCGGCCGGCGAACTGGATCGCGCAGGCGCCGACCACCTCGTTGCAGGCGCGCACGCACAGGCCGCACAGCACGCAGTATTCATTGTCCTTGCCCCAGTCGGCGCTGCTGTCGGCAACGCCGTATTCGCGCGCGAGGTCCTGCACCGCCTTCACATTGGGGCAGCGGGCCAGGAGCAGCTCGATGACGAGCTTGCGGCCGGCGACGACCCGGGGACTGTCGGTTTTCACTGACATGCCCTCTGCTGCCGGAAAGGTGCAGGCGGCCTCGACCGTGGTGCGGCCGCCCTGCTCTATTTCCACGATGCACATGCGGCAGGCCCCGTAGGGCTTGAGCGCATCATTGGAGCACAGGGTCGGAATGTCGATTCCATTGGCGCGCGCGGCTTCGAGCACGCTCATGCCTTCCTTTGCCTTGATGTTCTTGCCGTTGATTTTTAATTTCATGGTCCTTTCCTCTATTCCACTATCGGAGTAAGCGTTAGTTAATAGTCTTCAGCATCTTTGCGCTGACGTCCTTGGGGAAGTGCTTCATCACCGTCAGTATCGGGGCGGCAGCGGTTTTGCCCAGCGCGCAGAAGCAGGCCGCGCTCATGGCCTCGCCCATGCTTTTCACCAGGGCCAGCTGCGCTTTGGTGCCGCGGCCGTCGGCAATGCAGCTCACGATTTCGCTCAGGCGCTTGACGCCTTCACGGCACGGGGTGCACTTGCCGCAGGACTCCTCAAGGAAAAACTCCGTCAGGAAGCGGGCAACATCAACGACATCGCAATCCTCGTCCATCACCAGCAGGCCGCCGGAGCCCAGCAGGCTGCCGGCCTTGCCGAGCGCGTCATAGTCGAGCTTGAGTTTCAGCTGCGAAGCGGGCAGAAGACCGCCCGAGGGGCCGCCGGTCTGGAAGGCCTTGACCTTCCTGCCGCTGGCAGTGCCGCCGCCGAACACATCGATGATATCGCCGATGACCGTGCCCATGGCGACTTCAACCCAGCAGGGCCGGGCAACGTTGCCGGACAGGGCCACGATCTTGGTGCCTTTGCTGGCCGGCGTGCCGATGCCGGCATACCATGCGCCGCCCTTGAGCACGATGGCCGAAACAGTGGAAAGGGTTTCAAGGTTGTTGACCACGGTGGGCTTGCCGTTCAAGCCCTGATGCACCGGCAGCGGGGGGCGCGGACGCGGCTCGGCGAACGAGCCTTCCAGCGCGTTCAGGAGCGCGGTTTCCTCGCCGCACACGTAGGCCCCGCCGCCGCGCTTTACCTTCAGGCTGAAGGAAAAACCGCTGCCGAGGATATGTTTGCCGAGCAGCCCGACCTTTTCGGCCTGCTCGATTGCGGTCTGCACGCGCTCGATGGCGAGCAGATACCGGTCGTTCAGATACACATAGCCTTCAGAGGCGCCCACGGCATACCCGGCCAGCAGCATGCCTTCGATCAGCATGTGAGGATCGGACTCCAGGAAACTCTTGTGCAGGCCGATTTCGGGATCGCCTTCAGAGCCGTTGCAGACAATGTATTTTTTGTCGCCGGCCGCCTTGCTGCAGGCCTCCCACTTGATGCCTGCGGGAAATCCAGCGCCGCCGCGTCCGCGCAGTTTGGATTCCTTGACCTCGCGGATGACATCAGCGGGCTTCATGCTGCCAAGCGCCTTTGCGAGCGCCTGGTAGCCGCCAAGGGCGATATATTCTTCGATGCGGTCCGGGGCGATGATGCCCGCGTTGCGCGATACGATTTTGAGCTGCTTTTTGAAAAAGTCGATTTTTGCGCCGTCTTTGATTTTAGCAAGAGCGGCCGGTACCTTGTCGGATGCATACTTGATTTTTTCGCCGGTGACGTCAACCTTTACGCCGTCAACGCGCATCAGGGCCAGTTCTTCCACCACCTTGCCGGAGGCGGCTGCCTTGACAATGTCGGCGGCCGCGTCAGCCGTGACACTGCCGTAGACCACGCAGGGCCTGCCGGCCTTGATCACGCTCACCACGGGCTCGGCCCAGCTCATGCCGTTGGAGCCGACCATCACCACGTCGGCGTTTACTTTCTGCTTCCTGACTGCGTCCTGCAGGGCTGCGGCAACGGCGCCGGCGCCTTTGGCCAGTCCGCAGGAAGCGCTCGCCACCGTGATTCTGAGCGTCTTGGGAGCCAGCAGCTCCTGGCCCGCGGCCTTCATCTTCGCAAGATCAGCGGCATTCTTCACCGTGCCCTTCACCTTCCAGGCAGCCTTTTTCAGGGAGGACGCTTCAGGCGCCGCGGGCTTGTCCAAACCCAGCACGCTCATCAAAACGCTTCTCTGCGGCTCGGGCAGGTCTTCCTTCACCCAGGCCTCGACGATTTTGCGGCTGACTTTTTTCCCGCCGGCCTTGGCAGCCAGCATCTCGGTGAGCTTGGGCTTCATCGCAGCCCGCATCCCTTCAGGCACGGCGGCAATTACTTTATCAAATGTTTCCTGTCCATCGGGTAACCACGTTATATCTGCCATTTTCCCGTCTCTCCTTTCAGGGATTAGTTGGATTCGCTGAAAATCTGCTCAAGCTTTGCCTGGGCCTTCACGCCGCTGAAAATCTCGCCGTCGACCATGATGGCCGGGGCCGCGTTGGCGCAGCCCAGATCGCGGGCGGTTTCAAGGGTGATGTTCGCGCCGGTAGCTGCGATCTTTTCCCTGATCTGCCTGAGCAGCGCGCCGCCGCCGTTGACATAGGCGCCGGTTGAGGTGCACACGGTGACAACATGCTTGCCGGGCTTCTCCAGGCGGAAGGCGCTGTAGCAGGTCAGCAGGCGGTACATGGTTGCCATGGGCACGCCCTTGCGCTGGCTGATCATGACGACGGCCTCGCGGGGGCAGTAGCCGAATTCGGCCTGCACCGCGTGCAGCAGCCCGATAACCGTTTCCTGGCCGCCGGGCGTGCTCTCGATGAGCTTTTCGAGATTGCTCAGGTCAACGCCGCCCATGGTGGCGAAGGCTTTCAAAATAGTGGTCTTGAAGGGATCGGGCACGATTTCCTTCACGATCGACAGGATGTGATCCTCGGTGATCGGACCGCCCTTGGCCTTCTCGTTGGCGATGCCCATCAGCTTGCCGCGGAACACCTCGCGCATCATGTCGGGCACTTCCTGCAGCATGCGCTCGAACATGACCTCGGCATTGCCCTGCCATCCTGCGGCAGCCGCAGCAGGCGCGGCCGGCTTCTGGTCGCCGTCGCTCTTCATCCCGAGGGCCGCCATCAGCGCGCTGCGCTGCGGCTCGGGCAGGTCCTCTTTGACCCATGTTTTAACCAGGTCGCCGCTTACCGGCTGTCCGGCAGCCTTGCCGGCCAGCATCTGCAGCAGCTTGGGCTTGATGGCATCGCGCATCGCTTCCGGAACCGCGGCCATGACCTTATCAAACGTTTTCTGTCCATCAGGTAACCATTTTATATCTGACATGTTCCCGTTCTCCTTTCAGGGATGCCCGCCGGGCAGGCCGCCGCTATTCGGGCTGAACCTTCTCAAGCAGTTTTTTATATTCTTTTTCAACCGTTGCCGCGGCGCTTTTCACCTGCGCGGCGGTTGCCTTTTCAAAGCGGCCCTGCGCACGGATGTATTCCTCGACGGAGCGGGGCTTCAGGGTTGTATTGGTCAGGTTGTAGAAACCGCTTGCGGCTTCATAGAGCGGAAACGCAAGCGACTCGACCGCCTTGAAACCGACTTTGACGGTGTTCTCGGTCGGATACTTCCAGGCCGACGGACAGGGTGCCAGGATGTGGATATAGGCGCTGCCGTCAGCCTCCATGGCGCGCTTGACTTTTTCCATCAGGTCGAACGGATAGCTGGGGCAGGCGGTGGCAACATAGGCGACGCCTTCGGCAACGGCGACGGCCGGAAGCTTTTTCACCAGCGCGTCCTGCAGGGCGTTGGAGGGCTCATCGTCAAAGCAGATAATAAGCTCGGCCCTGCCTTTTTTAACGCGCATGAAAGCGGCATCGGTCTTCACGCCGAACAGGTCGGCGCCTTTGCGGCGCTCGCACACTGCGCCGGCAAGTGCTTTGCCCAGCGCTTTGCCGGCCAGGCGGGCTGCCAGCGACACGCCGCAGCCGATGCAGGTCTCGCCGTGTTTAGGATCGAAGTATTCCTGGGCGGGAATGAAATTGGGGACCATCAAGCTGTATTTATCCATCGTTATGCCTCCTGAACCATGCCGATAACACCGAACCAGCATTCACGATGACAGACCCCGCAGCCGGAACATCTGTCGGTATTAGCATCAAAAAAACCGTCCTCCTGCCGTACAACGGCGCCGTGCGGACAATAGATATAGCAGACCCCGCAGCGCACGCAGCGGTCCTTGTCCCAAACGGGCCGCGCAGCAACGCGGTTGCCCGGCTTAAACGCTTTGGCAGCGCCTGCCTGTACAGCTATGCACCGTACTGTTTTGTTGGATACTTTAGCCTTGGATTCCAAAACCTGCTCCTTTCACATCCGCATCTCTGCACGCCAGAGTGCTCATGGTTGTTAAGCGTTGTACAACAGGCCCGTTAAATCTCCTGCGGAGCCTTAACCGGACAGACCTTGACGCATGTTTTACATTCCAGGCACAGCGCGGCGTCGATAAAAGCGCGATCCTTGATGAAACGGATTGCTGTGCGCGGACAAAGGTCAACGCAGCCGCCGCAGCCGACACATGTTTCACGTGCTATTCGTACCATGGTATGCCTCCTTGAATAAATAAGATAGCGATGCCGTATAAATTATAAATTTTTGACGACCCTGTTTGCCGGATATATACCCAAAAGAGTTAACAACCTAAATAATGTGGCTGCTAACTTTTTGCAGACTCGCAATTATATAGCCTTTGCCACATGGAGTCAAGCACTATGCTGAACTTTATGCCGCACGCGCGCCTGGTTGACTTGCCGGCAGGCTTATATTAGAGTGTTCACATCGATCAAGGCGCTGGAGATTCGCTCTCAGCCTGAAATCGTTATCCATATAAATAAAATAAAAATTAAATAAATTATGCAAATACTATTTGCCTCTTCCGAAGTTGAACCGTTCGCGAAAACCGGCGGACTGGCCGATGTGTGCGGCGCCCTGCCCCGCCATGTTGCCCGGCTCGGCGGCCGCATATCGGTTGTAACACCCCTGTACCGCGAAACCCGGTCCCGGCTGCACGCGCCTGTGTGCACGGCAGAGTTTTCCGTCACTGCCGGAACGCGCACCTTCGCCATACAGGTCCTGACCGGCAGGGGGGATGCCGAAGTACCGCTGTATTTTGTGCGCTGCGACGAGCTCTTCGACCGCGACGGCATCTACGAATCAGGCGGCGCTGCATTTGCCGACAACCACCTGCGCTTCATCTGCTTCAGCAGGGCGGTGATCGCCTTGTGCCGCGCCTGCGGCATGCAGCCCGACATCATGCACCTCAACGACTGGCAGAGCGCCCTGATCCCCGCGTTCATGCGCAATCAGGCGGCGCACGATCCGCTGCTGCACCGCTGCGCAACGGTGATGACCATTCACAACATGGCCTACCAGGGCATATTTGCGCCCGAGGCATTCGACGCAACCGGGCTGCCGCGCGCAGCATTCTGGCATCCGGGGCAGCTGGAGTTCTGGGGGCAGGTCAACTTCCTCAAAGCAGGCATTGTCAACGCCGACATGGTCACGACCGTCAGTCCCACGTATGCCCGAGAGATCACAACGCCTGAATGCGGCTGCGGCCTCGACGGCGTGCTGGCGGCGCGCGCACACGATCTTGCCGGCATTCTCAACGGAGCTGACTATGCTGTCTGGAACCCTGAGACGGACCCGCTGATCAGACAGCGTTACGGTTCAGGAGACCTCGCGGGAAAGCAGGCGTGCAAACGCGCGCTGATCGGGCGCTTCAGCCTTGATCCGGAGCTGATGGAGCGGCCCCTTATCGGCTGCATTTCCCGGCTTGTCGACCAGAAGGGATTTGACCTGCTCGAAGAAAGTTTCGACGGCCTTATGGAGACAGCTGCGGGTTTTGTGCTGCTGGGCACAGGCGAAAAGCGCTATCATGATTTTTTCACCCGTATGGCCGCGCAGCATCCGGGGCGCGTGGGCGTGCTGCTGGCATACGACAATACGGCTGCCCATGAGATAGTGGCCGGCTGCGACCTGTTCGTCATGCCGTCTCGCTATGAGCCCTGCGGCCTCACCCAGATGTACAGCCTCAGATACGGCACCGTTCCGGTCGTACGCGCAACCGGCGGCCTGGCCGATACCGTCCGCGACTGCGAACGCGATCCGGCATCCGGCAACGGATTCACATTTGAGGACTGCACGGGCAGCGCCCTGCTGGATGCGCTCACGCGCGCGCTTGCCTGCTGGCGCAGCAAAGAGCGCTGGCAGACGCTGATGCAGCGCTGCATGGCCTGCGATTTTTCATGGGATGTGTCGGCCCGGGCCTATCTTGACCTCTACCGCAGGGCGTGCGACAAAAAAAGGGGGCTTGAGAAATAGCCGGGCGCGGCAAGCCGCATGCGGGCAATCCACCGGGGCAATGCAGCTCCGCGTTCAAGCATTTGCCTGAATACTGCCAGGCCGCAGGGAAAAAGCTCCGTACATCTGAAGTCAAACTTTGCAGGGCCTGTTTTTTTACAAAGATCTCTTTCGACAGCAATCACGATAACGATTTCAACCGTTAACATCGAGCCCGATGACAGCCACAGGGATCCGCCCTACTTCCCGATCAGTTCAAGTGCGGCATCGAGGGCTTCCTGAATCCGGGCCGCGTTTTTGCCTCCGGCCTGCGCCATCTCGGGCTTGCCGCCGCCGCGTCCGTCAATGAGCGGGGCGACCTGCTTGATGATCGCGCCGGCTGAAAATTCTTTTACCAGATCGGGCGTCACCATGCACACAAGCTGCGCGCCCTCGGCGGTCTTCGCGCCGAGCAGTACAATCCCGCTGACCAGCCGCTCGCGCAAATTATCACCATAGGAGCGAAGCGCCTTCGGGTCGCTTTCTTCAACGACCGCGCTCAGCACCCTGACCCCGTTAATGTCGCGCACTCCCTTGAGAATGCCCTGGGACTGACCGGCGATAAGTTTGCTTTTCAGCGCTTCAAGTTCACGCTCAAGCGCGCGGGTGTGCTCCTGCATGCGCTCGATCTTCTCGACAACGCCGCTGCGGTCGGCCTTCAAAAGCTCGGCTGCACGGCGCAGCTGCTCTTCCAGCGCGGCCACGTACTCAAAGGCAGCAGCTCCGGTCACGGCCTCGATGCGGCGCACACCGGCCGCGACCGCGCTTTCGCTCACGATCTTGAACAGGCCGATCTCGCCAGATGAGCCCACATGCGTGCCGCCGCAGAGCTCCATGCTGAAATCGCCGAGGCTCACCACGCGCACCCGCTCAGCGTACTTCTCCCCGAACAGGGCCATGGCGCCGAGCCCGACAGCTTCATCCTGGTCCATCAGGTCGGTCGTAACAGGTGCGTTGGCCCGGATGCGCTCGTTAACCTGCGCCTCTATCACGCGCAGCTGGTCGTCGCCCAGAGCCTCGAAATGCGTAAAATCAAAACGCAGGCGCTGGGGCGTGACCAGCGAGCCTGCCTGCTTGACATGGCCGCCCAGGTTCCCGCGCAGAACGGCATGCAGGATGTGCGTTGCCGTGTGATTGCACGCGATCGCCTGCCTGCGAACCGGGTCGACGCTGAAGAGCGCTTCCGTGCCCGGCGTAACCGTGCCGGACTCGACCGTACCCACGTGCACGATCAGGTCGCCTGAAGGCTTGATCGTATCGGTAATGCGCACCTTGAAATCCAGTCCCGTAATCTCGCCCGCATCGCCCACCTGGCCGCCGGACTCTCCGTAAAAGGGCGTATCAGAGGCGACCAGATGCACGCAAGCACCTGATGCGGCCCCGGCGACCTCGCTGCCGTCGACGAATACCTTGACGATCTTTGTTTTCAGCTCACAGCCGTCATAGCCGGTGAAGGCGCCGTGCAGGCCCTGCCGGGCAAGTTCACGGTACAGCCCGGATGCGGCCCCGTCGCCCGAGCCCTTCCAGGCCTTGCGGGCGCGGGACTTCTGCTCCTGCATGGCGGATTCGAAACCCTGCTCATCGAGATCAAGGCCCTGCTCGGCGGCGATATCGCGCGTAAGGTCAGCGGGGAATCCGTAGGTGTCATATAACTTGAAGACCGTATCGCCGGGAATGCCCGTGCCGCCCGAGGCTTTCAACCGTGCCATTTCATCGGCGAGGATCTTCAGGCCGGACTCGAGCGTTGCCGTGAAGGCCTGCTCCTCGTTCAGGACCGCCTTTGTTATGAAATCAATCGAGCGCTGCACCTCGGGGTAGGCCTCGCGCATCTGCCCGGCAACCACTTTCACGGTTTCGTGCAGGAAGGGCCTGCTGATGTCGAGCAGCTTGCCGTGGCGCATGGCGCGCCGCATGATGCGCCGCAGCACGTATCCGCGGCCCTCGTTGGAGGGCAAAACGCCGTCGGCAATCAGGAACGCGGCGGCGCGCGTGTGATCGGCGATCACGCGGATGGACACGTCGTGGTCAGCGCTTTTTCCATAGGACCTGGCGCTGATGGTCTCAATCGCGCTGATCAGGGGGCGGAACAGGTCGCTGTCGTAATTGCTTGAGGCGCCCTGCATGACGGCCGCGACGCGCTCAAGGCCCATGCCCGTGTCGATGCTGGGCCGGGGAAGGGGCGTGAGCGTGCCTGACTCGTCTCTGTTATACTGCATAAAGACGAGGTTCCACAGCTCGAGAAACCGGTCGCAGTCGCACCCGAGGGCGCACCCGGGCCGGCCGCAGCCGGCCTTCGCCCCCTGGTCGATGTGAATCTCCGAGCACGGGCCGCAGGGACCGGTATCGCCCATGGACCAGAAATTGTCCTTCATGCCCAGGCGCACGATGCGGCCCGGAAGCAGGCCCGGCATTTTCTCCCACAGGCCGAACGCCTCGTCATCCTCCTCGTACACGCTCACCCACAGCCGCGCAGGGTCGATGCCGAGCTCCGCGGTGATGAACTCCCAGGCAAACGCGATGGCCTCCTTCTTGAAATAGTCGCCGAATGAAAAATTGCCCAGCATCTCAAAAAACGTGTGGTGGCGCGCCGTGCGGCCCACGTTTTCAAGGTCGTTGTGCTTGCCGCCGGCGCGCGCGCATTTCTGCACCGAGGTGGCCCGGGAATAGGCGCGCTTCTCCTCGCCGAGAAACACGGACTTGAACTGGTTCATGCCCGCGTTGGTAAAAAGAAGCGTGGGGTCGTTCTGCGGAACGACCGGCGAGCTTGTAACGATGGTGTGGCCGTTGCGTTTGAAATAATCCAAAAACGCCGTCCTGATTTCTGCTGCCGTTTTCATGCTCTTCTTCATTTCCGTTAATAGTTTATTGTAGAAAACCTGCCGGACACGCTGCCGCTTGGTCCGGCCTACATGGCTACATTCTGTTTTTTCGCTATCGTAATCGCTATCGGTATCGAAATCGTCTTTTTATCTATAATCCGATCCCGATACCGATTTCAATTTCGATTTATTCAATTTCGGGCTCATGCCCTGTATGCTGCTTCTCCCATTCCCGCGCGGCGGCATACACCACCTCGGCGCTGAAACCGCGCGAGCGCAGGAAATTAATCACCCGCGGGAGCGGAATTTCGGCCGCGCCCTTGCCGAAACGCCCGGCCAGGGCCTGCCGGGCGCCGTCTATCTGCGGAAAATCGCGCTGCGCTTCGCCAAGCGCCTGCCGGGCAAGCTCGCGGTCGATGCCGCGCTGCTCGAGCTGCTGCTCGGCCTTGAACAGCCCCCAGCAGCGCTCCTTGAGCATCACCTGCGCCCAGCGCCGTGCAACGTCGGCGTCATCGAGATAGCCGCGCTGATCCAGCCGATTCAGGCACAAACCGATCAACTCCGCCGCAAAGCCCTTGCGCTCGAGCTTCTGCCGCACCTGTTCGCGGCTGTGTGCGCTGCGCGCAAGGATGGCGTAGGCCGCGCCCATCACGGCCCTGAGATCGCCCTCTTCAGGCGCGTCGGCCATCTTATTCGCTTCCGGCCTTTTCAGCCTTGATCAGGCCGGCTTTTTCGCGGATGACCCGCTCGATTTCGGCGCTCACGTCCGGGTTGTCGCGCAGGAACGTCTTCACGTTCTCGCGGCCCTGGCCCAGGCGGTCTTTCTTGTAGGAGAACCACGCGCCGCTTTTTTCGATCACGCCGCACTCCACGCCCAGGTCGACCAGGTCGCCCTCGCGCGAGATGCCCTCGCCGAACATGATGTCGAACTCGACCTCGCGGAACGGCGGCGCCATCTTGTTCTTTACGACCTTCACCCTCGTGCGGCTGCCTTTCACCTGGTCGCCTTCCTTGATGGCGCCGATCTTGCGGATGTCCATGCGCATGGTGGCGTAGAATTTCAGCGCATTGCCGCCCGTGGTGGTCTCGGGATTGCCGAACATGACGCCGATCTTCATGCGGATCTGATTGATGAAAATGACCGCGGTCTTGGAGCGGTTGATCGCGCCGGTGAGCTTGCGCAGGGCCTGCGACATGAGGCGGGCCTGCAGGCCCATATGCGAATCGCCCATGTCGCCCTCGATCTCGGCGCGGGGCACCAGGGCCGCGACCGAGTCGACCACCAGCACGTCGACGGCGCCGCTTCTGACCAGCACCTCGCTGATCTCGAGGGCCTGCTCGCCGCTGTCGGGCTGGCTGATCAGCAGCTCGTCGGTCTTCACGCCCAGCTTGCGCGCGTAGGTCACGTCCAGGGCGTGCTCGGCGTCGATAAACGCGGCCGCACCGCCCATGCGCTGGGCTTCGGCCACCACATGCAGGGCCAGGGTCGTCTTGCCGGAGGATTCAGGGCCGTAAATTTCAATCACCCGGCCGCGCGGAATACCGCCCAGCCCCAGGGCGATATCAAGGCTCAGCGACCCGGTCGGAATAACCGGCACATCCTTGACCAGCGCGCCCTCCTCCCCCAGGCGCATGATGGCCCCCTTGCCGAACTGCTTTTCAATCTGGCTGACCGCCATGTCGAGCGCGCGCTGCCGGTTGTCGTCGTTTGCCATGCTCAAGCCTCCTTCATCTGTGATGTTGCAGTCTGGATTCGTGCACTATGGTATACACCGGGCCGGCGGGCTGCAGGTCGCTCTCTATAAGCGCCAGCCTGCCGGCCTGAAATTCACCGAACATGAAATCGCGCCGCTCTGCCAGCAGGGCGCGCAGCGCGCTGCGGCCGCTGCCGTCGCGCACGCGGCCGAGCGTTATGTGCGCCGCAAACGGTTTCCGGTCCTTTTGAAAACCGAGCTCTTCCAGCCCGACGGCAATCAGGCGCTGCAGCTCCAGCAGGCCGGCGCAGCCGCGCAGACCTGCCCAGACGACTTTGGGATTGCGCTCATTGGGGAATGCGCCGATACCCTGCAGGGTGAAATCGATCGGTTTGAAACGCGCGGCTGTTGCCTGCACCAGGGTGCTGATCCGTGCAATGGCTGCGGCCGGGGTTGAACCGAGGAACGCAAGCGTCAGATGAATCGCGCCGGGCTTTACCCACTTGACACCGCCGGCCCTGCCCGCCAGGCACTGCTGCTCGCGCTCCAGCGCGCCGAGCGCCTCATCCGGCAGCAAAAGGGCGATAAATGTCCGCAGTGTCTCCACGCTTTTCCTCCGCATATACGAAAGAATACACAGGTAGCACAGGCACTGTTTTTTGTCAATGCAGGGTTGAAGCATACCGGCAGCCTTTCGAAGCCCCTTTTACCTTGCCCGCGGCCGCTAAAATAGATAGAATTGCATGACTGCGCGGGTACAGGCCCCGCGCCCGCCCGTGGTGGTATATATAAACCGGGATCGGTATCGAAATCGTTTTTCTCATCTGCAGCCCGCCCACGATAACGATTCCGATATACAGGGCACATCCTGACACAGAAACGCTGCCCCGCGCGTACTGCAACCTTAGACCAATGAAAGAACCCTGCGCATGACCAACTCTGCCCTGTCCTTCGACTGCCCTGACCCGCATGCCCGTGCCTGCGATGATGTTATTGCCGACCTTGGCAGCAGCCCGGACGGCCTGAGCGCTGAGGAGGCCGCCCGGCGCCTTGAGGCCTCCGGCCCCAACCGCCTGCCCGCGCCGGCCGGCCCCGGTTTCCTCCGGCGTTTTTTCAAGCATTTCAACGACCCGCTCATTTACGTACTGCTCGCAGCAACAGCCACGACCGCCCTGCTGGCCCACTGGGTCGACACGGGCGTCATCCTGGGCGTGGTGGTGATCAACGCCATCATCGGCTTCATCCAGGAAGGCAAGGCTGAAAAGGCGCTCGAAGGAATCCGCAGAATGCTTTCGCTGCATGCGCATGTGCTGCGCGACGCATCCTGGGCAACCATCGATGCCGAGCACATCGTTCCCGGGGATATCGTTCGCCTGCGCTCCGGCGACCGCGTGCCCGCCGACATGCGCCTGATTGAAGTGCACGGCCTGCGCGTCGAGGAATCAGCCCTGACCGGCGAATCGGTCCCGGTCGAAAAAAACACCGCGGCCGTGCCTGCGGGCACCGTGCTGGGCGACCGGGCCTGCATGGCCTTTTCCGGCACCCTGGTTACCGCCGGGCGCGCCCTCGGCGTCGTAACCGGCACGGGCGCCGCAACCCAGATCGGCCGCATCAGCACCATGATCGCCCAGGTGCAGACGATATCCACGCCGCTTACCCGGCAGATGGCGCGCTTCGGCACCATGCTTTCAATCGGCATCGTGGCCCTGGCAGTGCTGATGTTTTTGACCGGATATGCGCTGCATGACTTCGGCCTTGCCGAGCTGTTCTTCGCATCCATCGGCTTTGCGGTGGCCGCCATCCCCGAGGGACTTCCGGCGGTGCTCAGCATCACCCTGGCCCTCGGCGTCCAGCGCATGGCCCGGCACAGCGCGATAACGCGCAGGCTCAACGCGGTCGAAACCCTGGGCTCGGTCACGGTCATCTGCTCGGACAAGACCGGCACGCTCACCCGCAACGAAATGACCGCGCGGCATGCGCTCACCCGCGAGCACCGCTATGACATCGACGGAGCCGGATATGCCCCCTACGGCACCATCCGGCGCGGCGACCGCGCCGTTAACGCCGCGCAGGAGCCTGACCTGCTTGACCTGATCGAAGTCATGGCCGTGTGCAACGACGCCGGTATTGTCGAGCAGGAAGGACAGTGGCGGGCCGTAGGCGAGCCGACCGAGGGCGCGCTGCGCACGCTCGCGCTCAAGGCTGATTTCGAGGACACATCGTACAGGCGCCTGGCAGTCATTCCCTTTGAGTCTGAAAACAAATTCATGGCAACGCTCGTCAGCCGGCCCGATGGCCAGCGGCGCATCCTGATCAAGGGCGCGCCCGACCGCCTGCTTGAGCGCTGCACGCATCAGCGGGGCCCGGGCGGCTCCCGCGAGGAGATTGACCGCGCGTACTGGGAGAAGGCCATTGACGAGCTGGGCGCGGAAGGCCTGCGCGTGCTTGCGGCCGCATCGCGCGACGCAGGCGCGCACCCCGACACGCTGGCCGTAGACGATCTCCGCGGCATGACGCTGCTCGGCCTGGTCGGCATCATCGACCCGCCCCGGCCCGAGGCCATCCGCGCCATCGGCATCTGCCGCCAGGCGGGCATACGGGTCAAAATGATCACCGGCGACCATGCCGGCACCGCCAGCGCGATCGGGGCCGAGATGGGCATCGGCTCGCAGGCGGGCGCCATTTCAGGCCATGATCTTGAGCTCGCCACCGACGAAGAACTGCGGCGCATCGTGCAGCGCTATGATATTTTCGCGCGCACCAGCCCGGAGCACAAACTGCGCCTGGTGACCGCCCTGCAGGCCGAAGGCGAGGTCGTTGCCATGACCGGCGACGGCATCAATGACGCTCCGGCCCTGAAGCGCGCCGACGTGGGCGTTGCCATGGGCATCAAGGGGACCGAGGCCACCAAGGAGGCGGCCGACATCGTGCTGGCCGACGACAACTTCGCCACGATCGAGCGCGCTGTCGAGGAAGGCCGCACGATTTACGACAACCTGCGCAAGGCGATCCTGTTCATCCTGCCGACCAACGGGGCCGAGGCGTTCGTGATCCTGGCCGCGGTCGTGTTCGGCTTCACGCTGCCGATCCTGCCGGTGCAGATCCTGTGGGTCAACATGGTATGCGCGGTGACGCTTGCGCTGGCCCTGGCCTTTGAGCCCTCCGAGCCCGGCGTGATGAGCCGCCCCCCGCGCTCACCCGATGCTCCCATACTGGGGGCCTTCTTCATATGGCATATCGGCTTTGTGTCGCTGCTGATCGGCGGTATAACCATAGCGGTTTTTCTTTTTGAAACCGGCCGGGGCATGCCGCTCGATCTGGCCCGGACACTGGCCGTGAACACGATCGTGGTGGCCCAGATGTTCTACCTGTTCAACAGCCGCTTCATACGGGATTCAAGCCTGCGCCTTGAAGCGCTGTTTTCCAACCGCGCGGCCTGGGTCACGATCGGTATCCTGGCATTCCTGCAGGCGCTCTACACGCACGCCCCGTTCATGAATGTGCTGTTCGGATCGCGTGCCATGTCAGTTGCTGACTGGCTCGAGACTGCTGCTGCCGGAGCGCTCATTTTCCTGGTCGTCGAACTGGAAAAGGCGATTGTGCGGGGGATGGGACGGTCCCGCAAAACCGACAATCCCGGCAGTCTCAGCTGAAAGCCGAAGCAGGTCCAGCGGTATGCATCTGCCATCGCTATCGGGATCGCTATCGCGGTCGGATTATACATAAACGGCGATTTCGATACCGATGCCGATAACGATAGCGACCTTGAATACTCAAACACGGGCGGGCACAGGCGCCTGCCCCTGCTGCTTTGAACCCCAATGCCCCGCGTTCTGCTCATCAACCCCTGGATACACGATGTGGCCGCCTATGACCTGTGGCTCAAGCCGCTCGGGTTGCTGGTCATCGGAGGCCTGCTGCGCAGCTGCGGTATCGAGGCGTCGCTGATCGACTGCCTTGACTGCGCCCAGCCCGCTCAGCGTTCCGTCCGGCCGCGGCCCCCGGTGCGCAGGGGCGACGGCAGCGGTCATTTCCACAAAAAAAACCTGCCGTGCCCGGAGATGCTGCGGCCGTTCAACATGCCGTTTCGCCGCTACGGCATAGCCCCGGAAGCCCTGCGGGCCGCCATTGCCGGTCAGCCCCGGCCGGATGCGGTGTTCGTCGGATCGATGATGACCTACTGGTACACCGGCGTGATCGAGACCATCGCCCATGTCAGGAACTGCCTGCCGGGTGTGCCCGTGTTCCTTGGCGGCGTGTATGCAACCCTGTGCCCTGGGCATGCCCGCGCCAACAGCACGGCCGACCGCGTGTTCACCGGCACGTTTACACCTGACATGCTCAGGGAGATGGGGTTCACGCCGCCGCAACCGGACGCAGCCGGCTTTATCATGCCTGACTGCAGCCTGCTTGCAACCTTCGGCAGCGTGCCCCTTTTGACCTCGCGCGGATGCCCGAACAGATGCGCCTACTGCGCCGCCCACCTTTTGTATGCAGGCTTTGAGCAGTGCGGACCGGAGCATATCGTCCGCAGCGTGCAGGACTGGCACCGGCGCAGCGGCGCGCGCGATTTTGTCATCTATGACGATGCCCTGCTGATCAAAGCGGAACAACATTTTATTCCGTTCGCGCAGGCGCTTATCAGGCTCGGCCTGCCTGTACGCCTGCATATACCCAACGGCCTGCACGTGCGCTACATGACAGATGAGGTCGCGCGCCTGCTGAAAGCGGCCGGCTGCGCGGCCATCCGCCTTGGGTTTGAAAGCGCTGATGAACGCCTCCAGGCCGCAACGGGAGGGAAGACATCCAACGATGACTATCTCCGCGCAGCGCGTGCCCTGCTGAATGCAGGCTTTACGCGCGATCAGGTCGGCGTCTATATCCTCGCGGGACTTCCCGGGCAGCTGGCTGAGCAGGTCGCCGCAAGCATACGCTTCGTACACGCATCAGGCCTGCGTCCCTTTGTGTCCGAATATTCGCCCATACCCGGCACCGCCATGTGGGATGCGGCCGTCGCGGCCTCGCCGTTTCCGATTGTGGACGAGCCCCTGTTTCACAACAACAGCCTGCTGCCCTGCCGCTGGGAGGGCTGCACGCCCGAAGACGTGCATCTCCTGAAGCGCTTCGCGCGCAGGCCCGATGCCCCGTATCTGTGCTGAGGCAACAGCAGCCGTTTCCCGGCCGATGCCCGGATCAGGGAATCCCTGCGGCGGGCGGTTCCTGACCGGTATGCCCCCCGGCCTGGATGCTCCAGCGCACGTTTGAACGCAGCGCATACACATGCGTATGCTGCCGCAGGTCGCGGGTCAGGCCGCGCTTCAGAAAAAAAGAAATCTGCTCCGGAAACGACCCGGCCACGCTATACTGCAGCGTGTCGCCGCCTGAGCCCTGCCATGCGAATACCAGCAGGAACTGTTTTTCAAAATCAACCTTTTCGAGCGTTTCCAGCGTCCCCCGTCCAAAATGCCCGGCCGCTTCCCGCATGGACGTGATGGCGACCGGTTTATTCCAGGCCGAAGCCTGCAGCCGGCTGTGCTCCGGAACCAGAGCAAGTTCCACAATCGGCTCCTGTGCCCATGCTCCTGCGGCCGTGATACAGATGACTGCGATAGCGATAATCAAACGGGTCATGCTTGCTTTCCTCCACACGCAATCCATCGCACAGCGGCCATACCAGAAAATGTCCAGAGCATACACCATGCATATGGTTAAAAAAAAGCCTGAAAGCTGCTATTGCAGCTCTTCAGGCTTTAGGTTTCAACAGACAGGGCGCGCCGCTGCGCACGGCGGCGAGCGTACGTTGTGCGGCGGCTTTCTACAGCATCCGGCGCGAAATGTAGATCAGGACCAGTCCGGCCGCGACCGCGGCCATGCCGAAAATGCGCATGAGCGGCGTGGGCAGAAGCGGTATCTTCGCCAGCGCCTGCTTCATCTTTTCAGGGAAGGCAACATACGGGACGCCCTCCATGACAAGCACCAGCCCGACGGCACACAGCAGCAGATCCATGGCGCGGCCACCGTGCTGAGCTAGACCGCCTGAACGGACTTGACGTCCGGCACTTCTTCCTTCAGGATTCTCTCAACACCCATCTTGAGCGTCATCTGAGCGCCCGGGCAGCCGTGGCAGGCCCCCTTCAGGCGCACGCTCACGACACCGTCCACGATATCAACCAGCTCGATGCCGCCGCCGTCGGCCTCGAGCGCCGGCCTGATTTTCTTCAAAGCTTGTTCAACGCGTTCTTTCATGGTGTATTCTCCTGTGGTTTATGTCTACACGTACAAGCGCTCCCGCAGGGCCGCATACCGGCAATGCGGGCGCATTCCGCCGGGGCCGTGCCTCAGCCCAAATACTCGAACTTCAGGAACTTCATGGTAAATGTTGCACGGCCCTGGGTTGCCGAGCGCAGCGCCGTTGAATAGCCGAACATGTTCTTGAGCGGCACGTGCGCCGACACGATCCGGGCCGGGCCCTTGTCGGCGATGTGCTCGATCTTGCCCTTGCGCGTGTTGATATCGGCGATGACGTCGCCGATGCACTCGTTGGGCGTGAGAATCTCGACATCCATGATGGGCTCAAGCAGCAGCGGCTCGGCCCGGGCGATGCCGTCCTTCACGGCAGCTGCCGTTGCCATGATGTAGCCGAGCTCGGTTGAAGAGCCTTCGCGGCAGGACCCGCCGATAAGCGTGGCCTTGACATCGACGATGGGATAGCCCGACATCATGCCCGCAAGGGTCGCGTCGCGGAAGGCCTGCTCGATTGCAGCGACAAACTGCGGCGGCACCGCCTCGGGAGGCGCAGCGCCGGCAAACTCAAGCCCGCTGCCGCGCGCCAGCGGTTCAAGCCGCACCACAACATGGCCGTGCTGGCGGGCATCGTTGATTTCACGGTCGAAAACGCCTTCGCTCTCAACCGTTTTCAAAATCGTTTCACGGTACACCACCTGCGGCTTGCCGGTCCTTATCGGCACACGGAATTCGCGCTCGATCCGGTCGGTGATGATTTCAAGGTGCAGCTCGCCCATGCCGGAAATAACCGTCTGGCCGGAATCCTCGTCAACCCGGCAGTGGAACGTCGGATCTTCCTCGGCGAGTTTGGCCAGGGCAGCGTTCATGCGCTCTTCGTCGCCGATGGCCTTGGGCTCGATGGCAACCGAAATGACCGGCTTGTAGAATTCCATCGACTCGAGCAGGATCGGCTCCCCGGGTGAACACAGCGTATCGCCGGTCGTGGTCTGTTTCAGCCCCATGACCGAAATCAGCTCACCGGCGTGCGCCTTCTCGACCCGCTCCTTGCGGTTGGCGTGCATCCTGAAAATACGCGCGATCTTCTCGCGGCACTTCTTGGCCGGATTGAACAGCTCCTCGCCCACGGTGATTGTTCCGGAATAAATCCTCAGATAGGTGAGCTTGCGGCCTTCATCCATAACGACCTTGAATGCCAGGGCCGCCAGGGGCTCCTTGTCGCTGCAGCGCCGCTCGATTGTCTGCCCGGTTGCGGGAACCGTGCCGTGCACCGGGGGCACATCCAGCGGAGAAGGAAAATAATCAATCACCGCGTCCAGAATGGGCTGAATCGCTTTGTTTTTCAGGGCGCTGCCGCACATGACCGGT
Source organism: uncultured delta proteobacterium (assembly GCA_903881505.1). GTDB lineage: Bacteria > Desulfobacterota > WTBG01 > CAIYCZ01 > CAIRTM01 > CAIRTM01. The sequence goes on along the minus strand of CAIRTM010000085.1, from coordinate 32,403 downwards.
ATGATCGCGCGCGTGAGCACTGCGGCTCTCAGTGCGGTCCTGATTTCGCGCACGCCGATCTGCTCGCCGGCAAGGTATTTCTCCATCAGGGCGTCATCACGCTCAGCCAGGGCCTCCAGCAGGCGCTCTCGCCATTCGGCGGCGGCAGCGAGCATGTCTGCCGGGATATCCTGCACCTGCCAGGAGTCGCCGAAGTTCTCCTCGTTCCAGAGCATCATGTTCATCTCAAGCAGGTCGATCACGCCGCGGAACGTGTCCTCGGCGCCGACCGGCAGCTGCACGGGCAGCGCGTTGGCACCCAGCTTTTCGCGCAGCTGTTCCACGACGCTGAAAAAATCAGCGCCGACGCGGTCCATTTTATTCACGAACGCAAGGCGCGGAACCTGGTACTTGTCGGCCTGATGCCAGACGGTTTCAGACTGCGGCTCCACGCCGCCCACGGCGCAGAACACGGCCACGCAGCCGTCCAGAACGCGCAGGCTGCGCTCGACCTCGATCGTGAAGTCAACGTGTCCGGGCGTATCGATCAGGTGGATGCCATAGCCCTTCCACAAAAAATCGGTCACCGCCGAGGTGATGGTGATGCCGCGCTCCTGCTCCTGTTCCATCCAGTCCATGACCGCCTGGCCGTTATGCACCTCGCCGATCCTGTGGGACTTGCCGGAGTAATACAGAATGCGCTCGGTGACCGTGGTCTTGCCGGCGTCGATGTGGGCCATGATGCCCATGTTGCGGATTTTTTCGAGTTTTATCGTCGGTGCCATAAATCTAGTGCGCCTGTGCCGCTCTCCGGATAATCTTCAGGATTATACCAGATATCGCGCTCAGCGAAATACCTATTTTATAATTTTCATGCTGGGTTCAAACGGCTGGCGGCAGTCAACGTGGCCGGCAATGGTATCGGCCGGGCGTCCATCAAGCAGTATCTGCACTTTCTTAATGGCGTCAATATTGAGCGCAAGGGTGTTAACGATTGAATACACGGTCAGAACCTCCGAGGAACTGCCTCCGGGGTGCGCGCCTGAAAGCTCGGCGCTGAAATCGGCCTGCGCCGTGCCGTCGGATGCAATTGAGACTGAACGCAGCCGCGCACGTTCCGGCGCTGTGCGCACAGCCGCGCCCGAAGGGCCCCGCAACAGTTCTTTCAGCAGCGCCGCAGCCCGTTTTTCGGGGTCGCTGTCCCAGGCAAGCGTGCGTTTTTCCGCAATCAGAAGATCGGAATCCGGATCGCTGAAAAAAATATCCGCCTCCCAGGAGCGCTGCTGCCCGGACGGTGTTTCAAGGCGCAAAGCCGGAGGCAGCACGCGGTCGAGCGCTTTGAGCGATCCGCCCGCGCGCACGTAGGCAACAAAGGCTGCCGCGCCTGCCAGCAGCACGAGCAGCGCAAACGTCTTGAACCCGAACAGACCGCCGTTGCGTCTCCCGCGCGGCCTTCGAACCCCGGAACCTGCTTTTTTCTGTGAGCGTGCCATGCCGTGCCTGCCGCCTTACATGATATCAATCAGCTGCACATCGTCGAGCGGTTCGCCCAGAAACAACGAGCCGGTCGCCGCGAACCGGTGCGGTATATCGGTCACAAAGTACTGCGGCGGGCCTCCCGGATCGCGGCGAAGCAGACCCGCCGTGCCCAGCGTGGCATCAACCTCGCGCGCGGTCTGTTCAGCCGAGTCGATCAAAATGATCGATGCCCCCAGGAAGCGCGCAATGGCCTGCTTGAGCAGAGGGTAATGCGTACAGCCGAGCACCAGGGTATCGATCCCGAAATCCAGAAACGGCTCCAGATAGCGGCGCACGATCATCTGCACGACCGGATCGTCCGCATCGACCCAGTTCTGCTCGACAAGAGGCACGAACAGGGGGCAGGCCTGCGCGAAGATGACCGCCTCGGGCACACGTGAGCTGATTTCGCGCTGGTAGGCGCCGCTTGAGATCGTGCCTTCCGTGCCGATAATGCCCACGCGGCCGCTGCGGGTGGCCTCAACCGCGGCGCGCGCGCCCGGGGCCACGACATCGATGACCGGCAGGCTGAAGGCCCCGCGCAGCTGCCCGGTCGCCACCGCCGAAGCGGTATTGCAGGCGATCACCAGCAGCTTGATGTCCTGTCTGTTCAAAAACTCCGTATTGGCGCGCGCGTATTTCTGCACGGTCTGAGCCGAGCGCGTGCCGTAGGGCACCCGCGCGGTATCGCCCAGGTATTTTATCGTTTCAAGGGGCAGCCGCCGCCGGATCTCGCGCAGGACCGTGAGCCCGCCGATGCCGGAGTCAAATATGCCGATTGCCTGCTGAGCGTTTGCTGCCATGGATGTGAGCTGCCGCGATACAACTGCCGTGCATGGTACGTTTGGAACGACTCAGCAGTGTAGGCAATCAAGACGCTAAAGTCAAGGAGGAAGGGCGCAGGGGAAGAGATCGCCCAGGGTTCACGGCTGACGCACCAGGAGAAATCATGCAAAGCCGCTGCGCTGCGGGCGGCCTCCTCGATCATGGCGGGCTTCAATCCGTTGAGCCGGCTGAAGGTGAATTCGGCCTTCGAATCGCAGCCCTCGCCCGCCGGCACTATGGCCTGCCGCGGGCTCTCGGCATTGAAAAAAAATTATTCGATCTCAATCCAGCCGGTGCAGTCGCCCACGCGGACCTGTATGGGACCGGGCGCAAGGCCTGCAGGCACCACGGCAACAACCTTCAGCTTGTTTTTCTTCCTGTTGAAATAGACTTTCCGCCAGGTGAGCGGGCCCAGATCGATTGTACCGTACAGGTCAAAGCCGCGGCCGCCGTCAATGTGCAGCACAAGCGTACGGGCCTTGAAAAGCCTGCCCGCGCGCAGCGGTTTATGCCTGATGCTGAGAGAACATACGCCCTCAACAAACTGCGGGCCGGGATACTGCCTGCAGTAGGCATCCGGCCGGCCGAGCGCATAGTACATGCCGTCCCGTGTAAAGATGGTGCCGAATGTGGTCGAAGAGCCGCCAAACGGGCCTTTGCGTGAAATGGTGTTGTCGTCCGCCAGGCCGTCATCAGACGGCGTTCCGTCATGGGTGTCACGCAGGATATCCCAGCAGCCCTCAAGGTCAAAAGCGGCGCCCCCGTCGCCCAGCAGGTTCAGCAGGCGGTCATAGCGCATCCAGGATGACTGGTAATAATACGATGGATCGGGGTTGAACGGGCCCGTAAAATGGTTCGCCGAGGCAATGCTCACCACGCCCGGCACCCGCTCCTCGCCGTAGCTGAGGTCCATCGATTCCGAGCGCAGCTGGATTTTCGCCATCCTGCCGGTATTGAAATCAACCACATGAATGAGGGCGCCCGTCGGGCCGAAGGTCTCGCCGCGGTCAAACACGTCTTCAAAAACCGCCACGGCTTCGTCAAGCGTTGCGGCATGCTCCATGGCATACCTGACCATGAAGGTATAATAATAGCCAAGCACCGCATCAGTGTTCGGGCTGCCCGCGTTCACCGTGGCGCCGATCCCGTTTTCATTGAGCCCGAAGGCCACATCAGCCCAGCCCGGCGGGTCAAACGTGAGATAGGCATAGTCGCCGTTTGAAGGATGCCAGTGCATGATCACTGATGTATTTACCCCGGCAGTGCCCTGCGCGTCTGTGTTATGCGCCAGAAACGTTCCCGCGGGCGACGATACCGCGAAACCCGTGCAGCCCCGCAGCAGCTTCAAAATTTCAGCAACCGGCGGATCCGGCACCGGCGACATGTTGCGCGCCATGTTGAGCAGATCAACGGCCATGTTCTGCGTGAGCACAAGATCCCACGCGATCGCAGGACTGATGGGCCTGACATCGACAAGGCCCTGCGCCATCCCCGCCAGGTGATCTTTAACGCTTTGAGGAATAAGCGCCTCGGTTTCGTTGTAAAAATCCTGCGCTGTCCAGCCCGGAGGCCCGAAGCCCGCCAGGATGGTCTGAAAAAGCTGGCCGAACTGGATGATATTGTCAGCGTAGGAGCGGCCGACCTGACGGCCGATCTCGTACCATGTTCCGCTGAATGATGAAAACGGGGCAATCCGGTCGATCGCCCCGCTGCATTCATCGCCGTACCCGTCGCTGTCGGAGTCCTCCTGGCCGGGATTGGGGGCCGTGGGGCAGTTATCATCGCCGTCGCACAGGCCGTCACCGTCAAGGTCTGCTGCGCCGGAACCGCTGCAGTAATCGCAGGCGTCGCCAAAGCCGTCCGCGTCCGCATCCTCCTGCGCCATGCTGCATGACCCGCCTGCTCCGCAGTCTGTGTCAGCAGCGCAGGCCCCGCCGCGCGCATCCTCCTGCCCTGCCGTGCACGTTCCCCGGTCAGGGCCGTTGGGCGTCCGGCGGCAGTTGTCCGCCGCGAGCGGAGGCGTGCACTCCGGGCAGGCATCATCCGGCACCCCGTCGCAGTCCTCATCCGGAAGCAGGATGACGCCGGTCGACTCGGCAGGGGCTGAGGCGCCCGACACATCGATAAAACAGACGGAACTCGCTTCCGCGGTCATGGACGCCATGGACACGGGCAGCGATTCATCCGCCGCGGCGGACCGGACGGCTGCGAACGAGCCGGCCCCGAAAAAGCAGCCGGTCCAGACAGCAACACCGGCCATCACAGCAGCAACACTCTCAGGCAGCTTCTTCAACATACAGCGACCTCCCCATGTGTTCCATATAGAACCGTACGCGCGAACCAATGTTATATCATTGTATACACGCAAAACTGCCGTGTGGCAAGCGCACGGACCGCCATCCGTTCCGCGCGCATCTCCCCGACAGGCGCCGGACGCCGTTGCGGCAGGTACACCGCGCCGTTCCGGGGCTACTTACCAAAAAACATGTCATAGGCCCGCTCGCGCGCGCCCGCCGTGCCGAACATGCGCTGTAAAAACCGCATGGCCGGATCATGCCCGATCACCAGGTCGGCATAGTCGTCAAAGGCCTGCCGGGCGCTGTCGCGGCCGTCACCGTCGACCGGCGTTGACGCCTCAAGCGCATCAAGGTATCTGAGCAGGCAGCACTGCAGCAGCTCAACAGCCCGTCCGCAGCGTTCCCGCGAGAGCTTCACATAGACCGCTGCCGGAGAAAAACCGCGCGCGATTTCGCCCCTGACTGGAACCGGCTCATCCAGGAGGTCGGCAAACCGGGCGCGCATTGCCTGCAGGTCGCCGAAGAGCCCCTCACAGGAGCGCGCGGGCGAAGGAAAGACCTGCTGAACATCAACCAGGAACAGGACCTTTGCTCCCATCACGATTGTTTCATTGGTAAAAACCGGAAAATTGAACTCCATCCGGGGGCACAGCAGCAGCGAACGTGACGCTGTTCCCATGAACGCTGTTTTAAGAAACAGCGCGCGCACAAGCCGGCCGGTGCAGTACACATCGCCGTCGAATTTCAGCAGGCCCGCGAGCCGCCAGGGCCGCTCGGGAAACGGGTGCTTCAAATCAACCGGCAGAAGCCGGCAGCGCCGCCGCAGCTCAGCAAGGGTGCCGGCATGGATATTCATCCAGTCATGTTCCACGGGCAGTCAGGCTCCGTACATGCGCTGCAGCGCGCTCACGCGCCGCCGTCTCCGGCACAGGAATGGTCCGGACCGGACAAACTATAGAAAAACAACCGATGAATGGCAACGGGAAAATAACCGTGCCCCGCATGCAGCGCAGTGCCGCACAAACGATGCGGTGCTGCATGCGCCACATTGCTATTGACAATTCCGCCCGGATCAATAAGCTTGACGCACACGGTGGAAACGGCCGCAGCAGGCCGAAGCGGCTGCGGCCCCTGAACCGTTAACCGCCGGGCTTCATCGCCGGAGCACGGGCACGCCGTTGCCCGAACCGCGCATGCAGCACCTGACCCTGAATGTTTGAACCGCGAGACCGGACGTTCCCGCAGATGCGACACTGGATTGTTTCCGCCCTGATTATCGCCGCAGTCATGGCCGCCGCCGGCCTGATGCGCCTGTATCAATTCGGCACGGAAGCGCACGCGGGCGCGCAGTCGCCGGCTCTTCTGGTCATCGCACCGGGCAGCAGCATGCGGCAGGTCAGCGCGCAGCTGCGCGCCGCGGATGTCATCACATCGGCCCGGATGTTCGAGATGCTGGCGCGCATCAAAGGCAGTGCGCGCTCAATCAAATACGGCACCTATGAATTCAGCGCGGCGCTCAGCCCCCTGGATATCCTTGACCGGCTGCAGCGCGGCCTGGTGCGCCTGAGCCCCTTTACCGTGCCCGAAGGCAGGACGCTGTTTGAAACCGCCCGCATCATCGCCGCGACCGGCCTGGCAGGCGAGGACGACCTGCTGGAAAAAATGACCGACCCCGATGTTATCAGCGGCCTTGGCCTGAAGGCTGATTCGCTTGAAGGCTACCTTTTCCCGGACACCTATCTGTTCGGGCAGGAAACCACGGCCGGGATGATCCTGCATGCAATGACAGAGCGTTACCGGCAGGTGTTCGCCGAAGAGATGCAAACGGCCGGGAACCCGGCCGGACTCAGCGAGCATGAGATCATCACGCTTGCCTCGCTGGTTGAGGCCGAGACCGGCAGGGCGGATGAACGGCCGCTGATTGCGGGCGTGTTCCTGAACAGGCTTGCAAAAGGCATGCGCCTTGAATGCGACCCGACCGTGGTGTACGGCCAGCTGCTGCTTGATCCGGGATTCAATGAACGCCTCAGCCGCAGGCATCTCCGGCAGCCCACGCCGCACAACACCTATCTCAATCACGGCCTGCCTCCGGGACCGATCTGCAGTCCCGGCCGCCTTGCGATCCGCGCGGTCCTGCAGCCCGAAAAAACCGATTTCCTGTTTTTTGTCTCCCGCAATGACGGCTCGCATGAATTTTCGCGTACGCTGCAGGAGCATGACCGGGCGGTTGAAACCTTTCAGCGGGCCCGGTCCGACACCGGCGCGCAGCAGCGTCCGAAGTGACGCCTTTGCGCATATCTCCTTGAAAAACAATAAAAAATATGCTCTAATACAATTTTTTATTTTCAATGGCCGATGAGATAACCATGGCACTGTGCGCGCCCGGCCGCCCCGGCGCTGCATCCCTGCGGGGATGCGGCCGCCCGGATCACAATTATCGTCCCAGCCCTGACGGGCTTGATTCATATGGTGCACGGGGATCCGGGAGGAGCGGGTCGGCCCGTGAAACTCTGCTGAAGCGCCATGAACGAACACGAACGCATCGCCGCACAGGATGAAGGCCCCACGGCCATCGCTCCCGCGCCCCGGGCACACCTGCCGGCGACGCAGGACCCGCTGCAGGTGTACCTGCGGGAAATCCGCAAGACGCCCCTTTTGACGCCCGGGCAGGAGCAGGATTTGACCGCGCGCTACCGCGAAACCGCTGATCCGCACATCGCCTACCGCCTGGTAACCGCGAACCTGCGGCTGGTCGTAAAAATCGCGCTTGAATACCAGCGCCACTGGACCTTCAACCTCATGGACCTGATCCAGGAGGGCAATCTCGGGCTTATGCAGGCCGTAAAAAACTACGACCCCCTGCGCGGCGTGAAGCTTTCCTACTACGCTTCGTACTGGATCAAGGCCTACATGCTCAAGTACATCATGGACAACTGGCGGCTGGTGAAAATCGGCACAACCCAGATGCAGCGCAAACTGTTTTTCAACCTGCAGAAAGAAAAAAACCGGCTTGAGAAGCTCGGGTTCTCCCCCGGTCCGGCGCGCCTGGCCGCAGCCTTTGACACGACCGAGGAAAATGTGATCGAGATGGAGCAGCGCCTGGGCGACTGGGAGCCCTCTCTTGACCAGCCCGTCGGCGAGGGCTGGAAAGAAACCCGCGGCGATCTTTTGAGCGCCGACCGCCAGCTGTTTGACGCCACGATTGCCGACCATGAGCTGCAGCGCATCTTCAGCCAGAAGCTGCGGGAAATACGCAGCCTGCTTGATGACAAGGAGACAGAACTGCTGGATAAACGCCTGCTGTCGGAAACCCCGCTGACCCTGCAGGAAATCGGCGATAAATACAATATCACCAAAGAGCGGGTGCGCCAGATTGAAAACCGTCTCAAGAAGAAAATACGAAGCTACATGGAGCAGACCGTGCCTGATTTCGCGCAGACGATGCTTCCGTCAGGCCCGCGGGATGACAGGTAAGCGCGGCCGCGGGTCGGCCGCCTGGCATGCTTGACTGAACGGCATTCATGGTTACAATAGGGTGCACATCCCGGTGCTCCGCCCATGCATCCGCGGCGGATTGCAGCACCCCGCTGTGTACAGGGCCCGGCGTCCCGGGGCAGCGCTTTTCGGAACAAGCCGTGCGCGCAGGCATCGACGGCGCGCGAACGTTCACCCTTTGACGACACCGCACGCGATGCGGGACTTGAGAGATCAGCTGATGGCAAAACGCTGTTACTATGAGATCCTGGAGGTCGAACGAAACGCCTCCGACGAGATGATCAAAAAAAGCTACCGGAAGCTTGCCCTGCAGTACCACCCCGACCGCAACCCGGACAACAATGAAGCCGAGGAAAAATTCAAGGAGGCGAGCGAAGCCTACGAGGTGCTGCGCGATCCCGAAAAACGCAGGCTCTATGACCGCTTCGGCCATGACGGGCTCAGGAATTCAGGATTTTCAGGCTTTCAGGGCTTTGACGATATCTTTTCATCCTTCGGCGATATTTTCGAGGACTTTTTCGGCATGGGAGGCTTCGGCGGCAGGCAGCGCGGGCGATCATCAGCGCGGCGCGGCGCAGACCTGCGCTACGACATGGACATCACGCTGCGGGAGGCGGCATTCGGGGTCGAAAAAAAGATCACGGTCCGCAAGCACATAAGCTGCACCGAATGCAAAGGCAGCGGTGCCGCCGAGGGCACAGCCCCGCAAACCTGCGCCGCCTGCCAGGGGAGCGGCCGCGTTGCCCAGCGGCAGGGTTTTTTCAGCGTCGCCACCGCCTGCCCGCACTGCCGCGGCACGGGCAGCATTATTGCCAAACCGTGCCGGAAGTGTTCCGGCTCCGGCAGGCAGCTGCAGGACAAAAACCTGATGGTTAAAATCCCCGCCGGGGTCGAAACCGGCATGCAGCTCAAGCTCACCGGCGAGGGCGAGCCCGGTGAGCGCGGCGGCCAGACCGGCAACCTCTATGTTTTCATCAATGTCGAAGAAGACGAATTCTTCAAGCGCCACAACAGCGACATCGTCTGCCAGGTAGCCGTTTCGTTCTCACAGGCAGCGCTCGGGGGCGATATCCTTGTTCCTGCGCTTGATACAGCGGACCGTGAAGAAAAACTCACGATACCCAAGGGAATCCAGTCCGGCGAACTGCTCACCATCAAAGGCGGCGGCATACCGTATCTGAACCGCGGCGGCCGCGGCGACCAGATCGTGCAGGTTATCGTCAAAACACCGCGCAAGCTCACCAAACGGCAGGAAGAGCTGCTGCGTGAGCTGGGCGAACTGGACAGCCAGAACGAAGGCAGGGGGCTGATCAAAAACCTGTTCGGCTGACCCGTGGCGCAGCGGGCTGATTTCAAGGCCTTCGACGCGGCCGCGCTCACGGCTGCACATGACGCGATGATGCCGGCCACGGCAGCAGTCTCCCCCGTTTGCAAACAGGCACGACACAATGCGGCTGTGCGCTATCACGCTTAATTATTTCGGCGCCGATGACACCATCGCGTGCGTGCGCCAGCTGTGCAGCCAGGCGGTCGACCGCGTCTGCGTGGTCGATAATTCAGCCGACCCGGGCCAGGCCGCGCGCCTTTTCGAAGCTTTTGCCGGAGATGCCGGGGTACGGGTGCTTGAAACCGGAAAGAACACGGGCTTTGCCGCCGGGGTGAATTACGGCATCCGCCGGCTGCAGCCTGACTGTGACGCCGTGCTTGTTCTGAATAATGACACCATCGTACCGGACGGCTGTATTGAAGCGCTGACCCGCGGCGCGCGCGCATCCGGCCTGCAGATTGCGGGTCCGCGCATACAGTGCTACCCGGCCGCCGCGCGCCTGTGGTCGCGCGGCAGCTGGTACCATCCCTGGTGCGGGCTCGTCACGCACCGGCCCCTGCCGGGAAGCATGTTTTACATCACCGGCTGCTGCATGCTCATTCAACGCCCGGTTTTCAGCGCAATCGGCCTGTTTGATGAACGGTTTTTCATGTACGGCGAAGATGTTGAATTCTGCGTGCGCGCCTCCCGCGCGGGCCTGGCCGCCGGCGTCATCGACGAAGCCGTGCTGTATCACAAAACCAGCGCGTCTGCGCTCAACAATTCTCTCTTCTACGAGCAGCAGGTCGCGCGCGCGCACCTGCTGCTGTGCCGCTGCCTGTTTGAGCCGCGCGCGGTTCGGCTGCTTTCAGGCTGCACCAAACTGCCGTTTCTCGCCGTGCGCGCCATCGTGCGTTCGCTGCGCTTCGGCAATGCCAACGCCGTCACAGGCCTCATCAACGCCCTGATGCGCCGAAGCGCCGAAACACCCCCGGGCGTCACCGCGTAAATGCTGCCGCGCCTCCCGCGGGGCATCCAAAGAAGATGCGGTACGGCCTAAAAAAAGCAGTGTTCTTTTGTGTAAAACATATTACAATCAGCCCCTGTGTACAACGAAACCGGCGCACGGGCTGCAATGCGGCCGCGCCGCGGAGATCCCGATGGTGGCACGATGCCTGAACTGATCATAGAACCCCGCAAGCGGGTCAGCCATATATGGCGCGAGATCTGGCTCTACCGCGAGCTGCTCTTCTTTATTACCTGGCGCGACCTTATTGTCCGGTACAAACAGACCGTCATCGGCATTGCCTGGAGTATTGCGCGCCCCGTCATAACCATGGTCGTGCTGACGGTCGTTTTCGGAAAGCTCGCCAAGCTGCCCTCGGGGGACGTGCCGTACCCCCTGATGGTCTACGCGGCCATGCTGCCCTGGCAGTTTTTCAGCGGCACGTTCAGCGTCAGCGCGAACTCGCTGACCTCGAACGCCAACATGATTTCCAAAACGTATTTTCCCCGCATCATTCTTCCCGCCACGGCCATGCTCACGAGCCTGGTTGATTTCCTGATAGCCTTCAGCATTTATATCCTGATGATGGTCTGGTACGGCATGTGGCCGGACTGGAGGATCGCGGTCCTGCCGCTGCTGATGATTCTGGCGGCAATGGCCTCGCTGGGCGCGGGCCTCTGGGTCGCGGCCCTGAATGTCACGTACCGCGATTTTGCCATCGTCGTGCCGTTCATCATGCAGTTCGGCCTGTACGTATCTCCGGTCGGCTTCAGCAGCGCGGTCGTTCCGGAGCAGTGGCGGCTGCTGTATTCGCTGAACCCCATGGTCGGGGTCATCGACGGATTCCGCTGGGCGCTTCTGGGCGGTGAAACCCGGCTCTATATGCCCGGCTTCTTGCTTTCCAGCTGCCTGACCATCCTGATATTCTGCTTCGGCGTCAGGTTTTTCCACAAATTCGAACGGACATTCGCGGACATCATTTAACCATGCCATGCGCGCTGCACACCGAAAACATCGGTAAAACGTATACCATCGGCCACATGCAGAACCGCCGCGGGCGCAACTTCCGCGAAACCATCATCGCGGGCTGCGAACGCATGGCGCAGCGCGTGCGCCACCCGTTCGCGCAGAACCGGGCCGCGTCAGCCGCTGAAGAATTCTGGGCGCTGCGCGATATCTGCCTTACGGTCGACACGGGGGAGCGCGTCGGCCTGATCGGCCGCAACGGCGCCGGCAAATCCACCCTGCTGAAAATACTGAGCCGCATAACCGAGCCGACGACGGGGCGCGCAGTTCTGTACGGGCGCGTCTCGGCGCTGCTGCAGGTCGGAACCGGTTTCCACCCTGAGCTGACCGGACGCGAAAACATCTTCCTCAACGGCGCCGTGCTGGGCATGACCCGGCGTGAAATCCAGCGTAAATTCGATGAAATTGTCGCCTTTTCCGAAGTGGAGCAGTTTCTTGATACCCCGGTCAAGCGCTACTCCTCCGGCATGTACGTGCGCCTTGCTTTCGCGGTCTCGGCCCACCTTGACCCGGAAATACTGCTGGTGGATGAAGTGCTGGCGGTCGGCGACCTTGCGTTCCAGTCAAAATGCCTGGGCCGCATGAACAAGGTTGCCGAAGAAGGCCGCACCATCATCTTTGTCAGCCATAACATGGCCGCGATCAGCCGCCTGTGCAACCGGGTCGTGCTGTTTGACAAGGGCCGCATCATCGAACAGGGCGATCCCGAAACCGTGATACAGGCCTACTACGCTCAGGCGGAGCAGTCATCCGGCCGTATTGTACTGGCGGGCGGATTCAAGGCCGGAGCGCAGATTGAAGAAATCGGCGTCACGGATGAAAGCGGCGTATTTTCCTCGAGCGTGAAGGTGCACCGTGATTTTTTTCTGCACATGCGGTGCCGCGTGCATGAAAGAATCACCCGGGCGACCATCAGCATGGCCGTGCTCACCCTGGACGGCACCACGGTATTCGTCACCCGGCACACGGACGCCTCACGCGCCGAAGCCTCCGAACTGGGGCCGGGGGTCCTCTGCGCCCGGGTGCGCATACCGGCCCATTTTTTAAACACCGGATCCTACAGCCTGAATTTCCAGATCGTCGGACAGGGCGCGGGCAGGGACCGCGGCGTTATTGACAGCGCGCAGCAGGTCCTGAACTTCCGTGTCGAGGAAACCGGGTCACTGACGCCGCAGCTCAATGCCGGGCGCGCAGGCGTTGTCACGCCGGTTCTGCCGTGGTCGTTGCAGTGAGGACGGCATGCCCGCAGCAGGCGCCTGCCGGCCGGCCCGGACAGTTGCACAGCGTCCGCCTTTACTGACACCGTATCCTTGCGTGAGTGCCGGTGCTGCATGCGCCGGCACATGGACAGAACATGCCTGTTGATGCGCACGCCGCACCCGAACCATTGAGACCCATCGACCGCGCCCTGTACGCCTGCAAAATCAGCGGTATCCATGCCCTTCGGGGCCTGGCCTGCGGGCTTGGCCGCAGGCGCTCGCTTCAGCTTGGGCGGCTGCTGGGCCGGGCGCTGTACGCCGTGGCCGGCCGCCTTCGAAAAAAAATGCTGCTGAACCTTGATATCGCCTTCGGGACCGCAGTCACGGCTGAAGAAAAGCAGCATATCGCCCGGAATGCCTGCGCGCACTTCTGCGCCAGCTGGGCCGATGTCTGCCAGTCCGGGGGAGCGCGGCTCGATGCAGCGCTTCAAACCATCGCTATCTGCGGCCGCGCGCATCTCGACAGCGCGCTTGAGCGCGGCCGGGGCGTGATCGCCGTGAGCGCCCACATGGGCGCCTACTCCCTGCTCGGGCCCCGGCTTGAACGCGACGGATACCGCTTTCTCATGGCCGTACGCGATCTGGATACCCCTTCTGGCTCCGCGATGTATGCGTACTGCCGTGCGCTTATCGGCCTGCGCGCCGTGCCGACGGTGCCCGAGAAACAATTCATTAAAGCCACGCTCGGCATGCTGCGCTCGAACGGCATCGTCGGCATCATCGCGGATGAAAACCGGCGCCGCGGCGGCGTGTTCGTCGATTTTTTCGGCCGCAGCGCCTCGACCGCGCCCGGGCCGGCCGCGCTGGCCAGGCGTACCGGCGCAGCGATTGTGCCGATGTTTATCGTGCGCAACCCGGACGATACGCAGACCATCCATATCCACGAGCCGATTTTCTGCGACCGCGGCACAGACGAGCACAGCGACATATACAGTGCAACCGCGGCGTTTACACGGGCGATCGAACGGCAGATCAGGCAGGACCCGGCCCAGTGGCCGTGGAACAACTGGCGCTGGCGAACGCAGCCCCACGGCAAGGATGCCGGCGCGAAAATACGCAAAAAAAACACCCTGAAACGCGCGCGAAAATTTCTGGGGCGCATGCTCGCAGGCATATCTTCCGCGGCGCGCAAACGGCGCGGCTGACAGCTGCGCCCCGTCATGGAAAGGCACACACAATGCAGACGTTTGTTATCATCGGCGGAGTGGCCGGCGGCGCATCCGCAGCGGCCCGGCTCAGGCGGCTCAACGAAACGGCCCGGATCGTCCTGATCGAGCGGGGTCCCTATATCTCGTTCGCAAACTGCGGTCTGCCCTACCATATCAGCGCAATCATACCGGAACGCGACAGCCTGCTGGTAACCCGTGCAGCGGCTTTTTCGAAACGGTTTAATATCGACGTGCGCACGGCAACGACGGCAACCGCGATTGATCCCGCCGCGCAGTCGGTGTCCATCGTCGACAATGCAACGGGCGCGTCCGAAAATGTGCGCTATGACGCGCTTGTGCTGGCCCCGGGCGCACGTGCGCTCATGCCGCCGGTCGCCGGCGCCGGCCTGAACGGCGTGTTCAGCCTGCGCACCATGCAGGACATGGACGCCATTATCGCCTTCGTTAGACAACAATCGCCGGCACAGGCCGTCATTGCCGGAGGAGGGTTCATCGGCCTTGAAGTTGCCGAGAACCTGCACCGTCTGGGCATCAGGGTGACTATCGTGCAGCGCGGGCCGCAGGTCATGAAGCACCTTGACGCTGAAATCGCCGCTGTCCTGCACGCGCACCTGAAAGGCCAGGGCATTGAACTGCGGCTGGGCAATGCCCTGCGGGACATCCGTGCCGCCGGAAAAGGGCTCGCCGTGAATCTGAAAAACGGCGACAGGCTGTCCTGTGACATGGTCGTGGCCGGCCTGGGAGTGCAGCCCGAGGCTGAGCTTGCCCGCGCTGCCGGGCTTGAGATCGGCGCCAGCGGCGGCATTGCGGTCAACGAGCGCCTGCAGACAACCGACCCCCGCATCTACGCGGTCGGCGACGCGATTGAAGTGCGCCACCTCGTCAGCGGATGCCGCACGGTGCTGCCGCTGGCCGGCCCCGCCAACCGCCAGGGCCGCTGCGCGGCCGACAATATCTGCGGGGCTGATCGGGCGTTCGCGCCCGTACAGGGGACCGAAATTATCGGGCTGTTCGGCATGGCCGCAGGCCGCACGGGCCTTTCTGAAAAAGAGCTGGCTGCGGGGGGCCTGCCGTTTGCCACAGCCCTGATTCATCCCCTGCATCATGCCGGCTACTACCCCGGCGCGCGCCAGATGACGCTGAAGCTCATGTTCTCGCGGCCCGACGGCCGCATCCTGGGGGCCCAGGCCGTTGGCTTTGAGGGCGTAGACAAGCGTATCGACGTGCTGGCGACCGCTATCCGCGCGGGCATGAGCGTGCACGACCTTACCCGGCTCGAGCTGGCCTATGCGCCGCAGTTCGGATCCGCCAAGGATCCGGTCAACATGATCGGGTTTGTCGCGGAAAACATCCTGAACGGCATGGTTCAGACCGCATCCTGGCATGAGGTGGAGGAACTGTCAAAGACCCATATGCTGCTGGATGTGCGCACCCCGGCTGAATACGCCTCCGGGACGATTGCGGGGGCCGTCAACATTCCGCTTGACGAGCTGAGGAAACGGCTGGGTGACGTGCCGCGCGGACCCCTGCTTGTCTTTTGCGCGGTCGGGCTGCGCGGGTATATCGCGGCCCGCATCCTCGCGCAGCACGGCTTTGAATGCCGTAATCTCAGCGGCGGTTACAAAACCTACAGTCTGGTGATGAGCGCGGGCATGTGAGGCGGGCACATGAAGCCCGGGCGCTGCCGGAAAAACTTATTTTTTTGAACGGCCCGGCTTCACATATTCAGCCGTGACATTGGTGCTGATGCCGCCCCGGGGGCTCCAGCGGGTTTCAACCCGCATGGCTAGCGGTTTGCAGGCCGCAACCAGGTCATTCAGGATCCGGTTGGTGATGTCCTCGTAAAAAATCCCCTGATTGCGGTAGTGCTGCAGGTAGAATTTGAGGCTTTTCAGCTCGATGCAGGCTGCATCGGGCGTGCAGGTAATGGTAACGGTCCCGAAATCAGGCTGCCCGGTCTTGGGGCAGACCGACGTGAACTCGGGCTGGATGATCTCGATGGTGTAGCGCCGCCCGGGATGCGGATTGTCGAACACTTCCAGCATCGCGACGCCTGTTCTTTTCAAAACCGGTTTTTTTGATACAGCCACGTTTCAGGCCTCTCTGTTATAGCGTTTCTGCTTCCGGACTTCTACGAGTGTAGCACGATTTTAAAAAGTCCTAAAAAATTCAACGATGCCCCTTTCAAGCCGCGCTCGTAAAAAGTTCGCAGGCAGGGCGCGCACGTCCGAAGGAATGAGGCGTACGTTTGTGTACGCCGCAGTGACTGAGAACGCAGCGCAACGCAGCGTACGGACTTTTTACGAGTGCGGCACTAGTGGATGACCGACATCACCTCATAGCCGCCCTTGCGCAGCGATTCGGCGATCGGATCGACATCGCATTTTTTGAGGCGGAAAAAGTAATATTTCTTATCGGGCGCCGGCGCGTCGCCCATGCCCACGCTGATGATATCGCCGCCTTTTTTCTTGATGATGCGCGACACGCTTTCGAAGGCCTCCGCGTCCTCGCCCAGCACGAGATCGATACGCGAACTGGCCTGCAGCACGCCCATGATTTCTATAAACGCAGCCAAAATATCGCCGACCGTGACAATCCCCACCAGCTTCCCGTCTTCCAGGACGGGCAGGCCGCCGATTTTATACTCATAGATACGCCGGGCCGCTTCCTCAAGGTTTTCTTCGGGCCCGATCGTGACCGGATCCGTATTCATGACATCCCTGATACGGATATCGTTGCCGCCGGGCAGCAGCAGCACCTGCCGCAAATCGGTCTCAGCGATAAAACCGGCAAACGTTTCTCCGTCTACGACCGGAAGGTGGCGGATGTTGCTTTCATGCAGCAGGCGCAGGGCATCATTGACGGTTGCCGAGGGGGGAATAGTGATGACATCGCGTACCATTCTGCGTGCGACTTTCACGGCACTCTCCTTATGACGAAGTCAATGTGGTTGTATATGCGCCATACTACTATCAACTGAAATGCAATGTCAATTTTTTTGAAGGCGCGATCCGTCAGCGCCGGAATGCAGGCAGGGATGTGCGGCGCCGGCTGCGGCTGTTCATGCAATCAGCGCATGAACAGCTGCAGGCGGCAGGGCCGGCATGTCATGCGGCGTGCCGGGAAGCGCGCCGGGATCCAAAACGGCCCCTGTCGCCGGAGCGGAAATTCGGCTTGCAGGCCGGTTTCGATGAGGCGGCAGGGCGCCGGGCCTTGTGCATCGGCCGGCGCGGACGGTCCGATGCCTCGGATGCGTCCGCGGCAAAGCCTTCCATGTGGCCGTGCCGCAGGCGCTCGCCCAGCATCCGCTTGATTGAGCCGGCCGTTGAGCTGTCGCCGCCGGTGACAAAGGTAAACGCTTCGCCGAGCGCGCTGGCGCGGCCCGTGCGGCCCGTGCGGTGCGTATAGGCATCGACCGTATCGGGGATATCGTAATTGATAACATGCGACACGCCGCGCACATCAATGCCGCGCGCGGCCACGTCTGTTGCGACCAGTATTGTATAAACGCCCCGGCCGAATCCGTCCAGGGCTTTCTGGCGGTTGTTCTGCGAGAGGTTGCCGTGCAGGGCGGTGGCCCTGTAGCCCGAGCTCTCGAGCTGATGCGCGATGGTTTTAGCGCGCATCTTTGTGCGGGCGAATACCAGCACCGGCCCGGTCGGGCCGGCGGACAGCAGCTTTTTCAACAGGTCCGTTTTACGCGCCGTCTGCACCGGGTAAAAAACATGCGACACCGATTCGATCGGCGCCGTGTGGTCGATCTGCACCCGCACCGGGTCGCGCAGCACGGCGTCGGCCAGATGGCGGATATCATCGGGCATGGTCGCGGAAAACAGCATGGTCTGGCGCTGTGCGGGCAGCGCGCGGATTATCTTTTTAATATCCGGCAGAAACCCCATGTCAAACATGTGATCGGCCTCGTCCAGCACCAGCATGTCGATGGCGGAAACATCGACCGTGCCGCGCTGAATGTGGTCAAGCAGGCGCCCCGGGCAGGCGCAGACGATATTCACGCCACGCTTGAGCGCCGCGATCTGCGGCTGCATGCCGACGCCGCCGTAGATGCTCATGCTGCGCAGGCCGGTAGCGCGCCCCAGCTGCCCGATTACCGTATGGATCTGTTCGGTCAGCTCGCGCGTGGGCGCGATAATCAGCGCCCTGACTTTTTTTCGCGGCCCCTGCATGAGCTTTTGCAGAATCGGCAGCACAAACGCGGCTGTCTTGCCGGTGCCGGTCTGGGCCAGGCCCATGACATCGCTGCCTGCCAGTATCGGCGCAATGGTCTGCGCCTGGATCGGGGTGGGCTCTTTGTAGTTAAGCGCCTGAATATTGGCGCGTATCGTTGCGTGAAAATTGAAATCATTAAAATCCATTGCGTGTTCTTCTTTCTTGTTGTTGTAGTTCTGCTGATGCGGTGGTGTGTGTTGCCAAAAAAATCTGCCGGCCCAGATGCCGGTCCGGTGTATGTTCCTGCTGTGGGATGTGCGCTGCTCCTTCCATGATACTGCCGGGCTGTCGGCCGCAATAAAAAAAGCCCGGCGGATTTAATTTAAAATCCTCTGGGCTTTACGTTTAAAACTTACTGGATTTCAGATCAGGTTTTCAGCGAAACGCTGAAGGCTTTCAAAATTTAGAGCTAAATTAAACGATAAACAATGAAATGTCAAGCTTTTTTATTTCCTCAAAAGCCTGCCCGGCAGCTCTCCGGTGCAGGCCCCGTCCCTGACCGCCCAGACGCCGTTGACCATCACGGCGCGTATGCCGGCTGGATAGCAGTGCGGCTGCGCATAGGTTGCACGGTCACGCACGCCGGCCTGATCAAACAGCACCAGGTCGGCCCGCCATCCGGGCGCAAGCAGGCCGCGGTCCCGAAATCCCATGCGCTCAGCCGGCAGCCGGGTCATCTTGCCGACGGCCGCCTCGAGCGGCATCAGGTTTTCATCGCGCGTTATTTCGAGAAAACGCGCGCAGGTGCCGAAAGCGCGCGGGTGCGGCATGTCGCGGCCGAGCACGCCGTCGGTGTCGCGCACGGCCGCATCGCTGCCGGCCATGGCCCAATCCTGCCGCAGTATCGTGCGCAGATTGTCCTCGTTCATGCAGAAAAAAATCGCATCGATATCAAGGCGCTCCTCGATCAGCAGATCGCAGAGCGCTTCGCCCGCGCTCTGGCCGCGAAGATCGGCAGCCTCGGCAAGCGTGCGCCCCTGGAGATGGGCGTTTTTTTCTCCGGCAAGGCGCGCAAGCATGGTTGTCGCCCCGATTTCTTCTTCAGGCGTGCGGGCAAAGAGCTCGGCCAGGATACGGGCGCGCACAGCCGGGTCCCTCAGTCGCTCAAGCTCGGCCGCGTTGCCGCCCTCACAGGCCCACAGCGGCAGGTGCGCGTCAAGGCCCGTGCTTGAGGCGCAGTAGGGATAGCGGTCGACCGTAACATCCAGGCCCGCGCTGCGGGCCTGCTCGATCATCGCCAGCACCTCAGGCAGCTTGTGCCAGTTGCGGCGGTCCATGGTTTTCAGGTGCGATATCTGAACCGGCACCCCCGCCCTGCGGCCGACCTCAAGGGCCTCGGCGACCGCCTCGATCAGATGGTCGCCTTCACTGCGCATGTGCGTTGCATAAAAACCGCCGTATTGTTTCACCACCGCTGCCAGGCGCGCCAGCTCATCGGCCCGGGCGAACGCGCCCGGCGGATAGATCAGCCCGCTTGACAGGCCCCAGCAGCCGCATTCCATGGCTTCTTCAAGCAGGGCGCACATCTCTTCCATCTGCTCCGCGCCCGCCTGCTGCGGCCCGTACCCGATGACTGAGCCCCGCAGGTTGCCGTGCCCGGCAAGCAGGGCGATATTGGTGCGCAGCGGGGTGCGCTCAACGCGGTCGAAAAACTCCGCCATGATAGCCCAGTCCGGATCGAGGCCGAAGCCCGCCAGGGCGGCCCTGCGCTGCTCGCGCGCCATGCCCAGCAGCGGAGCGGCCGACAGGCCGCAGTTGCCGCACACCTCGGTCGTGATGCCCTGCATGAGCTTGGAGCGGCCCGCGCCGAGCAGGACATTGAATTCGGAATGCGCGTGAATATCGATGAAACCCGGGCACAGGCACAGGCCGGAGGCATCCACGACGTCAGCGGCCGGGCAGGAGCCAAGATCGCCAACAGCCGCGATAGCGTCACCGCTCACGGCCAGGTCCCGGATCCGGCCCGGCGAACCGCTGCCGTCGATCAGGCAGGCATTTTTAACCAGGATGTCGAACTGCACCGCACCGCTCCTGAAAATTATATCTTCGCTTCCCCAATGCGTCTTGTAAGGCGTACAAACGGCAAGCACGCAAACATTCATAATGGATCGTCAGGCCATATCTGCATGACCCGGCCCTGATACCCTGCGGTGTGCCGCCTGCAGGTGTTACCTGCAAATGTCCGGACACGTGTCGCCGGCACCGGCCCCGTCGTAACACGGGCCGCCAACGCCCGCATAGCAGGGCCCGCCGACACCGGCGTATTTCGGGCCGCCCACGCCTTTGTACTCGGGGCCGCCGACACCGGCGTATTTCGGCCCGCCCACGCCTTTGTAGCACGGGCCGCCGACGCCGGCATACGCCGGCCCGCCGACACCTGCGTAGGCGGGCCCGCCGACGCCAGCATAACAGGGGCCACCCCTCCTGGTGTCGCCCTCACAGTCGCACACGTCGTTTGCCATCGCCTGCACGGAAATAAACATAATCATGACGAACACGAGCAGCAGTTTCATATTGAAGCCTCCAATACGCCTGTCGGGTTGTGAAAACAGTCAACGTCCCCCGTGAGATGGAGCGCAGCGGAACCGCGTCCAGCGCAGCCCGTTGGTATGGGGACTCATGTTAATACGTTTGCCTAACGTGCCACTCACTTCTCGTAGTAATATCCGATAACGAACCTTCATGCGTCATTGTTACAGCAGCATGATACGATGGGCCGTCGTGAGCGCTCCCGTCTTTATATCATGCTGCCAGGCCCGGATCAGGAGCGTCATGTACGTAATCATACCAGGATATCCCTTAAACAGGGATGCGCATTTCTCACTCTTTCTTACATATTCTCGGGCCATGGGATACAATTCTTTATCTGTAAATGTTAGATTTGCAGGGACATCGAGAGAGATGTCCGATGAACCGCTCACGATGGCGAACGAACGGGTGCTGCCGCATGCCCGGCAGCGGGCTGCAGGCAATGCCGGCCCCATGGCCTGGCCGGCCGGCTTTCCGTTTCGCCGGCCCGGGTTCATCCCAGCTCTAGTGTGCTTAGAATACCACAGTCAATCATCAAACCCAGAAGCCAGAATATGACCAGGCCTGCCGCGACAAGCAGAACCATCCCTGCAATTCCGTGTATAACCAGATTGAAACGGTTGAAATGCCAGGACGCCGCTATCAAGCCGGCATTGTTCCGGGAACGGAAAACAGAGGCCAAACCAGCCGCCGTCATCAGAACGATCCAGCTCCCGATGAATACCGTCCTGACATGTGAACCGTTCACGCCATAGGCGAGGACTGCAGTCGACGGTTTATCCGGATCATACCGTACAAGCACTGTTCTCGCAGAAGACAGCCTGTCGGCTATTTTTTGATTGGGCCTGCGCCACCAGCTCCCCGAGTAACCGAAGGCGATACGGTCCCCGTTGTAGCTTCTTCCCGCCACCGCATAGCTGTAATTGACATGCGTAAAATACGACCAGCCCAAAATCCCGCTTTCCATATCGTAATAGCGGACGCATCTGCTGGATTGCAAGGCTCCTTCAGCAATCGGCCAGGACCGTGCCCTGCAATCCATCATGAGGCTGCTGATGCCGGAAACAAGTATCCAGCCTCCCACGGCGAGCAGACCCAAGCTGATGATTGTTTTTTTCATCTTGTATACCGCTGGCGTTTCGGATCAGGGGAGCGGCGCGAGTTTTTGCCGCGTCACTCTCAAGCCGATGGTTCGGCATTTTCATTTTGCTGCTGATATATTAATGCGACGGAAGGTCTCAAAGCATGTCCCGTCATTCTGTTTCGTCTCTTCAAGCATTCTGGTTACAACGAAATTTCGAAATGCATTCTTCACAGGCTCAGGAACGGAGACAAGAAAAGGCACAAGGCTGGGTTGATCAATCCAGCGGATAATAGATTGCTCATCAGGGAAAAACCTGTCGGCGTTTTCCCCCCAAACGTGTACATGTTGGAGCTCGGTTGACTCAGCCAAAGCCCGATATTCATCAACGGTGGGCATGTACCAGGGCCACGCGAACCCGCTAAAAAAGCTTTGATATTCATCCCGCGCCATTGCTTCCCGGATAACAGAAAAAAATCGTGAGCAGTTTCCGTCCCCGGCAAAGTTAAAGCGCAGGCGTCCGCCCGGGCGAAGCGAAAGCCGGACGTTCTTCAGCAGCTGGTTATGATCTTTTACCCAGTGAAGCGTGGCATTAGAAAACACCAGGTCAAAGCGCTCGCGAAAACTGAGCTCGTTAATGTCCATTTTGCAAAAAGTGAGATTCTTGCGTTCTTTCGACAGTGCCGCATCAATCATTCCTTGTGAGGCGTCGATACCCAGCACGACACCTTCCTGAACCAGATCGGCAATCTGCGCGGTAAGTGCACCATCGCCACAGCCAAGATCCAGCACTGACTCTGTTCCACGCAAACCGACTTCAGCAATAAGCCTTTCGCCCCATTCTTTCTGATGGGCCGATGCCTTTTCGTATTTTTTTCCGTCAAATTCGTGTGTCATAATTTTGCTGCTGAACGCTGGTTGCGGGGTACGCGAGACCCGCTGCGGGCTCGCGTACCCCGCAACCACATTGTTCGGTGTTATTTCAGAAGCTTCCCCGTGAGTATTCTGATCGCCTTGATGTGTCTAACAGGAGGATCATCTTTCCGTCAGACGTCTGTACCGTCCTGAAAGCTCGCAGGTTGCCTCCGCAAGGAACTGTGAATTCCGTGATTTCTCCGGCAGTGAGCTGCCCGAACTGTTTTCGTTCTTCTGCGGAGGGGACGAACTTTGGAAGTCCAGCGTCTGAAATGGATCTGTCGCTATCTTGCGACCCGTACCACCAAGCCGTAAACTCATGGTACATTTCAACGTCATTTACCTTCTCGGGGTAGATGATGGACAGTCGTGCTCCAGATTGTATGTTTGCGGAAAGTGCGTCACGCGCTTTTGCAAGTTCAGTGATCTTGGCATTGTCGCGGATGAGCCGAATTGTCTCCTGCGCGAGCCTGGTTTCGGCGATAGACTCAATCTTCGCGGTTGTTTCTGCCTCTTTCGCCTTGTACAAGCGCCATTCTGCAAACCACAGGGACAGAACGACAATTCCGATCAATACGCCTGCGATCGCAATGGTCCTGATGAGAGTTCCCGTCTTGGTCTCGACCAAGGGTTCGCCCGTTGCTTTGGATGCCTGTGCTTTCGAGATGATGTTGAGGTTGGCAGTCACATTCAGCAATGCGAGAGCTGCCAGAACAAGCACTGCGCAAAAGCCGCTCCCGAAGAAGGCCGCCGCCAATTGGTCGGTGAGTCCAGACCATTGAAAAACCATGCCGATCAGGAACACTGTCGCCCACAGGATCTCGAACCAGACCAGAATGCTGATCAAGCGCAACGAAAAATCCCGCATCTTAGTTTCTGCTTTCATTGTATTCCTTTCACCGACCATATAAATATATAGACGTCTGCATGTGCCGGAATTGACTGAGCATGCTTATTGCAAAAGCCAATACATTTGTCAAATTGATTATCGGCGATTCTGCATGTGCCGGGTAATCGCAATGATATATGCCGTTCCTGGACGCCTGCAGAGACCTCTCCAACCCCTGCCTGCCAGGCAGGGTCTTCGCGTCCCGCGTTCCCCCGCCGGTCACATGATCGCGGTTCGCCTGAGACGGGACAGTCCGCCGCGGGCGGACAGGCTCCCGGGCATGAAATCCTGAAAAAGTGGACAAACGCCCGTGTTTGCAGTATGGTTGTCCGGAACTGCATGTTCTCACCATCACGCTTCAAGGACCTGTATGCGAGTGCGATTGCTGTGCGGTATCTTTGCGGCCCTGCTGCTGGCAGCTTCCCCGGTACAGGCTGAAATCACAACGGACTATTATGCCAGCGGAGTGCCCAAATCGGAAAAGACCCTCAAGAACGGCGTGCAGCACGGCCCGACCCGCTGGTATTTTAAAAACGGCAACCTGCAGCTCGAAGAAAACTATGTCAACGGCGTCCTGCAGGGCCCTTCGCGTGTGTATTACGAAAGCGGCAAGCTGAAAGCCGAACTCAATTACAAAAACGGCCTTCTGGAGGGGGAGGGTAAGACCTGGCACGAAAACGGCCAGCTCATGGAATCCGTTCGCTATGCTGCCGGCCGGCAGAACGGCGAGAGCAAGGCCTGGGATGAAAACGGCACCCTGCGCATCGATGCCCGGCTCAAGGACGACCGGCTGCACGGCCTGACGCATGAATACAGCGCAACAGGGGCGCTGCTGGTGGTGCGCACGTTCCGCGACGGGCGCGTTGACGGGCCGGTTACCGAATATTACGAAAACGGCAAAGCCAAGCACGAGCTTGTTTTCAAAAACGGCGTCCTTGAAGGCCCCTGCCGCGAATACTATGAGAACGGCAAGCTCAAGGCCGAGCGCACCTACAAAAACGATCTGCTCGAAGGCCCGGCGCGCGTCTATTATCCCGGCGGTTCCGTGCAGCGGGAGTTCCAGTACTCGCAGGGATCGCTGCTCAGCGAAAAGCAATTCGACGAACAGGGCAGGGAGATTAAGCAGTAGGGGTTTCAAGCTTTCCGGTATCGGGATCGGTATCGAAACATCAGGCAGCCTGCTGAACAATGCGCTGCCGGCCCCGGACCCGCACACGGGAAAACGGCTGCTCCGATGCGCCCTGCTGACGCGGTTTTTATCCCCTTGACATTACCCGCTCACGATAGTACAACCAGACACCCGTCATATACTTTAGACCATGGAGTCAACCTATGTCAGTCAACAAGGTAATCCTGATCGGCAATCTCGGCAGAGACCCCGAAGTGCGCTATGCCGGCAGCGGCACGGCCGTATGCAACTTCACCATGGCGACCACCCGCACCTACAAGGACAAGCAGGGCGAGCGCAAGGATGAAACCGAATGGCATCGCGTGGTGGCATTCGGCCGCACGGCCGAAGTGTGCGGCGAATACCTGAAAAAGGGCAGCCAGGTCTACATCGAGGGCCGGCTGCAGACCCGCAAATGGCAGGACAAGGAAACCGGGGCGGACCGCTACACGACCGAAATCCTTGCCGAGAACATGAAGATGCTCGGCAGCCGCGGCGGCGGCGGCGGTGATTCCGCGGGCGCCCGGGGCGGCGCATCATCCCCGTCGTCATTTGACAGTGAAGGCCCCTACCAGCCCCTGCCCGGCGACATCCCGGACAGCGATGTTCCGTTTTAGCTGACGCCAGATCCCATAATGCCCGTACCACAGGCGCCCCGCGTTCCGCGGGGCGTTTGTTTTGAATGGGCTGGACGACGTGGACAATGTGGACGCGGTGGACGACAAACTGCAGGACACCCTTTCCAAGAAAATACTTGCACGCCCCCGGTTTCAATCGTATACTTTTCCGATTATCTGAACGCTGATTCGAGCCTTGTATGGCCGCCCCTGTCCCGGATCCCGCTGCAGCCCGCGGCGCAGACCGGACGGGCATCGCCGGCGCACAAGCGCATAAACCTGCTTGACTGGCTGCCGTGCGCAGCCGCGGACCGCATGAGCGCAACGATACGCATCAGGGGTGCCTGCCAGAACAATCTCAAAAACCTCGATATCGACATTGAGCTCAATACGATAACGGTCATCACCGGCCTGAGCGGATCGGGCAAGTCAAGCCTTGCTTTCGACACGCTCTACGCCGAGGGCCAGCGCCGCTACATCGAGAGTTTTTCCACCTATGCCCGGCAGTTCATGGACCGGATGGACAAGCCGGCCGTCGAGGGCATCGACGGCATCCTGCCCGCCATAGCCGTCACGCAGAGCAACCCCATCAAAACGTCGCGCTCGACGCTCGGCACGCTCACCGAAATCAACGACTACCTGAAGCTGCTGTTCCCCCGCATGGCACTGCTGCACTGCGAAGCCTGCGGCCGCACGGTGGAGCAGGACTCGGCCGCCTCCATCGCCGCGCGCCTGCTGCGCGACCATGAGGCCGAGCGCTGCATCGTGACATTTCCCTTCGCGGTCGCCCCCGAAGCCGCCATCAGCCCGGAGGAAATCGAGCGCGGGCTCAAGGGCCAGGCATTCTACCGGGTGCTGCACGCCGGGGAAACCGTCGAGCTCTCGGCGGACTTCATCGCCCGGCACGCCGCGTTCGACCTGATCGCCGACCGGCTGCGCATCTCGCAGGAGCAGCGCTCGCGCCTGGTGGATTCGCTTGAATCGGCCCTGAAGTTCGGCAAGGGCCTGTGCAGCGTGCATCTTCCCGACAGCGCCGGCGGGGAGCAGAAGTTTTCGAGCGCCCGGCACTGCCCGCACTGCGACACTCGCTACCGCCCGGCGACCGCCGCGCTTTTCTCATTCAACAACCCGCTGGGCGCATGCCAAAAGTGCAACGGTTTCGGAAGGACCATCATCCTTGACGTCGGCGCGGCCATACCCGACCAGGGACGCTCGCTGCAGGATGACGCCGTCAAGCCGTGGTCGACCCCGGCCTACCGCGAGGCGTACGCCGACCTGATGGCCTTTTGCCGCAGGAAAAATATACCGGTCACGGTTCCGTTCCGCGATCTGAGCAGCCGTCACAAACGCGCCGTCATCGAGGGCAACGGCGATTTCTACGGCGTGCAGGGCTTTTTCGACTGGCTCGAGACCAAGAGCTATAAAATGCACATCCGCGTGATGCTGTCCAAGTACCGGTCCTATGCGCCCTGCCCCGCCTGCGGCGGATCGCGCTTCACGCCCGAAACCCTGCTCTACCGCCTGGCCGGCCGCACGATTGCCGACATTCACCGCATGAGCATCGCCGAGGCCGCCTCCTTCTTCGAGGACTGCGCGGACGCTGACGGGGCCGACGAGACCGTGGCGCTTTTGCTCAGGGAAATACGGGGGCGGCTGGGCTATCTCAACAAGGTAGGCCTGGGGTACCTGACGCTTGACCGCCAGTCGCGCACGCTCTCCGGAGGCGAGGTCGCGCGCGCGAGCCTGACCTGCGCGCTGGGTTCATCGCTGGTCAATACGCTCTACGTTCTGGATGAGCCCAGCATCGGATTGCATCCCCGGGACACGCACCTGCTGCTGGACGTGCTGCAGTCCCTGCGCGACCTGGGCAACACCGTGGTGATCGTCGAGCATGACCCCGACATCATTGCCCGCGCCGACCGGGTGATCGACCTGGGGCCGCGCTCGGGTGAAAGCGGCGGCCGCGTCCTGTACGCGGGCCCTCCCGCGGGCATCGTGAACGCGCCTGACTCCCTGACCGGCGACTACGCCGCCGGCAGGCGCGCCATTGCGCCCTCGAACCGGCGGCGCGCCCCCGTTGCCGGCGCGCTGCTGCGCATCCAGGGCGCCGGCCGCAACAACCTGCAGGACGTGAGCATCGACGTTCCGCTGGGCCTGTTCGTCTGCATCACCGGCGTTTCCGGCTCGGGCAAATCAACCCTGCTTGAAGACGTCATCCATCAGGACCTGACCGCGCCGGGCGAACGGCAGCGCTGCTGCCGGTTCGAGGGCGCCGGCGCTCCGCACGGCGTCATCTGCATGGACCAGGCCCCGATCGGCCGGACCCCGCGCTCCAATCCCGCGACCTACATTAAAATATTCGACTCTATCCGCGCCCTGTTCGCCGGCGCGCCGCTGTCCGTTGAACGCGATTACACGGCCTCGGCATTCTCGTTCAACGCCCGGGGCGGCAGATGCGAAGCCTGCCAGGGCGAGGGGTTCGAGAAAATCGAAATGCAGTTTTTGGCCGACACCTATGTCACCTGCCCGGCCTGCGGCGGCACCCGCTACGCTCCGCATGTTCTCGATGTCGTCTGGCAGGGCAAAAACATACACGAGGTTTTGCAGCTCACGGTGGCGCAGGCCCGCGCGTTTTTTTCCGATACGCCCAAAATCGAATACCCGCTGCGCCTGCTGGAGATGGTCGGCCTGGGCTATCTGCGGCTCGGGCAGCCGGCCACCACCCTTTCCGGGGGCGAGTCCCAGCGCCTGAAGCTGGCCGCGTTCATCCGGCAGGGTTCGTCCGAAAAAACCCTGTTCCTCTTCGACGAGCCGACCACCGGGCTGCATACCGATGACATCGCCAACCTGCTCAAAACCTTTGATTACCTGATCGGCCGGGGCCATTCCATCATCGTGGTCGAGCATAACCCCGACCTGATTCAGCGCGCCGATCATATTATCGATCTCGGGCCTGAAGGCGGGCGCGGCGGCGGGCGCGTCGTGGCCGCGGGCACGCCCGAACAGATCATGGACTGCCCGGCCTCGCACACCGGCCGGTTTCTTAAAAAGGCCGGCAGCCGCAGGCTCCCGGCCGCCCGGCAGCCCGCGGCTGCGGCGCCGGCCGCGCACGCGGGCGCCATTGTCGTCGAGGGCGCGCGCGAGCACAACCTGCGCGGCATATCGCTTGAGATTCCGCGCGACCGCCTTGTCGTCATCACCGGCCTGAGCGGATCGGGCAAATCAACGCTTGCTTTCGACATCCTGTTCGCCGAGGGCCAGCGCCGCTTTCTGGAAACGCTCTCGCCGTATGCGCGCCAGTATGTGACCCAGCTCAAGCGGCCTGATGTGGATTCCGTGCGCGGCCTGCCGCCCGCAATCGCCATCGACCAGCTGCTCTCGCGCGGCGGCCGCAAATCGACGGTTGCGACCGCAACGGAGGTCTACCATTACCTGCGCCTGCTGTTCGCCCGGCTCGGCGAGCTGCACTGCCCGGGCTGCGGCACCGGGCTGTCCTCCAGCTCCCCGGAGCAGATAGCCGGCTGCCTCGGGCGCGACTACGCGGCGACGCCGATCAAGATCCTGGCGCCGCTCGTGCGCGGCCGCAAGGGCTTTCATCACGACATCATCCAGAAAGCCCGCCAGGACGGGTTCGACGAAATCCGCATTGACGGACAGCTGGTGCTGCTGCGCAATATTTTCGCCGTCAAGCGCTATCACGAGCATAAAATCGAACTGGTCACCGGCGCCCTGGTGCCGGAGGCTGCCGGGGCGCAGCGCCTGATCATGGAGGTTGAGCGCGCCCTTGCCATCGGCCGCGGCGAAATGCTCATTATCACGCCCGACCTGCAGGAGCGCTTTTTCAGCACGCGGTCGTTCTGCCCCGCGTGCCGCCTGAGCGTGGCGCAGCCCGACCCGCGCCTGTTTTCATTCAACAGCCGCTCCGGGGCCTGCCCGGAATGCGACGGCTACGGCACCATCGGCAGCCTCGATCCCGCTGCAATGATCGCCGACCGCGGCCGCAGCATCGCCGCCGGCGCCCTGGCTCCGCTGGAGTCGGGCCTGCCGGGCCCCGCGCTGCGCGCAAAGCTGCTGCAGCGCATCGAGCAGGCCGGCATATCCGTGGACAGGCCCTTCAACAGGCTGGGCGCATCCGCGCAGCGGGCGCTGCTGAACGGCAGCAGGAAATTCCCCGGCCTGGCGGCGCTGTTCGGTTCGCCCGCGCTGCTGAAGAAAACGGGCTGGCAGGAATACCTCGCGCAGTTCCGCGTTGAGGCCCCCTGCCCCGCCTGCGGCGGCGCGCGCATCAATGCCGAGGCCCGGGCGGTGCGCATCAGGGGAGCGTCGATTCACGAGCTGACCGCCATGACCGCCCCGCAGCTGCTGGATTTTCTCCGGGGCCTGGCATACACCGGCCGCAGCCTGCAGATCGCCACCCCGGTCCTGCAGGAACTGCTGCCCAAGCTCGAGCTGCTGCACAAGGCCGGGCTCTCGTACCTGACGCTTGACCGCGGAGCCGATACGCTCTCGGGCGGCGAAGCCCAGCGCATGCGCCTGACCGCCCAGGTCGCCTCAAACCTGCGCGGCGCCCTGTACGTGCTGGACGAGCCCACCATCGGCCTGCACCCGCATGACACCCGGCGCATGCTGGCGATCGTCCGCGAGCTGCAGGAGCGGGGAAACAGCGTCATCGTTGTCGAGCACGACGAGGACACCATCCGGGCGGCCGACCACATCATCGACCTCGGCCCCGGCGGCGGGCGCAGCGGCGGCAGGGTTATCGCCAGCGGAAGCCTGCGGGACATCATGGCCGACAGCGCCTCGCTGACCGGCGCGCACCTTGCCGGGCGCGTGCCCGCGGCGCATGCCGCGGGACCGCGCCCGCTCGACGGATGCGATTTTGTGCAGGTGCGCGGCGCGCGGGCCCGCAATCTCAAGAAAATCACGGCCGGATTTCCGCTGGGGCGCCTGAGCGTCGTGACCGGCGTTTCCGGCTCGGGCAAAACCACCCTCGTGCGCGAGACGCTTTACAAGGGCCTGCAGAAGCGCTTCGGCCGCTATCACGGGCCGGCAGGGCTCCATGCCGGCCTGGACGTGCCCGCAAGCCTTAAGAAGGCCGTTGAAATCGACCAGAGCCCCATCGGCAAAACCCCGCGCTCCATCCCCGCGACCTACATGGGCTTCTACGATGCCGTGCGCGCGCTGTTCGCGCAGCTGCCCGATGCGCGCGTGCGCGGCTATTCGCCGGGCCGCTTTTCCTTCAACCTGAGCGCCGGCCGCTGCGAGGCCTGCGCCGGGCAGGGCGAAATAAAAATAGCAATGAGCTTCATGCCCGACATGTACGTTGAGTGCGACCGCTGCCGCGGCATGCGGTTCAATGAAGAGACCTGCCAGATATCCTACCGGGACAAAAACATCGCCCAGGTGCTGGGCATGACCATCGACGAGGCGCATGCGTTCTTCAGCGACGTGCCGGCGATCGAAAAGCCGCTCGCGTTCCTGCGCGAAATGGGCCTGGGCTATCTCGGTCTGGGCCAGCCCAGCCCCACGCTTTCCGGCGGCGAAGCCCAGCGCATAAAAATAGCCGCCGAACTCTGCAAGCCGACGCAGGGCAAAACCCTGTATGTGCTCGATGAGCCCTCAACCGGGCTGCACCCGGCCGATGTGCTCAAGCTGATGCGCCTGATCCAGCACCTGGTCGATCTGGGCAATACGGTCATTATTATCGAACATAACCTTGAGATTATGCGGCAGGCGGATTATATTATCGACTTGGGGCCGGGCGGCGGCGATGACGGCGGCCGGGTGGTCGCCTGCGGTCCGCCGCAGAAAATCGCGGAGCGGGATTGTGCGCGCTCATCCACCGCCGCCTGCCTCAGGGACTACAGCCTGCGGCACGGCAGCTGATACGATAACCATTTTTGAAAGGCCGGCATGGCACGGAGTTCAAAACAAACCGGCGCACTGGCGCGCTCGGCGGGCATCGTCGGCGTTGCCGTCATGGCAAGCCGCCTGCTGGGGCTGGTGCGCGAGCAGGTCTTCGCGGGCCTGTTCGGGGCCGGCCCGGCGTACGATGCGTTCGTCGTTGCCTACCGCATCCCCAACCTGCTGCGCGACCTGTTTGCCGAAGGCGCGCTGAGCGCGGCCTTCGTGACGGTATTTACCGACTTCAAGACGCGCCTGGGCCGCGAACTGACCTGGCGCCTGGCGCGCAACGTCATTACCACGGTCATACTGATGGTCGGGGCGATCTGCCTTGCGGGCATGCTGTGCTCGCGCGGCATCGTCACGCTGCTGACCGCCGAGAGCTTTCAGCGCATGCCCGACCAGGTCGATCTCACGGCCCTGATGACCGTCATCATGTTTCCGTTCCTGCTGCTGGTGGCCCTGTCGGCCGTGTCGATGGGCATGCTCAACACCATGGGCAAGTTCTTCGTTCCATCGATGGCGAGCTGCTTTTTCAACCTCGGCGCCATTGCAGCCGGCACGGCCCTGACCCTGGCGGCTCCGTATTTCGGCTATCAGCCCATCGTCGGCATGGCCTGGGGGGTTGTTGCCGGCGGCATCCTGCAGGTGGCCATACAGATCCCCAGCCTGCGCAGGGAGGGGTTCCGCTACCGCCCGCTGCTTGATTTTTCCGATCCCGGGCTGCGCCGCATCCTTGCGCTGATGCTGCCGGCCATTGTCGGGTTCGCTGCCCCGCAGCTCAACAACTTCATCAATACCTGGTTCGCCTCGAGCTGCGAAACCGGCAGCCTGTCATGGCTGCAATACGCCTACCGGGTGCTGTGGTTCCCGATCGGCCTGGTGGGCAGCTCGCTGGCGATAGCGGCCATGCCCCTGATGTCGCGCCATGCCGCGACCGGCGACCGGGATGCCCTGCGGCAGGCCTACACTTCGGCGACCGTCATGTCGTTTCTGCTCTCGATCCCGGCCACGTGCGGGCTCATTTTTCTGGCGCAGCCGATTGTCCGGGTCCTGTTCCAGCGCGGGCATTTCGACGCGCTCGATACCGAAAGAACCGCCCTGGCCCTTGCCATCTACGCGCTGAGCCTGTGTGCGTTTTCAGCCCTGAAAATAACCATTCCGGTCTTTTACGCGCTCAACAAAACGCGCTA
>CAIRTM010000084.1 GCA_903881505.1 uncultured delta proteobacterium | reverse complement strand
GGGAACATGCCAATTTTTTGTTTTACCTTTATTTTTTAATTTTTTTGCTTCAATAATTGACTTGGCATGTTCGTTGTATATTTTTTAAATCAAATACCAACATATCCGGGGCAAACGATATGGACAGCGAATATCAGGGGACAATGGAAAGCGAAGAACTTGAGGAAGCGGGCCTGAGCCTGGCAGCAGCCGAGGACCTTGAGGACTATGCGGACGAGGATGAATGCGAAACAAGGCATGAATCCGGCTCAGCTGGGCATAAATCCTCGGGGTGCAACGTTGTCTATGCATACCTCAATGAGGTCAAGAACTGGCCTATTTTGAGCCGCGAAGAGGAATACGGTTTAGCACGGGTCTATCATGAGTCTGAATCCGCAAAAGCAGAACTGCTGCAGCGGTGGGTGAAGCTGCTTGATCCCTGCCTGGACCACAGGCAGACTGAACCCGGCAGGAACGCGGCTCCCGATGGTCCGCTCAGTGAAGCCTCCCGTGCGCTCATTGACATGATGTCAAGGGTCAGCGCAGGCGCATCCGCGGTCAGCGATCTTGCCGCGCGGGCCTCGCAGCCCGGCACAAGCGCCTATATGAAAAAGAAACTCACGGCACAGCAGCATCAGCTCGCCGCCGAGCTCGAACAGCAGTGCCGGGCAATAGACCTGGTGAAGCTGTACCGGACCGGCGCCGTGCGCGGCCTGTATCACTGCATGAAGCCCCGCGTTAAAACAGGCGTGCGGCCTGCGCTTATTGCGCTTTTGAAGCGTTACCGTGAGGCCAGTGCAGCCTCCCAGCAGGCAAAAGAGCGGCTGATCAGCTCTAATCTGCGACTTGTCGTGGGCATTGCAAAAAAATACGGCAACCGCGGCCTGACGCTGCCTGACCTGATCCAGGAAGGCAATATCGGCCTCATACGGGCGATTGAAAAATTCGACTACCGCCTGGGCAATCGGCTCAGCACGTATGCCAGCTGGTGGATCAGGCAGACCGTTATCCGGGCCATCGAAGAAAAGTCATCGACGATACGCGTGCCGATTTACATTAACGAAAAGATCAAGAAGCTGCTGCGCAGCACGACCGATGAATCCTCCCGGGTCGATATCGCCGAAGAGGCGCTGCATGATTCCGGCAACCTGTATTTCGCGCTGCAGCTGACCAGGGACCCCATTTCGCTTGAGACCCCGTTCAGCGATGACGGCAGCAACCTGCATGAGTGCATCCCCGACCGGGGGCCGGCTTCAGCGCTTGATCAGATTGAAGACACACAGCTCAACGAGATCACCGACCGTCTGCTCAAGGGGCTTTCGGAGCGCGATGAGAGCATCCTGCGCATGCGCTTCGGCGTGGGCGGCGAGGCCGAGCACACGCTCGAGGAAATCGGAGAGAAATTCCAGCTTTCCCGCGAGCGCATCAGGCAGATTGAAACCAACGCGCTTCGCAGGATCCGCCACTCGGGAGAGGGCAGCGCGCTGAGGGCGTTTCTGTACGAGGAAGCCGTATAGCAGTTTATCTGCGGGGCGATTCCTGCCTTGTTTACCTTCACGGGCCGGTTCCCGAACGCGGGACACCGGCTCCTTTTTTTTGCAGCGCGGCTTCCTGCGGCGGTCCGATCCCGTGCAGGCTGCGAAACGACGGGGTTGAAAGTCAAAAGCTTACATGCCTGACATGCCGGGAGCCGCTCAGGCATCCGGTCCTCTATCCTGTCTGCACAATACCCCTGCCGTGCCAATTTTTCGATGCAACACGACTGTCGTATATCATGATATTAGGCCGTCCAAGCGAATTCAATAATATAAATAAATTGACAGTGTTAAAAATTTGCAATACTTAACATGCGAACAACCCCCTCTATTTCAAGAAATGAAGACTGTCGTATAATCAATTGTTAGAACAAAAATAAATCCATAAAAGAACAATGTATGTATTGTCCACAATGCAAATGTGAATATCGCGATGGATTTTATGAATGTGCAGATTGCACTATTCCCCTGGTTCACGAGCTACCAGAAGAAGAAATTGGTATTCAATTTAAAACATTAAAGGCTTCCAGCAACCCAGCTGAAATAGCATTTCTGCAATCGGTATTTGAAGCGGAAGAGATACGATTTCATATTGTGCGTGCCAATGGACTTTATGGCGGAGGCCCGTCAACATTGCTGGTTGCTACAGATGATTATGAAAAAGCCTTGGAGATTGCAGATTCCCTTACGTGGGATGACCTACCTGATAATCCGCTCAATACTGCGGATGCGGCGTTATGAAAGCCTTATTCATGAAATCAAGCTGAAGCATAGCGTCATCGGGGATTTTATTGACTGAATTCATAAGATAACCATGACATTGCGTGGGGAGATAAAGGCATTTAAAAGGGCTGCTGCTCCCGTTATCTGTCCCTTGACTCGAGGAAGACATGCAGAAAAATACCTATGGACGCGATTTCTACAGGGGTCGTCACCAGGCAACCGTGTACTCTGCAAGAGCCGTTTTGTCGATTGTGCTCGATGCCCTGCCTCCGGTGCATTCGGCGGTTGACTTTGGCTGCGGCGTGGGGACATGGCTGTCTGTTCTGCAGGAAAAAGGCGTAGGGGAGATCCAGGGATTAGACGGATCCTGGGTCGAGCCGGATCTTCTCGAGATTCCACAAAAAAATTTTCGCCAGGTAACCTTTGATGAACGCATTGCTTTTGACAGGAGATACGACCTGGCCATTTCTCTGGAAGTGGCAGAGCACCTGCCCGAGAGAAACGCCGGCGGTTTCGTCGATTCTTTAGCAGCTGCGTCCGATTTCATATTATTTTCCGCCGCCATCCCGTTTCAGGGCGGCATCAGTCATGTCAACGAACAGTGGCCTGGCTGGTGGGCCGATGTTTTCGCCGGGAGGGGCTATAAAGCGCTGGACGTTGTACGTCGAAACATCTGGAATGACCGGCAGATTCCCGCCTGGTACCGGCAAAATATTCTGCTGTTTGCCGCAGAAGGACACGTGCACCGGATTGCGCCTCCTGCGGCGGATGAACATGACACTGCGTATCCGATATCCCTGGTGCACCCCGACATATACCTCTCAAAAGTCGATCAGCTGCAGTCCGTGAAAAATCAGCTGCAGTCCGCGGGCACTACGATGCAGTCCGTAACAGGGAGCTGGAAGTTGTTTCGAAAAGCATTAAAAAAGTACGTCAGGAACAAACTGGCAGGGCTGTCGGGGAAAACCGCGGAGCCGGATGCACAACAACAGGACCGCGCCCGTGAAAAGAAGCATCCCTGACGTGTCCGCCGCGCTTCATCCCGGATGCTATCGCAGTATCGGGGCCGGACCCTGCTTTTGTAACACAACCTTTCAGCATTCCTGATTTCGTTTTTTAAATCGCCTGGTTTTGGAGCCTGGGGCGCGCATTGTGGCGGTACACAGGCGGCATTCGTTTTGCGTTGCCGTGCTGCTTCCCCGGCGACCAGCGCTGCACCTATCGGCAGCAGCCCCGGCAGGTGTTATCCTGTTTGTGCGCCTCGTGCAAGCCAGGGTACGGCTCTGGATAGTAATTGTCTGACCGATGGTGAATCAATATCTTCTTTTTTATGACCAAGGGCGCAGTACAGGACTTTTCCCTTCCCCCAGTTCCTTGTCCAGACAACGGGAACTTCAACGCCGTACACCCATGGCTTCTCATTGCTTTGAATACGGGTTGTGGCAACTATCTTCACGGAGGGGTCTATCAGGTAATAGTTCTGTTCCGTGACAACGTCAATGTCGGCAATTCCCTTTGTCAGGGGATCATCTGAAAAGTGAATCCTGTAGGCGACGTGATCACCTCCCGGATGGTCGACAAATTGTCCCCCGAGAAGGAACTTATACGGGCGGTTGGCCAGAAAGGCGCTCGTGGCGCCGTGCCAGGCCATCAGGCCCATTCCGTCCCCTACGGCATCAATCAGGGCCCGGGCCTGGTCGTCTGTAATGTCACCGAACGTCCAGTTCAAAACCAGCAGGTCGACCCCTGATAATATATCAGGACGCAATACAGCAAGATCGGATGCGCGTGATATCCTATAACCGGAGCCGATGCACGCCTCAAGAAAACCACCGATGCCTGCAGGATTGTGATCCGGCCATCCGCCGGTAAGAATCATTATAGTGGTCATGTATGCCTGTTTTCCCGTGAAGGTTGAAATCGCCGCCGGGTTTGCACAAAAGGTTGATTAAAAAGTCTGCGGCGCAATGTCGCCCGAAGCGGGCGTTACGGTCGCTGCCTGTTACAGATTATAATGAAAACACCATCAGCGTTTGCGCTGTTGGCAGGAGGCGCATGGAATCCGCCAGAGACAATCCGGCCCTGTTTGCCATGGCTTCATACTCATGCGCGGTATATGCATCTCCATGCGGGGTTGTGGCAAGCATGAAAAAAGCGAAGGCAGCCTGCTCCGGCGGAGATACGCGATCAGGATTCGGGATCATTTCAATTACAAACACAGAACCGCGCGCGCCCAGAGACCGGTGCGCCTTTTGCAGCATCCTGACACAATCGTCCGGATCAAAATGATGCAGGATATTCGCCAGCAGAATCAGATCGTAGCCGCACCCCCAATCCAGTTCGAACGCATTGCCGCTGAGAAAGCTGTATCGTGCGGACAGGCCTTCGCCGGCGGCGTTTTGTTTCGCAATTTCGAGAACGCCGGGCCAGTCGATTGCCGTGACGGAAGCCTCCATTCGCAATTTCGCCACTTCTATGCCGAACAGTCCGTGGCCTGCCGCGACATCAAGCACAGTGCGCGGCTGCAGCGCTTTCTTCGTTATGTAGGCTGCGGTACGCTTGGCTTCGACCGCGGCGAAAGGAACCATGGCCTGAGCAAACGCTATCCAGACGGGATTGTCCGGAGACACATGGGATACTCCCGCGGCCCCACCGGACCGGACATACAGGGCTGGATCATCCATCACCATTGACAGGGTCGCGGGCGCGCCGAAGAAGTCTATGATGTCGGCCATGCAGTCGGGCGATGACCGGTCCAGGAACCGCGCGGCAGCATCCGGCAGAAAGTACAGGCCATTGTTTTTTTCCAGCAGGCCGATGACGCACAGGAAGTCACACAGGATGCGCACCCCGCGCGTTGAACAGCCGGTACGTTCCGCGATGTGCCCGGCTTCCAGCCGGCTTGATCCGATCACCGTAAAAATATTCAGCTTTACAGCGGCGGCCATGGCCGCCGTTTTCTGGTAGGACAGGCAGATATCGTAGACAGGGTTGTTCGACAGTGCATGCATGCAGGTCACCGGTTGATGAATTCCCGTATTTTTTTGAATATAAGCGGCGCATACTCCTTCTCCCAGAAGTGGTGTGCCCCGCGGCAGATGTTGAAAAATTCGGTATTTCGGGAAATGCGCCTCCATGCGTAGCCGCTGTATTCCAAGGATATGTATAACACGGGTACATCCAGCGCGGCAGGGGTATAGTCAAACAGGACCTTCAGAAAATAGAGCATTCTGCTGTCCATGGTTTCCAGGTTCTCCACGACGGCAGGCGGACGTTCTTCATGGCCTCCTTGACCCGCTTTCACCGGCGACAGAACGTTCATCGGGATGCGATGCGGCAGGCAGCGGACTGGATGCGGCCTGTCGATCATCCGTGTGCTTATTTCCGCTATTTTTTTGCAGACCCTGACCAGGTATGCAAGCCGCCATTTATCCTTCGTGATGCTGTCAAAACGGTACATTTTTTTCCAGGTTTCGAGCAGGCGCATGTAGCGCCTGTTTTCCGGAACATTCATCAGGCGCATAATGAAGTCGTGTGCTTTGAGGAGCAGCTGTGCCGATTTCCTCACTGAAACAATCAAAGGATCTATCATCACGACCGCTTTAACTTCTTTGCCCATAGCAGCCAGGAGTCGCGCCGCTTCAAATCCAACCACGGACCCATTGCAGTGCCCCGCCAGGATATAGGGACCGTCCGGCTGGATTTCAATAATGTCCGGGAGCCTCTGCCTGGCCATATCCTCTATGGAGATCAACGGATCATCGTCACGGGGTATATGGGGCTGGATTGCATGGATTCTATGATCGCTGCCGAGCATGTTGACAAAAGACATTACCGGGACGCCGCCGCTTCTGAAATCACCATGGAACAAATGGATAATGTGTCCGTTTTCAGGCCCCGGAAGATCGTGCTTCTGAGCCTCCTGCCCGAGCCTTTTCAGTAATTCCCGGATCGTACCGGTTTCAAATATCAGGGACGTTGAAATTTTTTCCCCCGTACACTGCTCGATCTCAAGCAGTACCCTGGATGCAAGCAATGAATCACCGCCGCACTCAAAAAAATCGTCATCAACCGTTACCTGCTGATTGTTGAGAGCGCGCCGCCACAGCGTAAGCAGCATGTTCTCCAAACAATCACCGGACAGGTTTGAAATCCCCGAAGCGTTCATGAAAAAACTCCGCTCATGTGATTGCGCAGGACCTTTCCGCCGGGCCCCCTGGGGATGCTTTCCACGACATGCACCCGCCTGGGGATTTTGTTCCAGGATGTCTTCGTGCGCATAAAGCGGCGGAATTCGTCAGCGGCAACAGTTGTCCCCGGCTGCAAAACCACGGCAGCGCCGATATCATCGCCCAGGCGGGGGTGCGGCACCGCAAAGGCGGCGGCCTCGAGGACATGCGGATGCTGCATCAGAATAGCTTCAATTTCAAATGGTGAAATTTTTTCGCCCCCGCGGTTGATCAGTTCCTTGATCCTGCCGTTGATGTGCAGAAAACCTTCATTGTCAAAGTAACCCAGGTCACCGGTCCGAAACCAGCCGTCGCGATACGCCTCCGGGTTGCATGCCGGGTTGTGTATATACCCGGGCATGACATTGGAACCCCGGACCAGAATTTCGCCTGTTTCACCCTGCGGCGCGTGATTGCCATCCGGTCCTGCGATCATGACGGTGCCCGACGGCGGGATGCCCGCCGTCCCCGGTTTGTTGCGTCCCGGCGGAGGCAGGTTTGCGGAAATCTGGCTGGCTTCCGTCATACCGTAGTGCTCCAGAATATGAATTCCCAGCAAGCGCTCAAGGCTTGCACGGACGGTCGCGGGCAGCTGTGCGCCGCCGGAACTGGCAAACCTGAGCTGATGCTTCAGCCCCGTTGGAACTGTTTCAAGCATTTCAGAAATCATCAGGAGCATTGCGGGTGAAGCCGAAAACCATGTCGGGCCAAGCATTTCAAACCATTCAGGCAGGCTCACCCGGAACAGGCTCGATGGAAATGCCACGCTGCCGCCCGAGAGAAGCGGCGCAAGTATGGTTAAGGTAAGGCCATGGCTGTAATACGGCGGCGCAAGGCACAGGCACCGGTCGTGTGCGCCGAGATTAAACCATGTGCGGGCATTGCTGGTGGTGGCAAGAACATTAGAATGAAGGCAGGGCACCAGCTTGGGCTCGGCAGTAGTACCGGAAGTCTGAAAAATGACAGCGGTGGTGTCAGGTACGGAAGTGTGATGCTGCCGTTTCAGCACTCCTTCTGCGGCAGACAGGGAAAATCCCAGCGTTTGGTCGTCTGCGGGGATAAGTTCAATAAACGGGATTCCGCACCGCAGAGCCGCATTTCTCGCCGCAGTCGTTTCACCATGCAGCGCGCAGCATGCGTCTGCATCTATGAGCCGCAGGCGCAGTGCGATTTCAGTTTCTTCAAGAGACGGGTCAAGGGGAACCGCCACCGCCGAACATGCGACCGCAACGACAGCCAGTGCAGCCTGTGCGCTGTCTTTGACATACACTGCAATACGGCCGGATGCGTCAAATCCCAAAGCCTTCAGGGACTGAGCAACGCAGTTTATCTGATCAAGCAGTTGTGCATAGGAGAAAGGCCTATATCCTGAGGAAAGTATGGCCAGCGATGCCGGGTCCGTAAGAGCGATGCGCTGTATTACTTCACCGATGCTGTGGCTTCGCGTTTGAAAATTCATCAAGATTAACGGGTGTCTTCAGCGGTGAACCTGTTATGCGTTCGATATCCGGCGGTGCCGTGCTGATAATTTTTACGGAGCGCCACGCGTCGTACGTTGTTCTGCACGCTGGTAGAACAAGATTGCATATGAACTTAAATAATAGCAAAAAAACAGCATAGGGAAAAGACAAAATATGCCTGCATGAAAGCGAAACATGTCTGTCTCGCTACATTCCTCGTACGTTTTTAAGAAGCCTCCGAAATCTTCTTCCGGGATGGCTGAGAGTGTATGGGTGTCGGTATCGGTGCATCGGGGTCGGACTGTTTTTTTAAATGCAACCTTTCAGTATTCCTGATTTCGTTTTTTTAATCGCCTGGTTTTGGAGGTTGGAGCGCGCTTTTCGGCATTGAAAAGGAGGGTTTAAGAAACAGGGTTTTGATCGGTGCTGGATGCCGTGGACGGGGTGGGCTCCGCGGACAGCGGGCAGCGGGACTCACGTGGACGTTTCACGGACTGCCTGCTGCCGGGGCGCGGCAATTCCCTGAAACGGCTTGAAAATAAACTGATTCTCTGGTATAGCTTATTTTTCATAAGTGTTAACTATTTGCCCGCTAACTGTCGTTCGTGTGATCGGCCCAATGCCAGACCTGCACAGAAAAAAACAGCCGCGCATTGCCGTGTATACGGGTGAGGGGGCCTCACACTCGTGGACCTGGTTTGCCGATATGTTCGATCGTGAACATGCAGGCCCGGTTGTGTTTGTGGATGAAGCCGCCGTGCGCGGCGGAGCGCTTGAGGCTGCCGACGTTTTTTTCGTCTCAGGCGGGGACACGTTCGCCATCGCCGCGGCCCTGGGCGGGCTGGGGGCGCGCGCGATCGAGAGGTTTATCCGCGACGGCGGCACCTATATCGGCGCCTGCGCAGGGGCGTACCTGCTGCTGAAGTCCTCGCTTGAACCGCTGCACTATTTCAATTTTGTCAATGCAAAAATCGCCAACCTGACCCGCTGCCTGCCGCCGGCCCTGCAGCGGCCTGAAAAATACTGCACGGCCTATGGCTGCCGCTATGTGTTTCACCCGGTGCGCGAAGAGGTGGGGATGCGCTGCGGCGCTGCTCCCCATGAAGAGCGCTCCGTGCATGCGCCGCTGTACGGCGGCCCGGCCATGATTGCCTCCGACGACATCGAGGTGCTTGCAACGTATGCGGGCTTCACCGAAGCAAGCGAGTTCCTGGTCGAGGAGTCGGTCGCAGCCGAAACCCTGATCGGCAATGTTGCCGCTGCGCGCAAATGCTGCGGCCGGGGTGTCATCTACCTGTTCGGGCCGCACTTCGAGCACCCGGACTTTCCGGAAGCAAACCGGATCATGTTCGACTGCCTGGCCGGGGCGCGCGCTTCCGGTGAGCCTGCGCACAGGCAGGCCCCTGCCGATCCGGCGGGCCGCGCCGGGTTCCGCGCCTTTTTATCCGAGCTCAGCAATGCCCGCATCATGGCCCTTGCCCTTGAGCGCTCGCGCTATCAGTGGCTGATCGGCGCCAAGGTCTATGACCCGGAGAAGATACGCATTTTCCTTGAGGCCATCTGGAAGCGGGCCCGCGCGCTCGACACACGCTGCCTGCAGGGCTGCTGCAGCAGCGCGGACATCGAGCGCCTGGGCGAAGCGCTTTTCCGCTGCAGCGTGAACCTTCGCGCGCTGCGCACGGATGCGCTCTGCGGCTGCGCTGAAGAACTGTTCCGCGATTTACGCCAGTCGGCCGCAGCGTTCATGAACATGTATTTTTCCGCGCTGTACACGGCCGGCCATGGCTCGGCTGCGGCTATCTCGTCGCAGCCGGCAAGGACAAAAGCCCGCGCAGGCCGCGCTCAGGCCTGTCATCAATTCGTATACTAACCGCACAAGGGAGTTGCCACATGGGAGAAACAACGCGTATGTACCTGTATTTTGAAGCCACCGCGGCCCTGTACACGGTGACCGTTATCGCCGTGCTGCTGTGCATAGCCGGAATTTTAACCACGCTGGCGCTGTGGCGCCAGGGCAAGGCCAGGAGCCTGCACCGCACACTCAACAGCGCGGCGGTCGCACGTTCCTTCATCACCGACGTTGTGTTCCAGGCCCAGATCCTGAAAATCAGCTTTGTACGCTGGCTGATGCATTTTTGCATTTTCATCGGGTTCATGGGCCTGCTGGCGCAGACTTCGCTGATGGCATTCATCAGCCACTTCAGCGCCCCTGAATCGTTTCTGGCACAGTCGTTTTTCCACGGCGGCGGTTCCCGCGTGCTTGATGTCTGGGGCGACGTGTTCGGCCTGACCATGCTGTTCGGTCTTGCGATCGCCATCATCCGCCGCTATGTCGTCAGGACCAGACAGCTTGAAACCATTGCAAAGGATACGACCTCGCTTGTGCTTCTGACCGCGATCGGCCTGAGCGGATTTATCTGCGAGGCATTCCGTTTGATGGACCCGCAGTATGCC
Source organism: uncultured delta proteobacterium (assembly GCA_903881505.1). GTDB lineage: Bacteria > Desulfobacterota > WTBG01 > CAIYCZ01 > CAIRTM01 > CAIRTM01. The sequence goes on along the minus strand of CAIRTM010000084.1, from coordinate 44,501 downwards.
GATGTGGCCTGGTATTCGTTTGCCGGCATGACGCTCTCGCAGCTGCTGCAGGCTGCCGGCATCGGTGCCGCGAGCTACACGGCCTGGGTATGGTCTCATGCGGTGATTTCGTTTATATTCATTGCGTTTATACCGTTCAGCAAGGCCTGGCATATATTTGTCAGCCCGATTGAAATTGTACTGGATGCTTCGGAACGAGCATAGAGAAGGAAGATTGCCATGGATAATGAAAACAACACTACCATGAATGGAACCGATGACCGGCATGAGTCCGCTGCAACAGCACCCGCGGCTGAATCTGCTCCGGCCGCGCAGAACGCGGCGCCGAAGCTTCCGATCGAAAAACTCAGCGCACGCCAGCTGCTTGAGCTCGACGCCTGCACGCGCTGCGGCGAGTGCTCGAACTGGTGTCCCGCATATGACCAGGACAACCGCGAGCCCCTGACCCCGCGCGGCCGCGCAACCCAGTTCCGCGATATCATCCGCCGCCAGTACGGCGCGTTCAGCGCCGAAAGCTTCCTGGGCAAGCTCCTGGGGAAAAAACAGGTCAGCGCCCAGGAGCTGAGTGGTTTCGCCAAAGACCTGTATGCCTGCTCGACGTGCATGCAGTGCCATTTCGTCTGCCCGGTTGCAATAGACACGGTCGAGCTCTGGGAGCGCATCCGCGAGTGCATCGTAGATACCGGGTTCGGGCCCCTGCCAACGCAGCAGGACCTGGTGCTGAAGACCAAGAATTACGATAATCCCTGGGGGCAGCCGCGCAGTTCGCGCGCCCGCTGGGGCAAGGTCGCCAAGAAGAAGAAGCGCATCAATGAAGTGCCCAAGGACATCAGCAAAGACAAGGCTGATGTGCTGTATTTCGTCGGATGCACCGCCTCCTATGATACCAACGTTGAAGAGGTCGGCATTAATACAGTTAATATTTTCGAGGCTGCCGGTGTCGACTACGGCATCCTGGGCAACAAGGAAAAATGCTGCGGAAGCGTGCTGCTGCGCATGGGTGATGCCGCAAGTTTCAAGCGCATCTGTACTGAAAACATCGAGCAGTTTAATGCCCTCGGGGCTTCTACCCTGGTGACCTCGTGCGCCGGATGCCTGAAGACCATCAAGGAGGACTATGCGCGCCATGGCAAGCTCAACTTCGAGATCAAGCATACGCTTGAATATGTCATCGATCTGATCAAGGCGGGCAGGCTGAAGCTGACACAGCCCCTGAACATGAAGGTCACCTATCACGATCCCTGCCATCTCGGGCGCCATGCCGGCATTTTTGATGCGCCGCGCGAGCTGCTTTCCCTGATTCCGGGCATTGAATTCGTAGAGATGGAGCGCAACCGCGAAAACTCGCGCTGCTGCGGAGCGGGCGGCGGTTTGAAGTCCGGCTACCCGGACATGCAGAACCAGATTTCCCAGAAGCGGGTCAAGGATGCCGTGCAGACCGGCGCGACCGAGCTGGTATCGGGGTGCCCGTTCTGCTACCAGGGTCTTCAGATCGGCATTCAGGCCATGGATGCGCCGATTAAAATGCGCGACATCACCGAGCTTGTGTGTATGGCCATGGGGCTTGCCCCGGCAACCCACGAGGATACAGAAGACGCGGAAGAGTAACCTGTCCGGCACCCGCCCGCGGAGCGCCAAACGGCTGGCATTATGGCAATACCGCAACGCTACGAACGCATTGTTTGCATCGCACTGCTGCTCGGTATGTGGGAGCTTGTGAGCGCGGCCGGGCTTGTGAATCCTGTGCTGATTCCGCCGCCGCACAGGATCGTGCAGGCCATGCTCGAGCTGCTGCTCAACGGGCTTCCTGCCGGCAAACTTCTGCATCGGCACTGTCTTGAAAGTCTGCTGCGTGTCGCCGCCGGTTTTGCGGCCGCGCTTGCCGCGGGCCTGCCGCTGGGCCTGGCTCTGGGGCGTTCAGCCCGCCTGCGCACTCTATGCACGCCGCTGATCGAGATTGTGCGCCCGATCCCGCCGCTTGCCTGGATTCCCCTGGCGATACTGTGGTTCGGCATCGGGCTGCAGTCGGCCGCATTTATAATTTTCCTCGGCTGTTTTTTCCCGATCGTGCTGAACACCGTCACAGGCGTGCTCACGGTTGACGCTATTCTGATCGACGCGGCCCGTGTGTGCGGCGCCGACGACCGGCGGATTTTCACCCGCGTGCTGCTGCCGGCAGCCTGGCCGTCGGTGTGCACGGGCATGCGCATAGGCCTGGGCATCGGCTGGATGACGCTGGTGGCGGCCGAGTTCACCGGCGTGAAGAGCGGCTACGGCCTGGGATACATGATCATGACGGCCCGCGACATACAGCGGCCCGATTATGTTCTGGCCGGGATGGCGCTGATCGGCGTGGTCGGTTTTCTGCTTGACATGCTGCTGCAGGCTCTGCAGCAGCGCGTGATCGCAACGCGCGAGCCGCGCGCGGTTTGATCCTTTGTTTATTGATACCTCGACAGCGTGGATGCCATGACGCTTCATATTTCCAGCTTGCATAAATCTTTTGCAAAAGGCGTTGCCACGGGCACGGTCAACGTGCTCAGTGATATTTCGCTCAGCATCGATGCCGGTTCTTTTGTGTCGATTATCGGGCCGAGCGGCTGCGGCAAATCAACGCTGCTGCGCCTGATTGCCGGGCTTGCGCGGCCCACGAGCGGCACCATTCAGCTTGACGGTGAGCTGATCAGCGGGGTCAGCGAAAAGACCGGTTTTGTGTTTCAGAGCTACGCCCTGTTCCCCTGGCTCACGGTCGTTGACAATATCGCATTTCCGCTTGCCATGAAAAATGTGCCGAAAGCGCAGCGCCGCGCGCAGGCCATGGAGTATGTCGGGCGCTTCGGATTGAGCGGCTTTGAGCGCAGCTACCCTGTCGAACTCTCGGGCGGCATGCAGCAGCGTGTCGCCATTGCGCGCAGCCTGATTGATAATGCCGAAGTGCTGCTGATGGATGAGCCGTTCGGCGCTCTTGATTCACAGACGCGCTCCTGTATGCAGCAGTTCCTGCTTGAGGTGTGGCGGCAGACCTGCTGCACCATACTGCTGATAACCCACAACATCGATGAGGCCGTGTATCTCGGACAGCGCGTGATCTGCCTGACACAGCGGCCGGCCCGCGTGGGAGATGATATTCCGGTTGAGGTCCCGTATCCCCGCGATGTCACCAGCGACGAGTTCAACGTGTACCGGCGCAGGATTTTGCGGTTCCTCGACCGGGAGCACAGCGCCGCCCCTGGCGGCAATCCGTCATGCTGAGCCGGGAAAAGCTGCGCCGCCTGCGCGTTGAACTGCAAAGCGCCGGCCTGCGGTTACCTGAGGGCATGCCGGGCAGGGCAGGGGGCGCAGGACCGGCTGACAGCCGCAGGATTATTATTGATAATCGCGTCGTGAGCGTTCCAGCCTGCAGCTGGTTTGTGGAACAATCACCATTTCGCGCTGTGCCCGATGGCCAGGGAGGTTTTTTGCTGCAGCGCAATGGACAAACCGTGTGCCCCCTGCAGGTGCCAGCGCCACCGGAATTCTACCGCCATCAGACCGTGTCCGGCACCCCGTATCAGGCACTGGCGCTGCTGCACGGACACGGCTGTCTCGCCTCCACCGTCTACCAGGACTGCAGCTGCCGCACAACCGGCGAGCAGTGCCATTTCTGCGGGATCGGCCTGTCGCTTTCCGACGGCAGAACCGTCCTCTACAAGCAACCCGCTGAACTGGCAGAGGTCGCGCGCCATGCAGCCCTGAGCGGACAGGCCTGCCATGTCACCCTGACCTGCGGCTGCCGCGAGGATGAGCCTGCGGCAACCGCGCACCTGGCAGAATGCGTGCACATGATCAAACAGCATGCGGGCCTGCCGGTTCACATACAGATCTGTCCGCCTGAATCAGGCGGCGTGCTTGAATCGCTGCACGCTGCCGGGGTCGATACCGTCGGTATACATATTGAAACGATGGATATGGATATTCTCAGGCGCGTTGCGCCTGCCAAGGCCCGCTGGGGTCAGGACCGGTTCCGATCTGCCCTGCAGGAGGCCGTCAGACTTTTCGGCGCAAATCAGGTCAGCAGTTTTTTGATCGCCGGGCTTGGAGAAACAGCTGACAGTCTGACAGCGGGCGCCCGGGAGCTCTGCAGCATGGGCGTGTTCCCGTACGTGCTGCCGTTGCGCCCGGTCCCGGGCACGCAACTTGAGCGCTGCCGCCCCCCCGCGCCGGAATACATGGACGGGCTCTACCGTGATGTTGCCGCAGTGCTGAAGGAACACGGTTTGTCATCGAAGGCATCGAAGGCGGGATGCGTGCGCTGCGGTGCGTGCTCATCCTTGAGCCTGTTTGAGGACGACGCCGTATGAGCGCCCTGCAGTGCCGTGAAGCGGCGACACCAGAGGAACTGCAGGCATGCTACGCTATCCGCCGTCAGGTGTTTGTCGACGAGCAGAAGCTCTTTAGCGGCGATGACCGCGATGATCATGACGCTCATGCGATTCATTATATGGCGCTTGCGAACGACGCGATCATCGGTACCGTGCGCATCTATTGCGACGCCGGAGGCGTGTGGTGGGGCGGGCGCCTGGCGGTGCTCAAAGGCCACCGCGGCCGTGCCGGCCGGGAGCTCATTCAGGCCTGCGTCGAACGCGTCAGGCATGAGGGGGCCCGGCAGTTCAGGGCCTGCGTGCAGCAGGACAATGTTGCGTTTTTTAAAACCCTTGGATGGTTTCCGTCCGGACAGACGGTTCTCGTCTGCAACCGGCCGCATCAGGTAATGGAAGCACCACTGTGACGGATTGATCAGGGAGACCCCATGCTCAACGACATTATTGCACAGATCCGCTCCTATCCGGGTCTGACGCGCAAGCGCGACATTTACCGCATTACCAATATTTTGCAGACGGTTACCGATTACGGGGATACGGTTGCCGATTTCGGCGAAGACGCGGCCGCCATCTATTACAACGGCGAATACCTGCTGCTTGCCGTTGACGGCATCTGGTCGGGCCTGCTGGAGGCCAACCCCTACGGCGCAGGCAAGGCCGCGGTCATGGCAAGCGTCAACGATATCTATGCCATGGGGGGGCGCCCGCTGGCCATGGTCAATGTCATCGGCTCTCCGCCGGACGGCAGCCTTGATGAGATCGCGCGCGGCATACGCAAGGGCTGCGAGAAATTCCGGGTCCCGATGGTCGGCGGGCATCTGCATCCGGACACGGCTGAAAAACAGCTCTCTGTGGCCATCATGGGCAGGGCGAGCCGGCTGCTGCGCAGCAATAACGCCGTTCCGGGGCAGGATATCATTTTCGCCGTTGATCTGGACGGCAGGGGCTATCAGTGCCGGCCTGTTTTGTCCTGGGATACCAATTCAGGCAAAAAAACCCCCCAGATCCTTGAGCGTCTGGACGTGCTGCCCCGGCTGGCTGAAACACAGCTGTGCTCGACGGCCAAGGATGTCAGCAATGCCGGCCTGCTCGGAACCATCGCGCTCATGATGGAAACATCCGAAACCGGCGCGCATATCGATATCGACCGCATCCCGAAGCCTGAATCGTTCACTCTGATCGACTGGCTGAAGGCTTTTTTAAGTTATGGTTTTGTGCTGTGTGTCGATAAACAGAGGAGCGCGCGCGTTATGGAGCTCTTTAAGGCTAAAAACATTACGGCTGCCGTGATCGGCTCGGTCCTGCCCCGGCGCATTTTCACGGTTGGCTTTCAGGATGCCCGTGAAACGCTTTTCGACCTCGAGCGGGAGGACATTACCGGCATAGCGCGCGACAGCGGGCTGCAGAATATGCCGGTTTGAGAACGACCGCCACGATGTGCGCAGGGGCCGCGCCCGGTGCAGGCTGCCTACGGGAAGTACTTCATATGTGTGCTGAACAATGCAGACATCCCATGCAAGGAGAGGTCTCATGTACTGTTTAACGTGTGAGCTTGAAATAAAGGGCGAAGGCAAGCAGACATGCCCTATCTGCGGGGGCGCCCTGACAGCAGGCCTTGAGGACAGCGCCTCAGCCGGCAGCAGAGCGCAGGACCACCCCGCGCTGCAAGACATTATAGAAGACATTAACAGCCTGATTGATGATGGCGCTGAACCGGCCGGCGGCGCCCCTGACCAGGAGGCGGTTTTTGTGCTCAAGGACTATGATGACGATTCCACGACTGTCAATGAACCTGTGCAGGTACAGGAAGTATGCGCTGACGAGCCGGAGCAGCACGCGTCCGCAGTCGATGATGTCTTTCGTGATGCTGATGCATCGCTGCAGGACCGGCTGGATTCCATAAAGCAGAGCCTGGTGACGCCCGATGCAGCGGAAGCTGAAACAGAGAAATCTGACGGTGCCGTGCAGGAGGACAGCGAAGAGTTCGTTTTTCCCCAAAGCTTTGAGCCCGACGGCGTGTTTCCTGATGAAAACGCAGCCGGCCAGGCGGTTCTGGCGGAATTTGACGGCGATGGATCAAGCCTGGTTTCGGCGAACCCGGACGAAACCAGGCGCAGGCCCGCCCTGGTAATTGCGCTGCTCGTTGTGATGCTTGTCGGGGTCGGCTATTACGCCTACCGGTTCATTGCGGCCGGCAGCAGCGATGAAAAGCCCTTAACCGTGCGGACCGTGATGCCGCTTTCAGCGCTCAAGGCAGGGCAAAATCTACAGGCCGATGCACAGAGGCCCGCAGCAGGTTCTTCCGTTTCCGACATGTCTGCTGCGCCCCTCCGGGAGCCGTCAGCCGGCAGTGCCGCTGCTGACGCAGGCATGCCGGCATCAGGTGCTGCAGCACAGCCGGAGCGTGTTACCGACAGCACGGCAGGTCCTTCAGAAAGCGCGGCGGCCGGGGGACCTCCTGCTGAGGCTGCAGGCACGCCCGGTGCATCCGCAGACAACGCCATGGCGGCTGTGCAGCCTGAGACTGTTTCCCCCCGCATAGAAAAGCCTGCAGGACCTTCTCAGCCTCCTGCTCAAGACAAGGACGTACTGTCTGCAGCGCCTGTTCGGGACAGCCCCGGCCTGCAGAGCGTGCCCGCGGATCTTCCGCCGGCTGCTGCTCAGCCGAAGAAGCGCGCCGCTGCCGCGGCTGCCCCGTTTTATACCGTGCACGTCGGCTCATACCGCAGCAGAGACACTGCCGCATCCGAGGCGAACCGCATCAGGGCCAAAGGCCATGACGCCTTTGTCGAGCGCGCTGAGCTTGGGCAGCGCGGCACCTGGTTCCGCGTCAAGGTCGGCCGTTTTCAAACCAGGGCAGAAGCCGAGTCGCTCAAGGAGAAAATCCACAAGGCGCTTGTGCCCGAAAGCGTCGTAGTAAAGAACGGCAGGGACTGATGACCGTGTCGGGTTGCGGCTGCATGCATGAACGCCGCAACCCATCATCGCGCTGGGCAGGATAGGGCGTGAGAGGCTGAGAAGGTTGTCCGCATGAATCTCGTTGTCGCATGGCTTAAGCGTCAGTTCACCAATCCGCAGGTGGTGATTCTGGGCGGCATTTTCCTGGCATGCTTTCTGGTGATTTACTTTCTGGGCCGTATGCTGCTGCCCCTGTTCGTGGCCGTGGCAATCGCCTACATGCTCGAAGGTGTTATCCAGGCCCTGGCGCGCAGCCGCCTGCCGCGTATCGTGCTGGTTGTCGTTGTTTTTTCTGTTTTTTTGGCCATGCTGCTGGCTGCCTGCCTGATCCTTATACCGGTTTTGATCAAGCAGGTAACCCAGCTCGTACAGCAGATTCCGAATATGGTCGATCAGGTTCAGCTCATGCTCACGCAGCTGCCTGAAAAATATCCCCGCTACGTATCACATGAGCATATCGATACCCTGCTTGCAAGCCTGCGGACCGAGCTTGCCGTGTTCGGTCAGAATATTATGGCCAGGATTTTTGACTCGGTGGTCGGTTTCATAACCGTTGTGGTCTATGTTGTCATCGTACCCCTGCTGGTTTTTTTCTTTTTGAAGGACAAAGATAAAATTATCGTATGGTTTACCGGATTTCTGCCGCATGAGCGCAGCCTGAGCGTGCAGGTCTGGCGTGATGCCGACCGCCAGATCGGCAACTATATCCGCGGCAAGGCCTGGGAAATCTGTATTGTCTGGGCGGCTTCGTATATCGTGTTTGCCTTCTTCAAGCTGCCCTATGCAATGCTGCTCAGCCTGATGGTCGGCTTTTCCGTGGTGGTTCCGTATGTCGGCGCAACCGTTGTGACGGTTCCGGTCGTGCTGGTTGCCTATTTCAATTTCGGCGTATGCCCCGCTTTTTTGTATGTCACCGGGGCGTATCTTGTCGTTCAGACTCTGGACGGAATGCTGCTTGTACCGCTTCTGTTTGCAGAGGTCGTCAATCTGCACCCCGTGGCCACGATTTCGGCGCTGTTTGTTTTCGGCGGGCTGTGGGGTTTCTGGGGCGTGTTTTTCGCCATTCCCCTTGCAACCCTTATTCATGCTGTCTTGACAGCCTGGCCGCGCTCATCCTGTCTTGATAATCATGTTCAGCCGGCGGCCCTGTGAAAGCTCGGCCGGTCCTGCCTGAGGAGCGTGCCACCCGTTGTTCCCCCCAGTAAATGCCTGATCCTTAAGGCCGCCAAGTACTTAGCAGGCTAAAGATTATCCTTGACTTTATTTCTGAATTTGTTTAATCTTCTACCTCTCAATGTAGCTTTGTTCAGTGTTCTTTCAGCAAAGCGCATGGACAAATCACTTCTATCAGCCGGCAGCATCATCACGCCGGTCTGTCGGGGAACACGAAGAAACAACAGGCAAAAACAGGGAACCAATATTTCTTATTACATGTGGAGAAGAATATGAGTTCAGCAGCAGCCACAACCGTTCAGAGTATCGTAGAGGCCCTCGCAGGAGTGGTCGGGAGCGAAAATGTCCACACCGACATTGAGACCCTGAAGAAATACGCATGCGATACCAGCCTGATGCCCGCTCGCATGCCCGATATTGTTGTCAGGGTGATGACTCGCGACGAGATCATGGGGGTTATCAAGTACGCCAACGCCAACCGCATTCCGGTCGTACCGCGCAGCTCGGGAACCGGCACCTACGGGACCGGCATCCCCATGGAAGGCGGCATCATCCTTGACCTGTCCGGCATGAAGCGCATTCCCCGCACCGATACCCGCAACCGCTGGGTGCTCCTGGAAGCAGGCGTTACGTTTGGTGAAGTCAACGAAGAGCTCGCCAAGCACGGCATGCAGTGCCTCAATCCGCTGCTGCCCCGCAAGGACAAGTCGGTTATTACCAGCGTGCTCGAGCGCGAACCCGTGCTGTCCTGCAAGACCGAGTGCGATGAACCCTTCCGTACTTCAGAGCTTGTATGGGGAACGGGTGAAATGATGCGAACCGGCGCCATGTCGGTTGACGCCATGGTTCCTGAAGACATGCCCGACAAGACGCATTCAGACCTGTGCGGTTGCGGCGGACCCGGCATTGACTGGTGGAGGCTGCTCACCGGCTGCCAGGGAACCTTTGGCGTCGTCAATATCATGAACGTAAAGATCTTCCATAAACCCCTCAAGCAGAAGATCGTATTTCTGCCGTTTAACACCATTGAAGAGGCGGTGATGCCGCTTTACACTATTCAGCGCCGCGAGATAGGCCATGAGTGCTTCCTGCTCAGCGCCATGGACCTGGCCGCGATACTGGCCGACGAAGGCGCCGACATTGCGGCACTGGCGCAGAGGCTGCCCAATTTTACGATCGTGCTGAACCTCTGGGGCGGCCAGTTTTTCCCTGAGGACCGCATTGCCTATGAAGAAAAAGCCGTCAAAGACATCTGTGACCAGTTCCACTGCAGCGTCACCGAAGGGCTCAAGGCGGTGCATGATGCAAACATCAAGCTGCAGGGCATGCTCAACAGCCCTTGGCAGGAGGATGTATACTGGAAAGACCGCGCAAAGGGCGCCTGTCTTGAAATTGTTTTCCAGAACGGCCTCGACAAGGTGCCGGCCCTGTGGAACAGCTTCACAAAGCTGGCCGGCGACTACGGGATCGATACGCGCGAGCTGGGCATGTACATCCAGCCTCGCCAGCGATGCCGCGTGTGCCATGTCGAGTTCCATATTCCCTGCGATCCTCAAGGGGCTGATCTTGCAAATGTGAAGGCCTTTCAGCGCAAAGCCGCTGAGACGCTGATCAATGAAGGCGCATTCTTCTATCGGCCGTATTATGACTGGGCCGACATGATTTATGCCCGTGCCGGTTATACGTTTGAGACCATCAAAAAGCTTAAAAATATACTTGACCCGAACCGTACGCTGAACCCGGGAAAAATTCTTTTATAAAAATGGTGTGAGTCCATACGAAAAAAACGGCTGATACACACAGACAGCATGAAGGAGGAACAATGGCTTTTTCAGAGATAGCATTTAAGGCACTGCAGGATGTTGTGGGCGAAGGCAATGTGACGACCGACCCCGTGATCTGCCAGTCGTATTCCCGTGTGCAGTGGACCGCGGACGGCTGCGTGCAGCGCTCGCAGCTCGGCGTGGGGATGCGTCCCCAGTGCGTGGTGCTTCCGCACTCCACCGAGGAGGTTCAGTCCATTATTAAGCTTGCCAATCGCTATGAATTCGTGTTTATCCCGCGCGGCACCGGTATGATCAACAGCGCCTTCCCCAACCCGGCGCAGGCCGCCATGGCCAAGGGCGTCGTGATTATCGACCCCAAACACATGGATAAAATTCTGAAAATCGACAAGAACAACATGTACATGGTTATCGAGCCCTATGTCAACTTTGCCGCCTGCCAGGCAGAGGCCATGAAGGTCGGCTGCACGGTAGCGATCGCGCCTGCCGGCGCGCAGATCTCGGCCCTGGCAAATATCCAGTGGCATGGCGCCTACGGCAACTCCTGGATTTCAGGCCTTGGATCCAATCAGCTGCTTTCCTTTGAAGTGGTCCTGCCTAACGGCGAAATCCTGCGCAGCGGCAATATCGCCCAGGAAGGCGCCGAGGAAGACTGGGTGTGGAACGACGGTCCCGGGCCGGACCTGCGCGGATTTTTCCGCGGCGCCCAGTTCGGCCACGCCGGCGGCATGGGCATGGTGACCAAAATTTCCATGCGCCTGTTCCCGTGGCCGGGGCCGACGGTCTTCCCGACGCAGGGTGACGCTATTTTGAAGGAGTCGCATTTCCCGAAAGACAAAGTGCGCTGGTATATGATCGACTTCCCTGCCCACATGCAGGCCTACCCGGAGAAAGAGGAAGAGCAGCTTCGCTGGGCCTGTGACCTGCAGTATGAAATCGCACGCGCCGAGCTGGCGATCGTGGTCCAGCACAATGCCAAGCAGTTCATGTGGACCTGGGCAGCGCGCAGCAAGGAAGAGTTCCACAAGGGCGCCGAGGAGGATTTCTACCCGCACGGCTATACAATTGTCGGAACCGCTGCCATCACAAGCGTGGAGCAGCTCGACTATGAAGAAAAGGTTCTGAAGAGTATTGTCGAGAAAATGGGCGGTACCTTCCTGAGCGAGAATTCGCCTGATCCGCTTGACCGTGAACGCTATATCAAGTGGATGCGCATTACCAATGACTGGATCCGCGTCGGCCATTCCATGCGCCTGTCGCGCCCGAGCGACTGTTTCCATCAGGGCACCGCGTGCGTTGACTCCATCGATACGGTTACCGATGAAATCCTGCGCGCCAACAGGGAACAGCGCAAACTGCGCGAGCAGGGACTCGGCAAGGATCTGCTGCCCATCAGTCTGCATGGCGGCTGGATCAGCCCGACAGAGAAGGGCTACGGCGCATTGATGACGACCGACCTGTGGCCCGAACAGGAACCCGAAAAAGCCGCCCAGGCGATCCAGTTTCTTCTCGGTTCGCTCAAGGGCATGCTGGCCGATAAGAGCGCCGGTGCAGCCGTGTGCCTGCTCGGACCGGCCTACGATCTGCTTGGTCCGAAGTTTTTCAACGTGCATCTTATCGTCAAGGATCTCAAGAAGCAGTTTGACCCGAAAAACATCTCCAATCCCCCGTACGCAACGACGCCCGATGTTATCGCTCCCGAGATGCTTGCCGAAATGACAAAGGTTTTGTAATACGTTACGATCGACAATGAAAGGAAATTATCATGGCTGAAAACAACGCTCCACAGGAAAACGTGGAAGGCACCATTGAAAAGATGATGCAGTTTAAACCGTTCCGGCACTTTGACAGCCACGGCCATGCCGGTCTCGAAAAAGCCGGAATTGCCGACCGCCCCGGATGCATGGATTTCTGGTGCGGCAATTCGGTTGTCGCCCGTACCATGATGGGCGCCCGCGCCGTGATGGGTGACCCCAATCCTTTTGCAATCATTGAAACCGCCGAGCAGTGTCCGCCGCTGACCCCCGAAGTGTTCGTGCAGAGCATGGACCAGGCCAATATCGAGGGCATGTGCCTGCAGTGCATTCACGGCGTGACCGATCCCTATCCGGGCAATCCTGACGGCTGGCGCTGGTATGTGCCGAATGAATACGTCAAAAAAACCTTTATCGATGCGCATCCGGGCCGATTTACCGCGGTCGGCGGCGTGCATACCCGCTACGGAGTACAGGCTGCCCTTGATATGGTGCAGTCAGCCTACGAATGCGGATTTCCGGGTTTGAAGTTTCACACCGCAACCTCCGGGTATCCCAACCAGCAGGAGATGTATCCGGTGTATGAGAAGTGCGTTGAGCTGGGCTTGCACGTGCAGTTTCACACCGGCTGCGAAGAGCTGCCCGGCACCCGCACCAAGTACCAGTCGCCGCTGTATCTGGACGACGTGGGCATGGATTTCCCCGAGCTGAAAATCCTGCAGCTGCACTGCGGCATTTTCAACAACATGGAAATGGGCCTGTGGAACGTGATGAAGCATGAGAACATGTACACCGATATCGTCATTCCCATGCCGACCCTGATGCGCTTCCGCCAGTATTTTGACATGGACCATATCCGTTTCCTTGAATTTTTCATGCCCGACAAGGTGTTCTACGGCACCGACTATCCCATGACCCTGCCGTTTTACAAGGCCATGCTTGACAACATCATGCTTATGCCGATATCGCAGGAATTCAAGCAGAAGCTGACCGGTGATAATTTCAGGAAATTCATCAACTGGCAAAGCAAGTAGCCTGCTGCCTGAAAGGATGTACCGGATCATGGATGCGAACGGCGGTATCACGGAACGCGCGATTTTTTGATTTAAACAATGGGGAGTTCTTCGTACCGGAAGGACTCCCCATTTTTTTTTGACTGTACTGCTGCCTGCAACGGCAGCAATGGCGAGAGCTGAAGGTAATTCAACAAGGGGGTTTTTATGGAAGCTATTTTAAAGAAGTGGGAAGCTGCGATGCAGGCTGATGCCGCGCTCAATGACCGGCTGCAGCGCCTGAATCCCGAAGGCTATCCGGCCACGCAGAAAGGCGATCTCGTCTGCCTGGCGATCAAGGGCGAGAAAAAGCCTGTTGTGGTGGCCTGGGACGGCCGCAGCATCCGGGTGGAGCGCAAGACGCCCAAAAAACCGTTTCTGGCATGGTCGATCGACGCCGCAAAGTTCAAGGAAATTTTTCTCTCCGGTAAATTTCCGCCCGTTCTTGTGGCCATGAATGATGACCAGAAAAATATCAAGGCCCGTTGCGACCATCATAACGGTGCCCTGTGCCTGAGCTTCCTGGTGATGCTGCAGGAAGTAACGGAAGGAGGTGGCAAGAGATGAAAAGCCTATTCACCGATTATCAACCGGTCAAAACGCTGAAGCCTGCCAGCGCAGCCGAGGTTCAGGAGATCATCCGCAAGGCCAACCGGGACAAGACACCGCTTGTACCGGTCAGCTCCGGCACCAACCTGCAGGACACGCATCTGCCTTCGGTTAAGAATGCCGTTGCCGTGGATTTGTCCGGGCTGAAAGGCTTTTACTACGACGACCTGAACCGCAATGTCGTGGTTGAGCCCGGCGTGACGTTTGCCGATATCAAAAAACACTGCGCCAAGACGGGGTTGCGCACCCTGACGGCGATTGATGTGCCTGAAAGCGCATCCATTCTGAGCACCTACCTTGAAATGATGCCCCTGTACCAGTGGCCCAAGTACCATCCCTGGGAAATGCTGACCATGGAAGGCTTCCGGGCGGACGGCGAGCGCATTGCAACCGGTCAGATGGCCATGAAACAGGACCGCCCGGATAAATATTCCTGGGGCGTTTCGTTCGCGATGGTCGCCCGACTGTACTGCATGGCCCAGGGCACGCTGGGCATCATCACCAAGGTGGCCGTATCCCTGAAGACGGATATCCCCAGGGCGGAAGTGCTTTTTTATGAATGCCGCAGCGCCAAGCAGGCAGCCGCCGCGCTGAAGGCCTTTCAGTCGACCGAAGAGCCGCATGAAATCTTCGCCGTGAACAGGACCTATCTGAGCGAATTGCTGGGCGGTGCCGACGCCAAAGGAATGGCCGCTTGGACGGTCGTGATCGTCAACCGCGGCGCTGACAAGGCCGAGATTGAGATGAAGCACAGGGACGCCCAGGCGATCGCCAAAAACCTTGGTGGAAAAATCAGGACCACGATCAAGGGCGCCTCATCCGCGGCTGCGGCCATTCTTTCCGAGATCAAGTCCCCGACCGGGGCGGCTCTGCACAGGCGCAGCGGCTCCTGGGCTCCTGTCGTGACGATAGCCACCGCAAAGCAGATCGACACCTGCGGCGCTCTGATCCCGAAGAACGCAGGCCAGATCCTGATGCCCCTGCAGGCCGGCGGCTGCTTTTACTGGCAGCCCGACCTGCGCTACCGTGAAGACGACATCGCCGCTGTGCGTAAGACCTATGCCGGCATCTGCGGAAAAATGCTCAAGGCCGGCGTTATGTTTCCGCGCCCCTCTGCCCTGATTGCCGATGCGGTCGCCAGACAATATGCCGACAGTTACACGGTACTGCGGTCCATTAAGAAGGCCGTTGATCCCAAAAACATCATGAACCCGGGCAAACTGGGTCTCTAAGAGGAGGTGATAGCCTTGACTAAAGATGAACTGCTGAAAAAAGCATTATGCTGTAATAGATGCGGGACCTGCCGTGGCGTGGTTCAGGACGAGGTGCCCGATGTTGCATTTTCAACCCAGTGCCCGTGCGGTATGACACTGTTCGGGGCGTATGAGCCCTCCGGGCTGATGTACCTGGCCCGCGGCATCGCCCAGGGCGATCTGAAATGGAACGACGACCTGGCGAAAATTCTGTATTCCTGCACGATGTGCGGATACTGCAATGATTTCTGCCAGCGCGGCTACCGCCATACTCCCAGCAACGAGATCCTCGAGGAGCTGCGCGCCATCATCCCTGACAAATTTAAGCCCAAGGCGATCAAAAGTACGCTGAAGACGCTTGATATTCCCCGGACAAACTGCCTCGGCGTGCTTGCGGGATACGGCGTTGTGGATGTGGCCGAAGGCAGGGCGTCGACCATTTTGTTCGGCGACAATACGATCATTGCGAATGCGGCCAAACTCAAGGAAATCGGCTTCATTATCAAAAAGAGCGGCAAAAAGGTCGGCTGTTTCATCAGCGAGCCTCTGCCTCCGGTCAGCACCGCGCTGTTGAACGGCGGATTCCGTGCCGAGCTCGAGGCGTCAATCGCCGCAATCGACAGCCGCCTGTGTGCGGCAGGAGTTAAGACCGTCATTGTCTATAGCCCCGAGAGCCTTTCGGTCCTGAAGCGCTTCAGCCGTAGCGGAGCGGAGTTTGTTTCGATCACGCGCTTCTGCGCAGACCTGCTCAAGAGCAAAAAGATCAAGGTCAAAAAGCTCAAACTTGGAGCCGTGACCTATCATGATCCCTGCCATCTGGGGCGCTTTTCCAAGGAGTATGCCGCGCCGCGCGAGATCATGAAGCGGCTCGGTCTTGATGTGGTTGAAATGTGGCGTAAAGGCAACAATTCGCTGTGCTGCGGCGCCGGCGGCGGTGTCAACCTTAACCGGCCCGATCTTGCTAAAAAGTATGCCGACAACCGCTGGCGCGAAATCAAGGCCACCGGTGCCCAGACACTGCTGACCGCCTGCGTGTTCTGCAACGCGAATCTGCATCAGGGCAGGCCGAAAAACATCGCCATGGCTGACATCACGTCTGTGGTGGCGCAGGCGCTTGGGTATGCCGGAAAGGAGGCCCGTTCATGAAAAAAGAAGAACTGATCAAAAAAATTGCCAGAATAGTGGGAGCGGACTGGGTGAGGACGGATGACCTGAGCCGTTACCATTTCGGCAATGACGTGTTGACCCATTTCGGCCAGGGGGCCATGTACCCGGCCAACAAGCCCATGGTCGTGGTGTTTCCGGGATCAACTGCCGATGTGCAGAAGGTTGTGAAACTGGCCAATGAGAACAAGATCGGGCTGTACGCGATCGGCGGCGGCACCGTGCTTCTCATCGGCTCCATTCCCGGCAAGGCCGATTTCGGCATCAGCTTTGATTTTCACCGCATGCAGGGCGTGCATATCGATGAGGACCGCCTGGTGGTTCGCTGCCAGCCGGGCTGCACCGGCCTGCAGGTCAGCCAGCTGATCCGCGATAAGCACATGGGCTACCGTCCCTATTTCGGCGGCAGCCCGGGCACGTCGCTGTTTGTACCCTACCAGGTCTTTACCGGCCAGAACAAGATGGCCGGCTATCTCGACGGCATGGGTATCAACTGTGCGACCGGCATGGAGATGGTGCTTTCAAACGGCGAGATCATCCGTACCGGTTCAATGGCGCAGGAGGGCTCACCGGCCTGGCCGCACGGCCCCGGCCCGGCATTGACCTATCTCCCGTTTTTTGCCAATCTTGGCTACGGCGTCGTTACCCAGATGGAATTCCGTTTCTTCGCCACCCCTCAGGAGGTCGGTTCCCTGTGGGTCGGTTTCAAAACACTCAGACAGGCCTGCGAAGCCATGAACGCGATCATCCGCAGCGAGTACGCCTGCGGCGCGACCGTTATGGGGCCGGGCTGCTGGACGCATGCCCTTTACTCCAGTCAGCACTGGCAGGAGGGCGCCCATTTCGTTAAGGCCACCCAGGACATCAACATGGTCGGCATGGGATTCCGCGGCACCAAGGCGCGTGTTGCCTACGAGCGCAATGCCTGTATCAAAATGCTGAAAAAGTACGGCGGCATGCCGTTCCCGGACTGGATGGTTTCAATTCTCGACGGCCACGAGGCCAACGCAGCCGGCTGGCAGCAGTGCAACAGCCCGAAGATCTGTGGTACCTTCAACGGCACCTATGATTCCGGAGGTATTTTCGTCTCCGGCGGCGTGTTCGACACCATGGAAAAACTCGAGCTGTTCATGAAGAAGGGCATGGAGGCCTATCAGGGCGTCTGCCGCAAGAATCCGGAATTCCTGAATCATCCGCACCCGATCATCCGCCTGTATGCCAGCTGCGGCCAGACCTACCTGTCGATGGGCGGCCACTGCAACGCGGCCGGTGAGGTTATCTTCGTGCTTGATTTCGCCAGCCGCCAGTTCCTTCCGATGGTCGGCGAAATCAAGGGCCTGTTCCAGAAGATGAACGAAGAGTTCGGCATGGCGCCGCTCGGCGTCGGCCGTGATGCGCGCACCTGGAACGAGTGCCCCGACCACTTCTCGATGGCCAAGATCATCAAGAAGGCGGTTGATCCCAGGGGCATCATGGCTCCGGGTGTGGCAATGCCTATCGAATAACCGCTTTAAAACAGCAGGAGACGTCTGATGTTTCAATCCCCGGGCTTCGGCCCGGGTTTTTTTAAAAAATTGCAACTCACGCCTGTGCCGTGCAGTTACTTCAGGTGCAGCCCAAGGTGATGAGTCGGCATTACCGGCAGGGATTCCGTGTCACTTTGATTCGGTTCTCTCGAAAGGTTTAATTGGAAAAGCCGCAGCATTTTGCGAATGCAACATCATGATTGTATGCAGCGAATTTATGCACGAATCGCCTGTTAAGCTGTTTCAGGCAGTATCGTCAGCTAAAAAAAAGCAGGGCCGCAAAAGCGGCCCTGCTTTTCTGTTACAGCAGAATACGATATTACTTCTTGGCGGCTGCTTTCTTCGGGGCTGCTTTTTTTGCCGGAGCCTTCTTTGCAGCTGCTTTTTTTGCCGGAGCCTTCTTTGCAGCAGCCTTTTTCGCAGGAGCCTTCTTTGCCGGAGCCTTCTTCGCAGGAGCCTTTTTTGCCGGAGCTTTTTTTGCAGTTGCCATTTTTTTCCCCTTTCGTATAAGTGGGTTGTGGCGGTTAGCCTCCGCATTGCGGAGGTGAAAAACATGTGAATCAGTATGTATTTATATCCCTGCCTTTGCTTTTAGATTTTATAACTTAATCGGCTACTTTTTGCGTAACTTTACAACAAAATACGGAGAATGCAAATAAAAAAAACATATCAGGGAAATTTTTTTTAAAACAAGGCTTACGGTTAGAAAAAAAGACAAAAACCCTTTTTAAGGACTAAAAGAGATTTCTTAAGAATAAAGCCGTATTCATTGCGATTGAGTCCGATTGTTTTGCTTAACAATCGCTTAGTGCCGCAATGGCTGGTGAATGTTCATGCTTATTATTTGTATTGCTACCGCATGTAGTATTATGCTGCATGCAGGCCCCTCGCAGGTGACGTGCGCAACTATTGAACAGGCAAAAAAAAACATCCGGACAGGACATCCGGATGTTTTTTATATGTGGTAGCGGGGCTTGGATTTGAACCAAGGACCTTCGGGTTATGAGCCCGACGAGCTACCAAGCTGCTCCACCCCGCAACAGGTCATGTTGCCTTTCAGTTTGTTTTTCGAGTATATAGTATCTGAAGATAATGTCAAGTTATTTACCGGGGATTGTGGGGATGCAGCGCGAAAAAGGCCGCATCGTTGCGCTAGATGGCGGCATCGTATGCTCTGATTGTATCTATAATGCTTTGAGGGATACGCCGCGGTTTACCCTCTGCATTAACAAATGCGTGCACGGTGTAGCCTTCGGCAAGTAGTTCGCGGATTTCGTTCCTGTAAATACGGTATGCGATGGTGATGCTGGCGCGCTTGACCTGCTGCACTGCCGACTCTATGATGAGCAGGTCATCATAGCGGGCCGAGCGCTTATAAAGGCAGCGTGCGTCGCTGACGGGGACATAGATGCCCAGTTTTTCAATGTCGGCGTACGGGATGCCCATTGCGCGGAACAGTTCCGTCCTGCCGCGTTCAAACAGGGTCAGGTAGTTCGCATAGTAGACGACGTTAAATGGGTCGCAGTCGCCGTAGGTAACGCGGTACTCTGTAATAAACGGCCTCATTGCGTTCGTATCCAAAAAAACGGGCGGGATTTTACAGCGCGGTGGCTGAAAACCCGCCCGGCATACAAGATAATGGTGACTATTTCTTTCCGTAAACGATTGCCGCCTTGCTTTTCAATCCCTCGATGTACTCGCGCACGGCGGTGTTTTTAGCGGTTCGCTCAAGGTGTTCTTTGATTTGATCTTTGACTTCCTCAAACGGGCGCTGGGTCGCGGGAGTTCTTTTCTGCACCTGAATAATATGATAGCCGAACTGGGTTTCGACAACCGGGCCGATCTCATTGATCTTCTGGCTGAATGCCGCATCTTCGAACGGCTTCACCATGCGGCCGCGCTCGAACGTGCCCAGACTGCCGCCCCTGCTTTTGCTGGGACAGTCGGAGTTCTCAGCGGCAATTTTTGCAAAGTCAGCGCCTTCGACCAGCTGCGTGCGCAGTTTTTCGATGCGCGCTCGTTTTTCAGCCCGCACTTTTTCATCATCATCTTTTGATGTTTTGATGAGGATATGGCGCGCTTCCGCGGATTCCTTCACCTCGAACGAGTTCTTGTTCTGTTCGTAGAACTGCTTCACGTCGGCCTCGGTGGGCGGAGCAGGCTGCTTGACGTTGGCGTCAATGAGCTTATTGACCCGCAGGTTGAATGCGATGTCTTTTTTGAGGGACTCAAGCGTCATCCCGCTGGTCTTAAGCGCGTCGTCGACTGTCATGCCCTCGGGCAGGGTTTTTGTCATTTCCCCGAACGTTTTGTCGATGTCTTCCGGCGTCACGCTGATTTTGTTTTTGTCGCACTCAGCCGACAGCACAGTTTTTGTTATGAAATGGTCAACCGCCTTTTCCTGCATGCGCGTTTTAATCTGCTCGAGCTGTTCAGGAGGCATTTTCCCGGCAACGCTTGCCAGCTTCTGCTCGATATCGGCATCAATTTCAGCCCGGGTGATCTGTATGCCGTTGACGGTCACGACAACTTCATTGCCGGGGGCCGGGTCCTTTGCCTGGGCTGGACCCAGAACGGTGAGTGCGGACATAATACATACACATACAACTGCAGCAGCGCTGATGTACCTGTTCTTCATAAAAGCTCCTTCTCCAAGGTATGACGGGTCTGTACAAATGGGTCATAAATGTGGGGAACTATAGCCGTACGGCAGGGGGCTGTCAAGGTGATATTTCGTCGTCAAATAGTAGGGTTTCGCCTGAAAAGCAATTATTTCAGCTCAATGCGGGTTACGCCGCTTCCGCCAGGCTGTCCGGAACCTGAAGTCAAGCGTGCAATATCGGGATGCCCCTGCAGATGTTCGTGGATCGCGCGCATGAGGCGGCCGGTTCCGCGCCCGTGAATTATTTCTACGGCATCCGCACCATGAACAAGGGCACTATCAATGCACTTGTCAATCAGCGGAAGGGCCTCATCAGCCCGCATTCCGATCACGTTGATCTGCTTTTCAAGATACGGAGCATTGGGCCGTGCCGCAGGCACGCCGGGCGGTGTTGCCTGCGGCAACGATGGTGCCAGGTCTTCAAATCCTGCATTGACGCGCATGGAACCGATGCTGATTTCGGCCCGGCGGGCTGCGCTGTCGACCGCCGAAACCATGCCGTTTTTTTTCAGGCTTACGACCGTAACAATTTGGCCGGGCTGAACCCGGTCTAGCCCCGGATGCCGTGCATGCGTGGCGGGAAAGTGACCGCTGAGTTCCTGCTTGATGCCCAGCACGTGGCGCAGTGCATCAGCTCCGGTGCGCGCGCCGGCACCGCCGCGGATGTCGCGCCTGTGCTGCCGGATGATGGCGCGCAGCCGGTTTTCCGAATCGCGCAGCAGGGACCGCGCAGTTTCCTCGAATTTTTTCAGAGCACTGTCACGCCGGTTGTGCATGGTTGCAAGCAGACGCCTGCATGCATCATTCAAAAGTACATGCTGGCCGTGCTGCTCCTGAAGACGCGCGCATTGTTCCCGAAACGTGCGCTGCGCATGTTCCAGTGCCTGCAGAAGGTCCGCGGCCTGGCGGTCGGCCTGGCCGGCATATCTGCCGGCTGTTTGAAGAATCTCTTCGGGAATGCCGATCGCGCGCGCGATTGCTAAGGCATTGCTGAATCCCGGCACACCATATACAAGCCGGTACAGGGGACGGTGCGTCCGCGGGTCGAACTCAACGGATACGTTCTCCGCATCAGCATGGGAAAACGCGTATGTTTTAAGCAGACTGAGATGGCTTGTTACCAATGTTGTACACCCCAGGGCACGCAGGTGATCAAGAATTGCGGCGGCCAGTGCCCCGCCTTCTGCTGGGTCCGTACCGGAACCAAGTTCATCGAGCAGCACAAGCGAACAGGGTGTCGCGGCACGCACGACGGTCTTTATACGCTCCATATGAGCCGAGAAGGTGCTCAGGCTGGCTTCAATGTTTTGTTCATCACCGATATCGGCAAAAAGACGCTCATACACCGCAATACGTCCGTGCGGGCCGGTTGGAAGGTGCATGCCTGATTGATGCATGAGCACGAACAGCCCCAGTGTTTTCAGGGCCACGGTCTTGCCGCCGGCATTGGCGCCCGTGATGATCAGCGTGCGGATTCCGTCCGGCTTTACGATATCAATTTCAGTAACACCGGATCTGTCAAACTGCCAGGATCCGGACTGCACTGACGTATCTGCGTCTTTATTTCCGTCGTCAGGCGGGGGCACGAACCTGGCCGAGAGTATCGGGTGACGGCAGTTTTTCAGATCAATTGCAGTGCCATCGCCGATAAACGGCGGTTGTGCCGACAGCGCTTTGCTCAAGCGGGCTCTGGCATGAATCGCATCAAGCCCCTCGAGAATCCCGAGATTGGACAGAATTATCTGCTCATGTTCCTGAACCGCTCGCGTCAGCTCGGTCAGGATGCGGATTTCTTCGTGCTGTTCATCACGCTGCGTTATCTGCAAGCTGTTGTTCAGCTCGAGAACATCGAGCGGCTCAACAAAAAATGTCGCTTTGCTCTGGGACTGGTCATGAACAACGCCGGGAATCAGCGTTTTGCGGTCGTTTCTGACAGGAATGACAAAGCGATTGTTGCGCAGGGTTATGAAGTCGTCCTGGACGGCAAAGTTTAAGTCGACATCATGCAGGTATTTTCCAAGGCAGTGCATGATGCGCGCGCGCAGGGAGCGCATCTGTCGGCGAAGCTCTCCCAGCCGCTCGCTGGCGCTGTCGAGAATAGTCCCCCGGGAGGATATGCTTGCGCGAATGCGACCGACCAGGCCGGGCAGGGTGATCAGCGGTCCGGTCTGGTCAAACAGCGCAGGGGAAGTATCCTGCAGGCCCGCGAAAAAGGCCTTGACCGATGCGGCGGTCTCAAGCGTTTCGGCGATGCTCAGCAGCTGTTCCTGGTCGAGATGGAAATTCTGCATGCGGGTCTGCTGCACCGCGCGTTCGATGTCGTGTACTCCGCCGAGAGCGAGCGGGCCTGAACGCTCAAGCTCGGCCAGCATTTCGGTTGTCTGCTGCTGCAGGATCCTCACTTCCTCAGCCTGGGTCTGCGGCCGTGTCCGGCGGCACAGGCTGCGTCCGCCGGCAGACTGGGCGAAGCTTTCAAGAAAAAGGCGCACCCTGTCGAATTCAAGGACAGCCAAGACATGTTCGTCCATATCGCTTCCGGAATGATGCATATAAAAACCGTTTGATTATTTTAGGCGGAATTTGTAGTCTGTAAATAAAAAAATGCCGCCCGGCTTCGTTCGGCGCGTGAAATGTGCACCATGCGCGGTTCCGTGACGCGTGCAATGCGGCATTGCAATCAGGGAGAGGAGTACATATGCGCAGCGACAGGATGAAACAAGGCATCGAAAAAGCCCCGCACCGCTCACTGTTCAAGGCCATGGGCTATACCGACGAAGAAATTGCCCGGCCGCTCATCGGCGTTGTGAATTCGGCCAATGAAATCGTTCCCGGTCACATCGATCTGGATATTATCGCCCGCGCGGTCAAGGACGGTATCCGCCTGGCCGGGGCAACACCGGTTGAATTTCCGACCATCGGCGTGTGTGACGGTATTGCCATGAATCATGAGGGCATGAAGTATTCGCTTGCAAGCCGCGAATTGATTGCCGACTCCGTCGAGGTCATGGCGATGGCGCATCCCTTCGACGCGCTGGTCATGATTCCCAACTGCGACAAAATCATTCCGGGCATGCTGATGGCGGCCATGCGTATCAATATCCCCGCAATTTTTATAAGCGGAGGGCCCATGCTCAGCGGACGGCTGGGCGGCAAAAAAATAGATCTTATCAGCGTGTTCGAGGGCGTCGGCGCGCTCAAGAGCGGACGCATCGACGAATTACAGCTCAGGCTGCTTGAAGACAATGCCTGCCCGGGCTGCGGTTCATGCGCCGGTATGTTCACGGCCAATTCCATGAACTGCCTTACCGAGGCCCTCGGTATGGCCCTGCCCGGTAACGGCACCATACCGGCGGTTTTTGCGGCCCGTAGAAGGCTTGCCAAACTGACCGGCATGAAAATCGTCGAACTTTTTGAGCGCGACATCAAACCGCGTGATATCGCCACGACCGCGGCGTTCCGCAATGCGATCGCCGTTGACATGGCACTGGGATGTTCGACCAACACGGTGCTGCATGTTCCCGCGATTGCGCATGAGGCAGGCGTGCCGCTTGATCTCGAGGTGTTCAACGAGATCAGCCGTCAGGTTCCACACCTGTGCTCGCTCAGCCCGGCCGGCAGCCATCACATCGAGGACCTCAACAGCGCCGGCGGCATCATGGCTGTCATGAAGGAACTCGCATGTAAGCGGCTGATTGATCCGGCCTGCATGACCGCAACCGGCGCTCCGCTTGCGGACAGCCTTGCTGCGGCTGCCGTGGTTGACAGTGATGTTATCCGCGGCCTTGACAATGCCTATCACAGCGAGGGAGGCATCGCTGTTTTGCGCGGCAACCTTGCGCCCGACGGCTGTGTGGTCAAACAGTCGGCTGTCGCGCCGGAAATGCTCGTCAGCATGGGCAGGGCGCGCGTGTTCGATTCCGAAGAGGCGGCGGTGGCTGATATCCTGGGAGGAAAGATTAGGGCAGGTGACGTGGTGGTCATCCGCTACGAGGGCCCGAAGGGAGGTCCCGGCATGCGCGAGATGCTCACCCCCACTTCGGCGATCGTTGGCATGGGGCTGGGAAAATCCGTGGCCCTTATTACGGACGGCCGCTTCAGCGGCGGTACGCAGGGCGCGGCTATTGGACACGTTTCCCCTGAGGCTGCCGAGGGCGGGATGATCGGCCTGGTCAAAGACGGTGACGTTATCGAGATCGATATTCCGAACCGCAGCATCAGTCTAAGGATTGACGGGGCCGAACTTGAAGGGCGCAGGAAAAACTGGGTGAAGCCGGAGCCGAAGATCAAAACAGGGTATGCCTACCGCTACTCCCTGATGGTCACATCAGCCAGCACCGGCGCGGTGTTTAAATAATCTTTGGAGGGTTGGGCGTGCGGCGACTGCCCCCTGCGCGCCCTGCAGGGTATACGCGTTTAACCCTTGTTCCATGACCGGGTTTTACTCCCGGTTTCCAAGAGCCTGCTTGAAAAATCCGTAGAAATAGTCGATGCCGGTCCAAAGCGTAATACCAAGCGCAATGTAGAGCATTGCCGTGCCGGCTATCTGGAAATTGACCGGAAATGCAACCATGCCCAAGCCGAGATCGTAGGTATAGTGCAGCAGCAGACCAACGACGGCAACGATCTGAAAGGT
Source organism: uncultured delta proteobacterium (assembly GCA_903881505.1). Lineage (GTDB taxonomy): Bacteria > Desulfobacterota > WTBG01 > CAIYCZ01 > CAIRTM01 > CAIRTM01. Next base: position 19,572 of record CAIRTM010000084.1, on the reverse strand, counting down.
CGTCTTGTATTTTGCCAGCCGGCTGGTTTCGATGCCCATGCTTTCGTTGATGGCATATACCCGCAGACCGGTGACCAGCAGTTCCCTTCCTATAATCAGCGCCACGACTACGGGCTGCACGCGCTCAAGCGGTATGAGCATGATAAGGGCGACGCCCACCAGGATCTTGTCAGCCAGGGGATCGAGAAATTTTCCAAGGGGGGTAATCATGTTCAGCCGCCGCGCGAGGTAGCCGTCCAGAAAATCAGTTATTGCCGCGGCGGCAAATACGACCGCCGACAGAAAGCTCATCAGCGGCCCCGGCCGGTACAGCAGGATCACGAAGATGACCGGCGATACGGTAATGCGCGTCAGCGTGAGTATATTGGGAAGATTGAATACAGTATTCGGCATCCGCTTCTCCTGGGACATTCGGGTGCGGGTCGGTCATTGTTTTTTTAAGACCATGTCCGGCTTGAAATCCTCAAGCTTGAGCTCGGTCATGGTGTTGTCATCCATTTCGATCAGCATGGTGCGCGACAGAACGTTGATCTGCTTGATTTTACCTGCGCCCTGGTCAGTCTGTATGCGCTTGCCTATTTTCGGTAAGCCTTTGCGCATGTCAACGTAGCAGTCGTATTCATATGCCAGGCAGCACATCAGGCGGCCGCACACCCCTGAAATTTTTTCAGGGTCAAGCGGCAGGCCCTGCTCTTTCGTCATTTTTACGGTAACGGGAGCGAACTTTTGCAGGAACGTCGAGCAGCACAGCTCGCGGCCGCAGCAGCCGAGGGCGCCGATTCGCTGTGCTTCACTGCGAGCACCGATCTGGCGCATTTCAATGCGCGTGCGCAAATCAGCTGCCAGCTCTTTGACCAGCTGGCGGAAATCAATACGGTTTTCCGCAACAAAATAAAATATAACCTTGGTGCCGTCCGGTACAATTTCAACATCAACAAGCTTCATCTGCAGGGCATGCCGGGTGATTTTTTTCTGGCAGAGCTCAAAGTAGTCGCGCTCCATGCGTATATTGAGTTCCTCCTGTCGCATGTCGGTATCCTCGGCAAACCCGACCACTTTTTCGCATGGTGCGCCCGCGCATGCACAGGCATCCGTATGCCCGGGACTCGGAACCACTTCTGCCAGGCTGATACCGTCCGGGGTTTCAACAAGCACCCGGTCTCCGAGCTTGACCTGCAGCTCACCGGCATCTGCCCGTGTAGCGCGGTTGCGCTTCCTCAGTTTAACACCTATAACTGTCGCCATACGTTTCTGTTCTCCGTTGTACCCGGCCGCACGTCCTGATGGTCTGTGCTGGGTTCATGAAAGCAGCAGTGACTCAAGGCCGAGCTGCATGTTATATGTGCTGTGCTGGTCGTTCATAAGCCGGCACACGTGTTCAATCATGCTGGTGAGGCGCGTCGGCTCAATCTGCCGTGCGGCCCGCATCAGGCCGTCAGCCCGGCCTGGATTGAGCAGCTGATCTGCATGGGCCCCGTGCATGCACAGGCGGACGTCCCGCAGCCACTCAAGAAACAGTATCAAAAGGACCGGCAGCCTGTCCGGGGATTTGGCGAGCATGGCGGCTGTTTCAAAGCGCTCTTCAACAGCGCCGGGCCCGGTCATAAGTGTCGCGAGGCGTTCAAAATCCTCGACCAGAGAATCATCCAGCAATTGCCGGGCTCTGTGCAGGCTGCCGTGGGCGTGTGCCGCGGCCCGGAGTGCTGTGTCGCATGGAATGCCTTCACGCTCAAGCAAGGTCTGGATGTCATGGTCCGACAGGGGCGCGAAGGAGATTTTCTGGCAGCGCGAAAGCACGGTCGGCAGCAGCCGAGCGGAACTGCTGGCCGTGAGTATCAGAACCGTTGCCTGCGGCGGTTCCTCGAGTGTTTTGAGCAGGCAATTGGCGGCTTCCTTGTTCATCCGTTCGGCCTGATCAATGATGATGGTGCGCCACGGCCCCACCACCGGGGCGTAGACAACGCTGCTTTGCAGGGAGCGAATCCGGTCTATTTTAATGGTGTTTTTGTCCGGTGCTATTGTGATGAAGTCGGGATGTGTTCCGGCTTCGGTTTTTTTACAGGAAGGGCAGACACCGCAGAAATCAGCATCGCCGCGGTCGCAGTTAAGTGCCTGTGCAAGTGCGCGTGCGGTCGTGCGTTTGCCTACTCCGGCAATACCGGTGAAAAGAAGCGCATGAGCGATGGTGCCTGCAGTCAACATGCGCTTCAGGATCGTGAGCTGCCGGCTCTGGCCGATGATAGCGTCAAACGGCATGTGCGTCTCCCTGCAGGCGCCGCAGAACGGATCCAGCAACATGCCGGTGAATATCGCCGGGAGTGCCTTCAGCAGGGATGATCTCAAAGCGGGCCGGCTCCAGCCGGGCCTGATCGAGATAACCGGCGCGCACCTGTTCATGAAACGCATAGTCGCGCTCTTCAAAACGGCCTTCATCCACGTCTTTTCCCGACGCACGGTTTCGTTCACGCGAGCGTGCAAGACCGATTGCAACCGGGCAGTCAAGCAGCAGCGTCAGGTCAGGCATCAGGGTGCCGACAAATAGTTCATGGCTGCTCATGACCATATCGCGGCCGAGTCCGGCGGCATATCCCTGGTAGGCGACCGTTGCATCGATATACCGGTCGCAAAGAACTATTGTGCCGGAGCGCAGGCGGGGTTTGATCACCCGTTCAACATGCTGTGCACGTGCGGCCGTTACCAGGAGCAGTTCGGTGACCGGCAGCATGTCATCATTGGCGCAATGGAGAAATATCCCGCGTATGGCTTCACCTATGGCCGTACCGCCCGGTTCCCTGGTTGTAAAGCATGCAAGTCCCTGCCGGGAAAGCTCTGCTGCCAGCAGGCTGATCTGGGTTGTCTTGCCGCAGCCTTCAATGCCTTCAAATGTTATGAACATCAGGATACAGCCTGTAAGAGACTTTAATGCGTTTTAAACACGGTCGTCCGGTGCATGGCATGAAGCACCGTAGCGCTCATAAAACACGAATTCCTCAAGGGGTTTGCGCGGCGTCGCAGTTCCTCCGTCAGCAGGGTATCCCAGCGGCATCAGTTCAACCACCGTGATGTCGGCGGGCACCTGCAGGATGACGGCTGCCTTGACAGAGTCGAAGAAACCGACATGGACCGTGCCGAGACCGAGGTCATGCGCGCGCAACGTGAGGTTCTGCACAGACAGCGCGGTGTCAAACAGGAGCCAGTCACCCTTGTCGGTGGCCGGACGGCCCTTGAAATAGCCTGACAGGCCTGTGCGGGCGCAGGCGGCAATTACAAGCGGTGCCTGAAGCATGGCGGCGCGCGCCGGGTTTTTCTCGGGCAGTGTTTCGGCAAGTTCCCGCTTCAGGCCCGCATCGGAAACTATGATGAATTCCCAGCACTGCGTGTTGGCCCATGATGGGGCCATGCGCGCAGCTTCGAGCACCTTGCGCACGATGCTGCGTGGCGGCATCTCGGGTCTATAGCGCCGGACGCTGCGGCGCTGCTCGATGGCCTGAAGCACGTCCATATGAGCTCCTTTTAATTGTTTAAAAAATCAATAAAAAATATCAAAAAAGAGCACCGATGTCAACCGGCCATACAGAAACCGCCTTACCGAACCACGCTGTGAGAGCGTCATATCGCGCATTTATGAAAAAAATTCTGTGCCGTGTCATGATTGTGTGGTATGTTTTATCATTCACTCAATTGAAAACCATACATTTCCATAGAGCAATACATGTGAACATGAAGATCATCTTCGATCGTTAACGAACCGCTTAAGGATCCGCGACATGCTTAAACAGTATGACAAAGATCAAATCGACAGTCTCGCCTATACCGGTTCGCTTTTGAAGGGCACGGCGCATAATATCAATACGCCGCTTTCGTCTATTCTGGGACGGGCTGACATCGCGCGGCTGCGCCTTGACAGGCTGGCCAACCTTGTAACTGATCCCGGGGCGCTGGAGGAACTCGAAAAATTCCGGCGGGATATCGGCCTCATTATCGATAACAGCACGCGGGTCAGTACGCTGGTAAAAAGCGCGGTGCATCGGTGCGTGACAGCTGTGCAAAATCACGTTCAGCCGGTCAATATAGCTGCTGTGCTGCGCGATGACCTTGAGTTTCTCCTGTCCGACATGGAGTTTAAGCACAATACCGAGAAGCGCTTCAATCTCGACCTGTCCGCGCCGCCGCTTATGGGTGCTCATGTGCACTTTTCCAACAGTTTTATTGAGATTATCGATAATGCCCAGACCGCCATGCGCGGTATTGAGGAAAAGGTTCTTACCGTGGATGTACGCTTCGATGGCGCCTGCATCCGCGTGACCATCGGCGATAACGGATGCGGTATGACCGAGCAGGCACGCCGCGGTCTCCTCGACACGCTTGCGCATCCTCCGGCGTCCGTCATCGGTTCTGCGGGCGGCATTGCCGCTGTTGCCAGGCTGCTAAGCCCTTACGGGCCCCGCTACATGGTCGAGAGTATGCCGGGCAGCACGACCTTTGTTGTCGAGTTTCCGGTTCAGTCCAGCGGGAATTCGCCTTTATAACTCTAACTCTCTGGCGGTCGCTGTGCACAGGGTGCGAGAGTGTCCTGCATATGACCATGTAATTGTACGGCACAGCCTGCACGGCAGGCCGCCGGAACAAACAGGCGGAACTGGGAGGACAGCCATGGACTGGATCGGCACACTTATCAAAATCGGGGTCGGCGCGTGCCTGGGATTCGGTATCATAGCTCTGGCACGGCTTGCCAGGAAGAACGACGCTCAGGGCGGCGGATCTGACGGACGGGACGGTTCCGGGCGTAAACCCTCATCCGGCACTCCTGGCGACAGGGGCGGCGCGCTGTAATGTCCGCGTACGCGGCACTGTTTTTCCGCCGTTCGCACCGTGCGGGCGTGCTGGTTGCAGCCATGCTTGCCTGCGCGCTCTGTACGCGCGCTGGCAGTGCGCAGTCGGGGTTCTACCGGTATGTCGATGAGAGCGGCAAGGTCCGCTATACTGACAATCCCTCCGCTATTCCAGCCGGACGGTCAGCTGATGCACCACCCGAAATATCGTTTGAGAATGTCGGAACCGCAGCGCCCGAGAGCGAAGCCTCCCCGCGTGATGCCCGGCGCATCGTCATAAATTATGATGCCAAGGGCAGCGCAATTTTTGTGCACGCCGTTATCAACCGCAGCCACCCCGCAGTTTTTTTGCTTGACACCGGTGCCACGAACACAATGATTACCGAATCCGACGCACGTATGCTTGAAATTTCGACCGCGTCAACGCGCCGCGTAAAAGGTCTTATTGCCGATGGCAGTGTTGTTGACATGCCGCTTGTCCGTCTTGCGTCTGTCGAGGTGGGAGAGGCCCGGGTTGAGAATCTCAAGGCCACGGTTGGAAATATGCGCCTTCTCGGCATGGATTTTCTTGGCAGCTTTGACGTCACCATAAACGCACAGGCCGGGCAGCTTGTCCTCACGCCCAAGGATCCTGCGCGGATACTTCAGGGTTTGAACCGCGAGCCGGAGTCGGATCTGGTCCGGCAGGACAGGCAGCAGTCCAAACGAGATATCGACAATCAGATTGCGCAGCTCGAACTTGCTGTTAAAGCAAGGCTCGGTACCATTGAACAGTACCGGGATGATATACAGGACGCCGAAACAAAACGCAGCGCTGCCGAAGCAAGCCTCGGCAGCGCGCGCAGCGAGACCCGTTTCCAGGGTTCAGGGGTTTCTCGCGATCAGGGCAATCTCGCGATCATCAGCCGGATTGAAGAATCCATCAAGGATATTGATGATTTCATCCAGAACCGTATTGACAACATTCAGCTGCTGGAGCAGCAGACAGCGGGAATGCGCAGCAGGATCGATTATCTGCGTGCGTTGCGCCGGCGTATCGAATAATGGCACGGTTCGTCATGCGGCGGGGAAGGATTCATGTGTTCTGCGGTTACGGGTGCAGTCCGGGCCCCGTCCGGCTCAGTGGGAGAAAACATCGAACTGCTCGTTATGGTTGCGGTTGTCCGCCCGGATGACGATTTTTTTGTGGAATTTTTTTTCAAGTTCGTCAAGGTAATCGCGCTCTTCATCATACAGGTAGGTAACTACATCCGGGTGCGCAAGGACCAGGATTTTATCTTCACTATGCGTGCCGGCCTCCCTGCGCACCGCGCGCAGGATGTCATAGACAACCGACTGCACTGACTTGATGCTGCCGCGCCCCTCGCAGTGCGAGCACGGCTCGCACATCTGGCCGCGCAGGTTTTCCCGCACCCGCTTGCGCGTCATCTGCACAAGCCCCAGGTCAGACATGCCGCTGATGTTCGTTTTTGCCCGGTCTTTCTTGAGCGCTTCCTGCAGGGTGCTGAGCACTGCCTGGCGGTCGGCTTTTTTTTCCATGTCGATAAAGTCAACGATTATGATGCCGCCGAGATTGCGCAGCCGGATCTGGTAGGCGATTTCCCTGACCGCTTCAAGATTTGTCTTGAGGATGGTGTCGGCCTGATTCCCCTTGCCGACGTAGCGCCCGGTATTGACGTCGATAACGACCAGGGCTTCGGTCTGCTCAATGACGATATAGCCTCCAGATTTAAGCCATACGGTGCGGTTCAGGGCGCGGCTGATTTCAAGCTCAATGCCGAGCGAATCGAAAATCGGAACGGGACTGTCGTAGAGCTCGACTGAAAACCTGAGCTGCGGAGTGAACGTTTCTATGAATGCGGTGATATTACGATACGTCGCTTCCGAGTCAACGGTCACTTTTTTTATGCTGTTGCTGTACAGGTCGCGGATAGCCCTCAGGGACACGCTCAGGTCTTCGTGCAGCATGGCCGGTACGGGGGCGGCCGGCACGCGGTTTTGAATACTGTCCCAGAGCTTGACCAGGAAATCCATGTCCATGCGCAGTTCATCTTCAGTGGCGCCTTCGCTTGCGGTCCTGACGATGAACCCCGAGGCTCCGGGGCGGATGCTCCTGGTGATATTTTCCAGCCGTTCGCGTTCGGCCGGATCTGAGATGCGACGGGAGACGGCGATGGTATCAATGCCCGGCAGGTAGACAAGGTAGCGGCCCGGAAGCGAGATATAGGAGGAAATGCGTGCACCCTTGCTGCCGATGGGTTCTTTCATGACCTGCGCCAGGATTTCACGGCCGTCGCCGAGCAGCTCTTCGATAGGAACGCTGTGCTGACGACGCGGCTCATAGCCGGCATCTCCCGCGAGCTCAGGGTCATCCTGTTCATCCCTGAAAACGCTGCGCAGTGATTCGGCGGCGCTGTCCGTATACACATCGCCCACATAAAGGAACGCCGAGCGCGCCAGGCCGATATCGACAAAGGCCGCCTGCATGCCCGGAAGAACGCGCTGGATGCGGCCCTTGTAGATGTTGCCTGCGATACCCCTGTCGGATTCGCGTTCAATGTGCAGTTCGCTCAGTACGCCGTTTTCCAGAAGCGCAACGCGTGTTTCGCGCGATGTTACATTGATGATCAATTCTGACGGCATGTGATGTTCCTTAATGCCGCTGTGCCGCAGCGAAAACAGCGGCACAGCGGAAGAATTTATGCGCGCAGCTTCAGCACGGCAAGAGAGGTGCGTTCTTCGGCTGAGAGTTCAAAGATTTCACCGATAATGTCGTTGACGCGCGGAACGCGCGCGGCGGCAGGATCGATGTGCAGCGTTAGTGAACCGTCGTCCGCGATCGACAGGCCGTGGATTATCTGTTTCAGATCAAGGGTGTGCGGGCCCTTTTTTGATTGCATCTCATACGGCTGGCCGGTCCGCGTGCGGAATTGCTCAAGCAGGGCACGGGTCCGCTGCAGATCCGATGCCGCGGCTGCATCATCCGGCAGACGCACACGGTAGGAACGCATTCTAACAGGAACGGTTTTGTTTTTCAAAGCAATCGGCTCGATGCTCAGGATGCGTATGCCCTCGGGAAACTGCCGGGGGCAGTTCTCAAGCATGCATGCTGCCGGAAGTTCGCGCAAAAGAACGTCGCAGAATTCCTCTTCGCTTTCAAGGCCGACTGGCAATGCGCTGTGAAAGGTGATTCGCGGCATGGGATGAAAACCGCCGGAAAATTTAAGCGGCATCGCGGCGCGCCGCAGCGCGCGCGAGAAAACGCGGGTAAGTTCAAGGTGGCTGAGGAAGCGGGCCGGCCCTGTTTTCGTATAGCCGATGCGGTAGCGAAGCACGGTGTCACCGGCGGCATCACAGGATGGGAGGCCGTCTGGCTGCGTGATCGCCTGTCCGGTTTGCGCAATTTCAAGATGCGCGTCAAGGCTGCCGCACGCTCCGCAGCCCGGGCATGCGCCCCGGCGGCAGTCGGGGGTCAAGGCCCCGTTACGTGCGAGGTCGCGCTCGCGCGCAAGGAATTCCCGGCTGACGCCGCAGCCGATATGATCCCAGGGCAGGGGCGCATCAATCGGCCGTGCGCTCAGATACATAACGGGATCGATGCCGGCTGATCTGAACGCCTGCTCCCATATTCCGGGCTTGAAATGCTCAGACCATGATTCGAAGCCGGCTCCGAGACGAAGGGCTTCGATCATAACACGCCCGAGCGCCCTGTCGCCGCGCGCGAAAACGCCTTCGAGCAGGCTGAGATGGTGGTTATGGCATTTACATTGTATATTTTTAGCACGCAGTCGCTCAATCAGATAGCGCTGCTTGCGCATGATTTCGGCGGCGCTGTCTTGTGCCTCCCATTGGAATGGCGTGTGCGCTTTCGGCACAAAGGTTGAAATGCTGACCGTTACCTGCTTGCGGTGATTGATGCCCGCAATGGTGCGCGCCAGTTCTATGATGCCGTCGAGATCCTCGTCGGTTTCCGTGGGCAGGCCGATCATGAAATACAGTTTAACAAGGTTCCAGCCCGCTGCGAAAATTCGGGATGCGGTTGTCAGGATTTCATCGCGGGTGATGCCCTTGTTGATGACATCTCGCAGCCGCTGCGTTCCGGCTTCGGGAGCGATGGTGAATCCGGTTTTGCGCACCTTTTTGATTTCGTCCATTAAGGCCGGCGCAAGCGAGTCTGCGCGCAGAGACGGCAGCGAAACAGCCGTAATATCCTGCCGGGCATGACGCATCAGCTCCGGCAGCACGTTGTGTATGGCGCTGTGGTCGGAAGAGCTCAGCGACAGCAGGCCGAGCTCTTCATAGCCGCTTGCCGCAAGGCAGGAGCGTGCAAGCTCACAGATCGTTGCGGCATCCTTTTCACGCACGGGCCGGTATACCATGCCGGCCATGCAAAAGCGGCAGCCGTGCGTACAGCCGCGTGCGATTTCAACGGCAGCACGGTCATGGATAATCTGCAGATAGGGCACAACCGGCGCGGTGCAGGAAGGCGCACGGCTGAATCCTTTCACGATGCGCTTGGTCACCAGTTCATAGCCGGGCTTGCAGGAGGTAACAGCGCAGGGCAGGCCGTAACCGTTGTTTGCGGTTCTGAAAAAATACGGCACATACACCCCGGGTATTTCGCTCAGGCTGTGCAACAGGGCACGCTTGTCGCGTCCGGAACTGCGGGTTTTCCAGGAACGAACTGCGTCGCAGATTTCGATCGCAACGTCTTCGCCCTCGCCGATGACAAACGCGTCGAAAAAGTCAGCCAGCGGTTCGGGGTTGTAGGTGCAGGGACCGCCTGCAATGACGAGCGGCCACGAGCCGTCGCGCGATGCTGCGGTAAGCGGAATGCCCGCGAGCTCAAGCATGCGCAGCACGGTAGCGCAGGCAAGTTCGTACTCGACTGAAAAACCGACAATATCACAGCCGCTGACCGCCAGCCGGTTCTCAAGCGTGTGCAGCTTCAGCCCGCGCGCCTGCATGCGTTCCATCATGTCGACCCAGGGTGCAAACACGCGTTCGCAGGCTATCCATTCAAAGCTGTTCAGGCGCTCATAGAGAATGTGCAGGCCGGTATGCGACATGCCGACTTCATAGATATCGGGAAACGCAAATGCAAATGTAATGTCGACTGTGCCGGGATTTTTGCGGACGCTGTTGATCTCGTTTCCCAGATAGCGCGATGCCTTTGAAACATGGGGAAGCAGCGCATATAAAGCATATTCATCTGTACTGTATTTCATCTATTTGATTTTTCTCTGTTTTTTTGTTTATAGTTTTATTATGTGTCGCACCCCGGCCTGTTGTCCGACTATAGCACATCCTTATGAGAAAGTCATCGTCAGCATTGGATGCGCTTTATGTATGCATACAAGCGGTTTGTTCTTTGCTGGCGCATGCATTATAATCGCAGTCAGCCTTACGGCACGGTACACGCGGTTCTGTGCTTGAATCAACAAGGGATATACGGGGTGGGCGAATATGCATATTATCGTACTTGGCGCAGGGGCGATCGGTTCTGCGTTCGGCGGTCTGCTGGCGCAGGCAGGCCACCGGGTGGTTCTCATCGGCCGCCGGGCCCACATGCATGCGATTCAGGAACGGGGGTTGCTGATCGACGGCATCTGGGGCGGGCACCGCGTTGGCAGCCTTGCATGCTATACATCGGTTGAGCAGATGCCTGCACAGGAGCGCGCCAGGTGCGAGCTGGCCCTGGTGACGGTAAAGTCATACGACACGGATGCACTCATGCGCGGCTGCGCGGGAGTGCTCCCCGGAAGCACCCTTTTTGTCTCGCTGCAAAACGGCCTGGGCAATATTGAATGCATTGCCGCGCACGCCGGCTGGCACCGCGTTATCGGCGGCCGGGTTATTTTCGGGGTGATGTTCGTAGACAACGGGCATGTCCGCGTTACAGTCGAGGCAGATGCAACCGCTTTGGGCGTGCCTGCTTCCGGAACAGCCGACCGGTGCTGCGCCGGGCGGCTGGCGCAGGTGTTCTCATCGGCCGGCATCAGAACAGTGGTAACCGACTGCATAGAGCGTCTGCTGTGGGGCAAGATGCTGTATAACTGCGCGCTGAACGCCCTTGCAACCATACTGAACACGCATTACGGCGCTCTGCTTGAAACCGGCATGCAGGATTCAATGCTGCGAATGGTCGAGGAAATATTCGCGGTTGCAGCCTGCTGCGGCGTCGAGCTGCCATATGACGGCCCCGCCCAGTACGCGCAGGTTCTGTTCGGAGAGTTGATTCCGCGCACGTTTGATCACCTGCCCTCAATGCTGCAGGATATCTCGCGCGGCAAGAAAACCGAGATTGATGCGCTGAACGGTTTCATTGTTGAACGTGCCCGGGAGCACGGCTGCCCGGCGCCCTGCAACAGCGTTGCTGCCGCCATGGTGCGGGCGCTTGAAATCACGCACGCCCAGAACGGCTCCGCGCCGCACTGACAGGTGTCTTCAGCACAGGGGTGTGCAGCGCCGCCAGTGCTCGATCCAGCGCGGGTAGTTCCAGCCGTCCTCAGGAATGAGTACATCCTTTTTTTGGATCAGGTCGCGAACGCGGGTGATCGTGCCCGGGCTGCGGGATCTGAGAGCGTATTGCACGAAAGAGAATGCACGAACAAACGCCAGATTTCTTCTGGCAAGCATGGATATGTCCAGCGCGCAGTGCCAGAGAATTCCTGCAGCGACATAAAAAAATGCGGGGTGCAGCAGCCCGAGCAGCCCCGCAAGTATCAGAAATTCAACCGTGTGAAAGGCATGAAAGACATAAAAGCCCTTTTTGAGATTACGGTCCACGATAGCGGTACAGGGGAAAACGCCCCAGACCTTCCATGATCCGGTCTGGCGCACATACTCAACAACATGGTCCAGGTCAATCATCACGACCGAAAGACCAAAAACGGCAGCGTTCAGTCCTCCGGCAAAGGGATACAGGGCGGCGCTTGAAAGCGCCGCCTGCGCGCAGTGTGTTTTTATGCCGGGCATTGGGGTGATCTCTTTCGCAGGGTTGTACGCGCCGGTTCGCAGCTCTGTTCCGCAATGAAATCAGCGACTGCACGGTTAAAGAGTTCAGGCTGTTCTTGCATAACCATGTGTCCGGCGTTTGGGATGCATGCCAGGCAACTGCCCGGTATGGTTATGGCCAGACGCTCTGAAAGCGCTCGGGGCGTTATGGCGTCCAGCTCACCGCACAGGATAAGACAGGGCAGGCTGATGCCATGGGCCCAGGGCGTACCGTCAAAAGCTGCGCACAGCTCCAGATCGCTCTTAAGAACGCCGGGGCCGTTGCGATGCAGCATGGCACAGCCGCGTTCAATCACTGAGGCCGCCATGGCGCAGGCATATGCCTGGCGGCAGGAGACCATGCATGCCTCATCGAAATCGTGCCTGAGAAGATCAAAGTATCCGGCAGGGATTTCAAAACGCAGGCCGGTTCCAGCAAGGATCAGGCCCGCGAGCGCTTCAGGGTACATGCGTGCGAACTGCTGGGCGATGCAGCCGCCCATTGAGTGCCCTGCAAGCACGAACGCCGGCAGATCCAATGCTTCAGCAAGCAGTTTGAGCCAGCGGGCGTAGTGTTCAGCGCTGGCAGCGGGTGTTCCCCCTGATTGGCCATGGCCGGGCAGGTCAACTGCGATAACATGTTGTCCGCCTGCAAGGGCTGCAATCTGCTCATGCCATACTGAGCTGTCGCCGCCGGAGCCGTGCAGCAGCACGAGCGCGGGATGCATCGCGGAAGCAGAGCCCGCTGATGCATAGAAATAATCCGCGTCATCAATGGTCATACTGGGCATAGTGCTGTCGTTACATGGGTGCAGTCAAAATTTAATATTTAACATAATCGTATCTGTTTTGACAAGCGATTGCGCCGGCGGCTTCGATATTGGCTTGACGCTGACGCCTGATGTGCATTATAGTTTTCAGGCTGAAGATTCGTGACTTTTAATAGGCGGCTTTTAACGCAGGCAGCAACATGTCCAAACCCGCAGGCTTTGACAATCAGGCATACCTTCGCGAACAGACCGCCTCTATCCTCGAACGCGTGGAGGCGATGGGCGAGAAGCTGTATCTTGAATTCGGAGGCAAGCTCCTCTATGACTACCATGCCGCCCGGGTGCTGCCCGGATTCGATCCCAATGTAAAAATGCGCCTGCTGCAGAACCTGAAAGGAAAAGCCGATATTATCCTGTGCATATACTCCGGCGACATTGAGCGACGCAAGGTGCGGGCAGATTTCGGCATAACCTACGACACCGACGCGCTGAAGCTCATCGACGATCTCAAGGACTGGGGAATCCATATTACCGCGGTGGTTATAACGCGCTATGACGATCAGCCTGCCGCGCGGGTTTTTAAGAACAAGCTCGAGCACCGGGGCATCCGGGTGTGTGTGCATCGCTATACCAAGGGTTATCCGACGGATGTCGACATGATCGTCAGCGAAGAGGGCTACGGCGCAAATGAATATATCGAAACCGCCAATCCTCTCGTCGTGGTGACCGGTCCCGGTCCCGGAAGCGGAAAGCTTGCAACCTGCCTGTCGCAGCTCTACCATGAGCACAAGCGCGGCATCAAGGTCGGCTATGCCAAGTTTGAGACCTTCCCGGTATGGAATCTGCCCCTGAAGCATCCAGTCAATGTGGCCTATGAGGCCGCCACCGCCGATATCAGCGACTGTAACCAGATCGATCCGTTCCATCTCGAGGCCTACAACAAAACCTCGGTCAATTATAACCGTGACGTCGAGGTTTTTCCGGTTCTCAGGCGCATCCTGGAGCGTATCTCGGGCCGCCAGTCGGTATACCGCTCGCCGACCGATATGGGGGTCAACAAGGTGGGGTTTGCCATAACCGACGACGCGCTTGTGCGCGAAGCCTCGGCCCAGGAAATCATCCGGCGTTTCCTGCGCTACCGCTGCGAACGCGTTATGGGTTTTGTCGATGATGATACGGTCCAGCGCGTTGAGCTGCTCATGCGCGAGCTCGACATCAGCCTGGAGCAGCGCCGGGTCATCGCCGTCGCCAACGAGGAGGCCCGGCGCGAGCGCGAATGCCTGGCCGGCAGCGACGGCACGGTTGTGGCAGCGGCGATCGAGCTTGCGGACGGAGCCTTCATAACCGGTCACAATTCGCCGCTGCTGCACGCCGCCTCGAGCCTGGTCATCAATGCCATCAAGCATCTGGCCGGCATACCGAAACAACTGCACCTGCTGCCGAAAAACATCACCGAGTCGGTTACCGGTTTTAAAACCGGCATACTGAACATGAAAAGCGCCAGTCTCGACCTTGAGGAAACCCTGATCGCGCTGAGCATCAGTGCCATGTCGAACCCGGCGGCCCAGCTCGCCCTGGACCGCCTGCCCGAGCTGCGCGGCTGCGAGATGCACAGCACGCACATTCCCACACGAGGCGATGAGGAGGGCCTGCGCAGACTGGGCGTTAACGTGACAAGCGACGCGGTGTTCTCCAGCAAGAATTTATTTATCCAGTAACAGGCTCGCTGCCCCCCCCCTGTCGCGGATGCAGGTCCGGGCGTTTACTGATCGGATCTGCCGTATGCGGGGTCCGCCGCGGTGACCGGCTTTAATTCAAGGTGATATCGGGATTATTGCCCAGCGGTGATGCGTGAGAAGGGTCAGTCGACGGTAACGCGGTCGCGACCCTCGTTCTTGCTGCGGTACATCAGTGCGTCGGCGCGCTGCAGAAGAGCATCCGGTGAGTCCGTGTCGCGGACAAGCGTCGCGCCGATTGATACCGTTACACCGATGAGCTCGTCGTGTTCCGGAAAGGCGGATGATTTGATAAGCGTGCGGAGTTTTTCCGCGGTTGACGCAAGAGCGTCCGGATTGACGTGTACCAGCATGACGGCGAATTCATCCCCACCCCAGCGGCAGACGCAGTCAAAGGAGCGCACATTGCTTGCAAGCGTTTTGGCGACCATTGTCAGCACGCGGTCGCCGACCGCATGTCCGAGACGGTCGTTGATGGGCTTGAAATTGTCTATATCGACAAATAACAGGGCAAAATCCCAGCCGTAGCGCTTTTTTTCATTAAATCGCGCGTGCAGATTCATCTGCGCGTACCGCCGGTTGCCGATTTCAGTCAGGCTGTCAAAAAGGGCCATCTGTTCGAGGTCTTGAACCTGCTGGCGCAGGGCCATGCTGGATGAAATGTCGGTAAATAACTCTACCGCTCCGATGATTTCGCCATCGCTTCCGTAGATCGGGTCGATGCAGGTACGCACCGGCAGGCGATAGCCCATTTTGTGGCGCAGGTATACTTCGGCTTCCCGCCTCTGCCCATCACACAGTGTCTGCGCTGCCGGACAGCTGTTTTCGCACAGCGGATTGCCGTTCTGGTCGATGTGCACCAGAATATTGTCCGAACAGCATTTGCCGATGACATCGCTTCCGGAATGGCCGCTTATCGTCTGGGCGCCTTTGTTCCAGTAGGTAATCTTCCTGCGGGTGTCGAGAAAATAGACGCCTTCAGACAGATTGTCGAGGATATGTTTATAAACGCCTAAGTCCAGTTCCATGGGTGTCCCAGGCTGTTGTGCGTAAAAAGCTGCAGTACAGTGTAGCGATAATCAACCTATATTAAAAAGTCAAGCAGTTATTATGAAGGCGCGGCGGGTTCGATTGCAGCCGCATGGAAAGCCGGGGCGCAAGGGTTCATTGCCTGTGCTGACGTTCCTGCCTGCATTGAAAAAACGGTACTGCTGGCGTGCCATGCACAGTTTCAAACCGGTGTGGTCCCGTGTTCTTTTTTTTTGGTTCAGTATTTCCGGTTCTCATGTGCTGCAGGGATGTGCCAATAGTATTGACATCGCTTCGTCTACACTGTATTCTTAGGAACACGAACGCATAACCATATGCATCACAACGGATGACCGGAGCCGGTCATCCGTTCTTTTTCGGATAGTGAACACAACGGGGTGTAGCCTTATGCACGATAACGTTATGACCCGCAAAGGGAATGAAGCGCTTAAAGAACAACTGCGCAAGATGAAGACGGTCGACCGCCAGGAGATCATAAAGGAAATCGCCACTGCCGCTGCCCATGGCGACCTGTCGGAAAACGCCGAATATGATGCGGCCAAGGAGAAACAGAGTTTTATCGAGGGGCGCATCAAGGAGATTGAAAAGCGGCTTGCCGGAGCCCAGGTTATAGATCCGGCCGCGATAACATCCGACCGTGTGGTGTTCGGCGCGACCGTTGTGCTTGAGGATGAAGACCGCGGCGGCGAGGTAACCTACCAGATTGTCGGTGTCGATGAGGCTGACGTCGACAGGGGAAAAATCTCCGTCAGTTCCCCGATGGCGCGTTTCCTTATCGGCCGGCGCGTTGATGATTTTATCGAGGTTAAAACTCCTGGCGGCGTACGGAGCTATACGGTGGTCGAAATACGGTTTGAGTAACTTTGTGAATCAATGGAGGCCGTTATGAAATACTGCCCTGAATGCGAGGATGAATTTGTGGACACCGTGTCGCGGTGCGAGGCGTGCGGCTGTGAGCTGATCAGTGAAGCCAGGTGGAGGGATCTGCAGGCTGCGCGCGCTGCCGAGACGAGCGAGGTCTTTGTACGGGTTGCCACAGCTGGAGACCGGTTTGAGGCCGATGTCATCAGGGATGCTCTTGCCAAAGAGGGGATCCCGGTGCTCGTTCGCACCTTTCAGGACACATCGTTCGACGGCATCTTTGTTCCACAAAAGGGCTGGGCGCTGATTGAGGTCCCGGAGGAGCTGCTTGAACGGGCGCGTTTCGTTATCGATGCGCTTGCCAAGGCCCGGCCGCAGGCATAGATCAAGAGGCCGCATGATGATCGACAAGCCGGGTAGTGCATTATGACGCCTGTGCCGGCCGGCGCACCGGGCGCTATTTTTGAAGCCATGAACGGCAAAGACCTGTCTGTGCTGGAGCCCTATCTCGCCGATGAGGTACAGTTCGACTTCCCCGGCACAGCCGTGGTCGCAGGCAAAAAGAGGGTGCTGGTCTTTCTCAGGGCGCTGCTGCGCAAGTACCCCGACCTTGAGTTTGCCGTGCATGATGTGATTGCCTCTTCCGGCAAAACCTGCATTGTGTGGGCCAACAGCGCGCGGCTTGACAGCGATCAACCGTACCGCAACAGCGGTGTGACGATTGTCCACTGTGAAAACAGCCTGATTACCTATATCAGTGATTATTTCAAGGATACGTCGTTTGTCCCCGCAGCGCGGTAGCGTGTATCGGTAAACCCCATGAACGCTCTTGCCTTTGCAGCCAGCCCCCGGAAAAATGGCAACTCAACCGCATTGCTGAACGCATATGCGGAAGGATTCTGCGGCGCAGGCGGAAGCCTTGAGGTGATCGATGCAGCGCGCAGCAGGGTGGGGCCATGCCGTGGATGCCTGCGCTGCAACCTGATAAAGCGCTGCGCGGTTCGCGACGACGGCTGGCCTGCACTGAGTGAGAAGATACTGGCTGCTGATGTGTTGGTGTTTGCAGCGCCGGTCTATTTCCACCATGTGCCCGGGCCTCTCAAAATGATTCTCGACCGGTTCCGCTCTTTTCTGCACGTGCGCATTACCGAAACAGGTCTTGTGCATATGCCCTGGCAGGAGTGGCGGAAGCATTTTGTGCTTTTGCTTGCCATGGGCGAGCCTTCCGGGGAAGATGCCCGTCCTGTTGTTGAGCTGTTCGAATTCATCACGGGCGTGCTGGGGCAGGGGAACAGGCTGAGCGTTGTCACTGCAACTGGCTTGGCTTTGGCCGGCCAGATCAGCATGGATGCCGTGCAGCTTCGTGATGCCTACGCAAAACTGGGGCTTGACCCGGGACGGGCTGATGAGGACCGGGTCCGTAATCTGGCTTTTCTAAAGAGCGCCTATGAATTGGGCAACAGTGCTGTAAGGAGCTGAGGTTCGATACTTTTACTGATTTGTAACACGTAAGCAATGGCGCGAAGCACATCACCCTTCCTATAGCATATTCAGAAACTACGCGCGGTTAATGCTTTATGCGCAGCGCTTCGTTCATGCTACCCATGCGGTAGCCTCCGAGATCAAGGGCCACCCAGGTAAATCCGAGCGCCTGTATCTGTTCCATGATGCGTTGCCTGGTGCCGGGATCGGCAAAGCGGCCGATCTGATCGGGGGCGACTTCAATGCGGGCGACCGCGCCGTGATGCCTTACGCGGGATTGCGTGAAACCGGCCTCGCGCAGGATGGTTTCGGCCTGATCGATAGCGTGCAGCCGTTCGTGGGTGATCGGCGTGCCGTAGGGAATGCGGGACGCGAGACAGGGCTGAGCTTCCTTGCCCGCCGTGGGCAGGCCCATTCGACGCGAAAGCGCTCGGACGTCATCCTTTGAAAATCCGGCTTCGGCCAGGGGGCTGCGCACGCCGTGTTCGCGGGCTGCCTGCATTCCGGGACGGTAATCGGAAAAATCGTCCGCTGTCGTGCCGTCAATAATCCAGGCCGCACCGATTTGTCTTTTCAGCTTCTCGAGCACTGTGTAGAGTTCGAGCTTGCAGTAGTAACAGCGCTCGGGCGGGTTTTCACGGAATTTCTCATTCTCGACTTCACAGGTTTCAACTTCACGGTGGGGAAGGCCCAGATCATTGGCAAGCTGTTTTGCTTCATCGCGCTCGCGCTGTGTATAGGTTTCAGATACCGCGGTTACGGCAAGACAACGGCCGCCGAGCACGTTGCGCGCTACAGCTGCCAGCAGGGTGCTGTCGCAGCCGCCGGAAAAAGCGACCAGAACGTTTTTCATCTCCCGGAGAATGTTTTCAAGGTGCTGCTGTTTTTCTGCTATCATGGCAACGCTGGGACAGCTTTCCGATACATTTTTTTCCGAAACGGCCTCTCATGTGCTCCGTTTCAGGCCGGATCATCAGCACCCGGCACAGTCTCCTCGGGCACGGGACCAGGCACGGGCATTTTCACAATGCGTCCGAACACCCTGGCGGTTATGGGGCCCTGGTCCTTGTCGTCTGTCGTGATGACGATCTCGCCGCGCACCACCGGCCCGGAAAAACCTTCGGCAAGGCCGACCGCGATCTCATACCGGCTCCCCTGCGCAAGGGTCACCAGCTCAGCCGTAATGCCTTCACCCGTGCTTTTGACATCAACGACCCTGAAGGAATAGCCCGGCTGTGTCGACTGCAGCCGGATAACTTTGCGCACCGGAACGCCCGGCTGTATCGTGCCAAGAGAGAGATGGCGCGGAGTAACGCTGATTGGCCCCAGCGCCTCGCCCGTCACGGACAGGCTCAACTCGGGCGCCGTTGTGCTGTCGGTTTTGAACACAACCCGTTCGCGAAACCGGCCGGCCGGCATGCCCGGCCGCACGCTGAATTTTACCTGCCGGCCCGGATCACCGTCAAAACCCTCCCGGTTGACCTCCACGTTGATCAGCCTGCTGGCGCACTCAATCGCGGTGATCTTCGCCGTTGCGCTCTGGCTGCCGGTAATGCGCGCATACAGCGGCTGCGCGCTGCCGGCTGAAGCGGCAAAGTCCGGAAACACCAGTGACGCCGGGCTGATCGCCAGCGCCACCTCAACGTGCGCGCTGACCTCAAGCACCAGGTTCGCAGCTGCCGGATCGTTGGTCTCAACCTGAATGGTCTTTTTCTGCACGCCGTCGCGGCTGCCCGGCCTGAAGGTTACCGTGATTTTTCCTTCCCCGCCCGGGGGAATCTCGCCGGCCGAAGCCAGCGCTGCCGTGCACCCTCAGCCAGCCTTCACATTCTTGATCAGCAGCGC
>CAIRTM010000083.1 GCA_903881505.1 uncultured delta proteobacterium | reverse complement strand
GGCAAAAAAGATTTCGAATCCCGACGTTGTCGGGATTCGAAATGACAGATGGGTAGATGCCGCATCAAGTGTGGCATGGCAAGGCTTTGCGGGCGTGCGCAAGGCCGTCCCTCCAGCAATGTTCTACGGCTTCGCACCATAGGCCGCATGTTTTTCTTTAGCAGTAAAGCCGATGGGGCGCCGGGGCTTTTCGGGCTCGGCCATCAGCGCCCGGATGGCGTCAAACACGACCCGGAACTGGCTGTCGTATTTCTGCTCTAAGGCTTCGAGCTTGCGGGCAAGATCGGCATTCGTGGAGAGCATCTGACGCAGACGCACAAATGCCCGCATGATCTGTATGTTTACTTCAACGGCCCGTTCACTGTTGAGAACACTTGACAGCATCGCCACACCCTGCTCAGTAAACGCCATGGGAGCATGTCTCAAGCCTTTTTTATCACTGTTGGAGGTCACAAATTGTGACCTCCAATCGGCAAGCTCGGAAGCTGACAAAACAAACATGAAATCCCCGGGAAATCGTTTGAGGTTGCGCTTGACCGCCTGCTTCAAAACTTTTGTCTCGACATGGTAGAGCGCTGCCAGGTCGCGGTCGAGCATTATTTTCTGCCCGCGAATCAGATACATTTTGCTCTCTATAAACTCTGCTGGAACAAACCGTGAAGAATTCTTCATGAAGCCCCTCCTGTATAGGAAAATTTTTTGGTGGTGATGCGTGCTTGAGGAAAGCAATAAGCACCTTCCGGCGCGTCAAATCAAATTTGAATCAATACCGCATCGTGTGCGGCATGACAGGCTATCGGACGTTTGCAAGCCCGTCCCTCCAATCCGGCTGAGATATTCAGAAAAATGCTCTACCTTCCCGATTTTTTGTTGCGTGCATGCGCTTGCATGGCCGCCTCAAAGGCGCCTCTGAGTTCCTCATCCCGGATGCAGGCGGCCTGCTCCCGGATGTGCTCCTGCTCGCCGGGGTTCAGTTCCGGCAGCGGTTCGATGTCCGCGGCCTCCTGCGGCCGCGGCACGGGGCCAACCTTGAAACGGATATCGCTGATCGGCGTTTCCGGCAGCATGGCATGCAGCCTCTCCAGGATCTGCGCCTTCATAAAGCGCATCTCGTGCAGCCAGTTCGAGTTGCTGACCGACACCTGCAGCACGCCGCCCGCGAGCATGCTCGGGCAGGACTCGCGGCCGAACACCGCGCCGACAGTTTCATTCCACACCCGCGGCAGCAGCACCTGGCCGCGCCGTCCGCCGTCAAGGCCCGGCAGCAGCCTGTCCACCAGTTCGCTCATGGCATGCGTGCGGCCTGTGCGCTTCATGGATCGCCCCCCTGCGCGCCGGCTCGGGCCGGTGCGGGCTTATGGCAGAACATGCAGCGGTATCCGGGAGGATGCTGTTCCGAAAGCGGCTGCCGGTCAGCGGCGTGGCAGGTGCGGCATACCTTTTCAGCCGCCTTCTTGCCGTCGTCACGAAAGGCCTGCAGCGCTTCGCTGTGCGTTTCATCCGCGGGTATGCGCAGCGTTGTCTGTTCGGTGGTGAGCAGCCACAGGCACAGCACCACCGCGGGGATAAGCATTATAAAAACAATATCAGCCCTGCGAAGCTTCACGCCTGCACCCCTGTTTTCACTCAGCCCGCGTTTAAGATCGATCCGCTGGTATAAAATGTCCCCGCGATGCAGGCCGTCAGCAGGCATGCCAGGGTCGCGGCCAGCAGCGCCCGAAACCCTACCCTGCCCAGCTCCGCGGTTTTTTGCGGCACCAGGGCCGCGGTGCCGCCGATAAAAATCGCCATGGAGGCCAGGTGCGCGAACCCGCACAGGGCATAGGTCGCGATGACCGTTGAGCGCGGACTGGCTATCGAGCCCGCGGCAATCGCGGCGGCCAGATGCTGATAGGAAACGACCTCGGTTACGATCAGGCGCTCGCCGATAATGCGCGCTATAAGGGCAGCGTCCTCGAGCGGCACCCCGATGATAACGGTCAGCGGATAAAACGCCGAGCCCGCGAGTCCACGCAGCGACCAGTCAACCTGAAGGCCGGCGGCGCTGTTGATGAGCCCGCCCAGCGCGGTCATGCCGAGGTCGGCAAGCGCCACCATGCCCAGCACGGCCAGCAGGAGGGCCACAATGCCCACGACCATGCGCACGCCGGTGTTGGCCCCGTTGATAATGGCCTCGAAGATACTCTTGTCGCGCTCGTAATACGGCTCAACACAGCGCCCGAGCGTTACGGGCGCGCCTGATTCGGGCACGACCAGCTTGGACATGATCAGGGCTGAAGGCGCGGCAAGGATCGATGCCGACATGAGATGCCCGGCGATGGTGGGGAACTGCTCCTGCAGGGTGAACACATACAGTGCCAGCACGTTTGAAGAGACCGTGGCCATGCCGCAGGTCAGCACCGCGCAGAGCTCCGAGCGGGTCATGTCGCGCAAGTAGGGCTTCACGGTCAGGGCCGATTCCACCCCGGCGAATATGTTGCTTGCGGCGCACAGGGCCTCGGCCCCGGAAATATTGAAAAGCCTCGTAAACAGGGCGGCAAAGCGCCTGATCAGCCAGGGCAGCACGCCGGTGTAATACAGCACTGAAGCCAGGGCGGAAAAAAAAATAATCGTGGGGAAGGCCTGAAAGGCCAGGAAAAAACCAAGCGAAGGCTCGCCCGCATCGCTGACTGCGCCCGGCGGCAGCGCCAGCCTGCCGAACACAAAACGCGAGCCGGCCGAGGCGGCCCCCAGTACGGTAATGACGGCTGAATTGATTGCCAGGAACAGCCGGGAGCCGGCCGGGACGATAAATATAAACAGCGCGAAGGCTGCCTGCAGGCCAAGCGCTCCCCTGATCAGGCGCCAGTTTATGGTGCTTTTCTGCGCCGAAAAAAGCCAGGCAATGCCCATGATGATGAAAATGCCGCAGAAACTGACCAGGTTATAGATACTCATACTGTAGGATTGCCTGCGCAGCGGCCATGCCGTGGGCGCTGCTCAGCGCTGCGAACGGCCGGTCATGAGTTTATAAAATGAGCGCGCCTGGCTCAAAATGTTCTGGGAGAGGCTGACGATGTCATTGGCGATTTCCTCCCTGATGCCCGGCGAGGACAGGCGCTCGATCTGCTCAAGGCGCACCGATACGAACGAAAGGTATTCGATCATCTTGGCAGCGACGATGTCCTTGACCTGTTCGAGTTCGGCAAGCTGAATGTCGCTGACGATCTCGGCCACCGCCTCCCGGCCTTTTTGTTTTTCGCGCGGCCGGCTGGAGGCGTCAAGATCGAGCACCGTATCGACCGGATCGATCACCACCTGCTCAATGGCCTGCAGGCGCTTCAGGTAGGCTGAAATGCTTTCAAGCCGCTGGCGCACGGCAGCGGGCGCCAGTTCGTCCGCGAACCGCCCGGTAACCATGGACATGCAGCCCCGGCGGATGTCGCTGACCGGCTTATAGATATTCCTGATAATCGAGCGGGCAAACGCCTGCGTTGTCAGCAGCACATGCTGCTGGATGAGCTTCTCGGGTACCGGGCGCCGCCGCGCGGGCCTGGGCGGCCCCGGGGGCTGCTCAAACGCAAAACGGCAGCCGGCAAGCGCGGCCAGCTCTCCCAGGGTTGCGGGCTCGTGCTCCGGTATGGCGCTGTTTTCGCCGTGCATCAGCCTGAAAATATTGATGCGCGGGAATATGATCAGGACCCGCAGGTCAGGTGAGATCCTGCCGCTGGAGATCAAAAAGCGAGCAAGATCGGCATATTCGTTGAACAGCACCCTGATGAACAGCAGCTCGTGCGGCGAGAACTCCTCCGGGCCCAGCTCCTGCGGGGAGCACAGCTTGTCCATGAGCTCCTGCTCGTCGATCTCAAGGGCAAGGCCCTTGTGGTGGATAAAATTGGCCGGCTTCTGGGGCGCGTCGATTTTGAAAATACCTGAGCGGATGGTCATGTCGTTGCCGACTTCAGCCAGGATATTGCAGCGCAGCGTATGGGTCCCCAGCAGCGCGATATAATTGGCCTGCTCCATGCCCAGCGGCAGGCTCAGAAAGCTGGCCGCATGTTCGGAGCCCATAAAGATATGAAAGGTGACGCCCTTCTCGCGCTGGCCCAGCGTGCCGGCCTCGATGATGTCGTTGATCAGCGCCTCTGCTGTTTCACGGGCGCTGGACAGGCTCACGCTGGTGAGGATTTCCTCCAGCACGCGCCGCTCGGCCCGCAGCGGGAAGAATGCGGGCCCCAGCCCGAAGACGATTCCGAAGCCGAGTTCCAGCGACTGCAGGCGCTGGTAAATAAATTTTTTATCGGCTATTTCCAGCAGGCGGTGGAAGAAAACATCCAGGATGTTTTTCATGATAACCGCGTAATCGGCAAGCAGCCGCCCCTGGGCATCGGCGGCGATGGTGAGAATCAGGCCGCGCATCATCTCGTTGACGGTCGCTTCCGGGCTGCCGTGCTGCATGCGCGCCGTGTTGCCGAAGCTGACGGCAATACGCCTGGCGCCGATATCCACCTGCACGTCAGCGGCGAAATTTTCGCTGTAAAACGACTGCTCACGGCACCACAGGTCCGTGGCCTCGCGCACTACCAGCCGCTCGACCTGGTAGAGCCGGCGCCGGGCGATATCTGACTGTTTGATCTCGGCAAGGTTCATGGGCGTATCAGTATGTACCGGTATATGGCTCGCCTCGGCAGTCGGGCCGCCTGTCCCGGGCAGGAATCTGTCTGCATCAGCTGCGCGGCGGGCCCTTGCTCCGCACCTGTAGATCATATCCATTATTCTTTCAAACCACAATAGATTTCAGCCCGGCGGCCGCGCAGGCCTGGGCGCGCGTGCAGCCGTGTAAATTTTATGTAATACATCACGGCAGCATATTGACACAAGGCGCAAGCCGCTTTATTTTTTTGCGGTTACATGCTATGAAATTTTACTGTTCATTGAGCGGGAAAAACCGCACCGTCCATATACCACGCGAGGGAAAACCCATGATACAGGCAGCGGGCCTGACAAAAAAATTTGGGCCGATTACAGCGGTCAATAACGTGACGTTTACGGTTTCAACGGGCGAGGTGCTGGGCTTTCTGGGGCCCAACGGCGCCGGCAAATCCACAACCCTGCGCATGCTTGCCGGATACCTGCGCCCGAGCGCCGGCACAATTGCCATCGACGGTATCGACATGGCCGCCGGCCCGATAGCCGTCAAGAAAAAAATCGGCTACATGCCCGAAACGACCCCGCTGTACCGCGAGATGACCAGCCGTGAGTACCTGCTGTTCGTCGGCGAGGCCCACGGCCTCGCCGACGCCGAAGGGCGTGTCGAGCAGGTGATCGAAACGGCCAACCTGGCCGCGATCCGGCACCAGCTCACCGGAACGATTTCAAAAGGATACCGCAGCCGGCTAAATTTCGCGGCAGCGATCATCCACGACCCGCCGGTGCTGCTGCTGGATGAGCCGACCGACGGCCTTGACCCCAACCAGAAAAATGAAATCAGAAAGCTCATCAAGGACCTGAGCCGCAACAAGGCCATCATTGTTTCAACCCATATTCTCGAAGAGGTTGAGGCCATGTGCTCGCGCATCATCATTGTTTCGGAAGGCAGTATCGTGCTGGACGGCACCGCGAACGACCTGCGCCGGTGTGTTCCCGGCGGCCGCGCCGCGGTGCTGGCCATCCGGCCGCAGGACAAAAGCGCTGCCGAGCGGGCGCTCGGATGCGCGCTGAGCCCCCTGGGCGCGGGACCGGCGGGCTGTGAGCGCTTTCGCCTGAACACGGATGAGCGGCCCGCACGCCTGAGCGCACGCCTGGCGGAGGCGGGCATTGCCTGCGAGGAAGCCTGCTGCTGGGAGGCGCCGCTTGATGATGCCTTCCGCCACCTGACCCGAACAACGGAATAAAAGGAGATACGCGCATGCAGCCATCCTGGATTATTCTTAAAAAAGAGCTGCGCGGCTATGCCTGCTCGCCGCTGGCCTTCATCTTCGTAACGATTTTCCTCGCCTTCCAGATGGGATTTACCTTTATCCTCGGAAGGTTCTATGAATCAAACCAGGCAAGCCTCGACATTTTCTTCAGCTTTCAGCCCTGGCTGTACCTGTTTTTGATACCCGCGATCGGCATGCGCCTGTGGTCCGAGGAAAAAAGCTCCGGCACGATCGAGACGCTCGCGACCCTGCCGCTGGGCATGCCCGCGGTGATTGCCGGAAAGTTCCTGGCATCCTGGCTGTTCGTGCTGGCCGCGCTGCTGCTGACCTTCCCGATCGTCATAACCGTGTTCTACCTCGGCTCCCCGGATCCGGGGCCCATACTGACCGGCTACGGGATGTCCTGGCTCATGGCCGGCGCTTTTCTGGCCGTAGCCTGTTTTACCAGCGCCCTGACCCGCAACCAGGTCATCAGCTTCGTGCTGTCGGTCATCATCTGCTTCGTCTTCCTGCTGCTCGGTTTCGGCGTGTTTCATGAATACCTGGATTTCCTGCCGGCAGGCCTTCTTGATTTCCTGTCCGGCCTGGGATTTATCCCGCATTTCCAGCAGGCCACCCGGGGAGTCATCGACCTGCGCGATGTAATTTATTTCATCTCGATCATTGTCTTCTTCCTGATCCTGAACGCCGCGGTTCTTGAAGGAAGCGCCGAAAGCTAAGGGGGTATGCCCATGAAACTCGCCAGACTGACCGGCGCCGCCAGCATCCTGATCATCTGCGCCGCGCTTGTATGCCTGAATTTTATAGCCGCCCGGATCAATGTAAAGCTGGACCTTACCCGGGACCGCCTCTACACCCTGACCGCGGGAACGCGCGCCATCGCCGCCGGGATCGAAGATGATGCCGTGATCCAGTATTTTTTCTCGCGCTCGGATGAAACCCTGCCGGTCATGCTGAAAGACTACGGGCGGCGCGTACAGGAACTGCTGACCGAAATCGCCGCGCTTTCCCCGCGCCTGCGCCTTGAGGTATATGACCCGCGGCCGGATTCGGACGAGGAGGAAATGGCCGTGCGCTACGGCATTCACGCGGCCCAGACCGGTGACGGCGCATCATTTTTCATGGGCGCTGCCCTGCAGTTCCAGGACAAAACGTTTACCATTCCGCTGTTTGACCCGCGCCGGGAGGCGTTCCTTGAATATGACATCGCCAGCATGCTGGCACGCACGCGGGAAACCGCGGGCCGCAAGGTCGTGGGCCTGCTTTCCGGCATGGCCCTCTCCTCAAAGGAATTCACGCAGCCCCTGATGATGCAGCAGGCATCGGCTGAGGACTGGCTGTTCGTGCAGGAGCTCGAGCGCACGTTTGACACAAAAGTGCTGTCGGTGGGCCTTGAGGAAATTCCGGCGGATATCGATGTGCTGCTGGTGCTGCATCCGCTGGCCGTTACTGAAAAAACCGAATACGCGATCGAACAGTACATTCTGCGCGGCGGCAAGGCCGCGCTCGTCGTCGATCCGTCGGCGCGCAGCGTGCCCGACACCGCGCAGGCGGCCCAGTACGCCCGCGGCACGGGCTCGCGCTCGAACCTGCCGAATGTGTTTAAAACCATCGGCGTCAGCTACGATGATCAGCTTGTGGCCGCCGACAGCCGCTACTCAACCCGGGTCGGTTCGCGCTCCGGCCCGGTGCAGTACCCGTTCTGGCTGTCGCTGGACGGTACAAGCTTCAACCGCGGCCAGGTCATCACGGCACTGCTTGAGTCGATGCTGCTCATCGAGCCGGGATTTTTCAAGCCGCTGCCGGGCGCAGCCGTTGAGCTTACCCCGCTGCTGAGCACATCGGCCTCCCCCGGCACGATCAGCTCATCCCAGCTGGCGCTGGTCACGCCCCAGAACGTTGACAGGTATCAGCAGGCTGACGGCCCGCTTGTGCTGGCCGCGCTCGCAACCGGAAGGTTCCGCTCCTCGTTTTCCGGCAAGCCCGAAGGCAGCCGGTATGCCCAGGACCATCGCGCGCAGGCCGAGCGGGACGGCACCGTGCTGCTGGTCGGAGATGTGGACTTTATCAACAACAGCTACTCGCTGCGCAGCCTGAATTTCCTCGGTCAGAACATTATACAGCCGCTCAATCATAATATCGCCTTTCTTACCAACGCGCTGGAATTCCTGACCGGCTCAACCGAGCTGATCTCCATCAGGTCGCGCGGCTCGTTTCAGCGCCCGTTTGCGCGCGTGGCGGATATTGAAAAACAGGCGCAGACAAAATGGCACGGCGTCGAGCAGGAGCTCACCGACAAGATCCAGGAGCTGCAAAGCTCCCTCAACCGGCTGCAGAGCGCCAGAAGCCAGGACAACCAGGTCGCGCTTTCAGCCGCGCAGCAGGCCGAGATCGACAAGTTCAAAATGGAGCAGCTCGAGTTCAAGCGCAAGCGGCGCGAGGTGCGCAAAAACCTGCGCCAGGACATCGAGCGGCTGGGCACCGTCCTGGCCGTGCTGAACATTACGGTCGTGCCCTCGCTGGTGCTGCTGGCCGGGCTCTACATCTACTTCAGGCGCGCCGGCGGCAGGCCGCTG
Organism: uncultured delta proteobacterium; assembly: GCA_903881505.1. Taxonomy (GTDB): domain Bacteria; phylum Desulfobacterota; class WTBG01; order CAIYCZ01; family CAIRTM01; genus CAIRTM01. Next base: position 9,015 of record CAIRTM010000083.1, on the reverse strand, counting down.
CTCGCGAAACGGAGAAGCGCATGAAAAAGAACGCTGTGACCGTTGCATCGCTTTTGATTATCATCGCCGCCGCGGTCATGTACGCCGCCTCGAACCGCGACGCACGCCCGGCACCGCAGCGTCTGCAGCCATATGTCAATCCCGCTGAGCTGAAAAGCGTTTCCGTGGCACGCGCAGGCAACTCCATCGAGCTTGTGCCGCAGGGCGCTTCATGGTACCTGCGCGACGGCGATCTCCTGATACCGGTTGATGCCGCCGCCATGCTCAGGCTGCTCGAATTCTTCAACACAGCCGCCATCGAGCAGCGCGTCACGAGAAATTCCGACGCCTGGCAGCGCTTCGGCCTGGCCGATGAGGCCGCGATCAGCATTACCCTGAAAACCGCCGCCGGAACTTCAACCGTGCATATCGGCAAAAAAAAGGACCAGGCCTCGCAGTTTGTGCGCCTGCCGGGCGACCCCGCCGTCTACCTGGTCTCAAAAACGCTGGAGACCGGCACCGAGCCCTGGCGCTGGTACTACCGCAAGGTGCTGCAGTATGAGCCTGAACTGCTTGCGGCCGTCGACTACGGCTGCGGACAGAAAACGCTGCGCCTGCAGCGCGACGCCGCAGCGGGGATACTCGCGCCGCAGGATGTGCCCGAAGGGAAAATACCCGCGGATACGGCGAAACTGGCCGAGGCGTTCCGCAATCTGAGCGTGGGCGAATACGTGCCGCGGTCGAAGGCACCGGCGGACGAAGCGCTTGTGACCCACACGCTGCACTTCACGGACGGTTCCTTCGCCACGCTCCGGTTTATCGACCGCGACGAAGCCGCCGACCGGCCGCCGTACCTCGATATCGCATTCGGCGGCACGGAGCCTGCGGATGAACAGCTGCGCCGCGCGCGGGATCTGTGCGCGCGCTATGTGTTTTCGCTTGCCTGGATCGACGCATCGAACTACCAAAAAAACTGCGGGGAGTTTTTTCTTGATCCGCCGCCGGCTCAGGCCGCCGGCCGGCGCGAAGACGCGCCGGCGGAAAAATAAAGCGGGGACCGTCAATGCCCATCTATGAATTCTACTGCACGCCGTGCAACACCATTTTCAGCTTTTTCTCCCGCAGCATCAACACCACGGCCGCTCCGGCCTGCCCGCGCTGCGGGGCCGGGCTTGAGCGCCGCATGTCGCTGTTTGCGTGCATCGGCCGGGCCGCCGAAAACGATGCCGACGCCGACCTGCCCGTTGATGAGGGCAGGCTTGCCGCCGCCATGGGCAGGCTGGCAGCCGAAGCCGAAGGCCTGAACGAAGACGATCCCCGCCAGGCGGCCGGCCTGATGCGCAAGTTTTCGGAAATGACCGGCGTAAAGCTCGGCGACGGCATGCAGGAAGCGCTGCGGCGCATGGCGGCCGGCGAGGATCCCGACAGCATCGAGGCTGACATGGGCGATATTCTTGAGCAGGAAGATCCTTTCGCCCCCGGCGGCGGCCCCGCGAAACGCCGCCGCGCAACACCCCTGCGCGATGAGACGCTCTACGAGCTGTAGCGGACTGCTGAAAAAATGGTTCACTACGGCCTCATGCCTTTTCAGGTCAACCGACAGATGGCAACCGCACCCCGTCTCCTTCGATCCGCTGCGCGTATACTGTTTGCGTTCACCGCCATCTGCTGGTGCGGGCCGGAATGCGCCGGCGCAGCAAACGCGGCGGCATTCCCGTTCGCTCCCGGCGAGAAGCTGCGCTATGACGTGTACTGGGCGGGCATCAAGGCCGCCGAGGCCATGCTTGAAATCATGCCCATGACCGCGCTCGACGGTAAAGCGGCCTGGCATTTCGCCATGACCGCCGACACCACGCCCCTGGTTGCGGCGATCTACCCGGTTCACGACCGCATGGATTCCTGGGCCGATGCGGACATGGAACGCGCGCTGCGCTACACCGAGCTAAAACGCAAGCCCTTTGACGTAAAAAACCTTTCCATCAGCTTTGACTGGAAATCAAACACGGCCCGCACCGCTAAAAACGAAAAAAAACGCCTGGTTGAACTCAAGCCGGAAGCATTTGACCCGCTGTCGATATTTTATTATTTCCGCATGCAGGAACTGCATGAAAACCGCATACTGACGCGGCCGGTCGCGGACCGCAAGCGCTGCATGCAGGCTGTCGCGCGCGTTCACGGACGTCAAACGGTGCGCAGCGGAGGCCGGCTGTGGGACGCCTGGCTGGTTGAACCCGACCTGCGCAGCATCGAAGGAGTGTTTAAAAAAAACCCGGATGCGCGGCTGCAGATATGGGTGAGCGCTGATGAGCGCCGCCTGCCCGTGCTGGTAAAAAGCAGGGTCGCCGTGGGCAGCTTTACCGCTGAACTCGTTTCAATTGAGCACCCGCAGCCGTCCGTACAGGGCGGAGTTGAAAGATAATCCCCGGAAGCGTCCCAGCCTAGATGACCGCGAAGGACACAAGCAGTCCGACCGCGATCATAACCCCGAAAATCGGACAGCAGTACCGGAACAGGGACCTGCCGCCGATCATGGTTATGAGCATTTTGACAAACGTGTTGGCAAGGACCGCGAGCGTGATGCCGCGGGCGGCGATGACGGCGTCGAGATCTGCGCGCGCCAGATTTGAAAGCGACAGCGCTATTGGATCGACATCGGCAAAGCCGGTGATAATGCTCGAAACATAGATACCGGCGGTGCCGAAATACACCTGGCCTGCCCGGGCGATCAGCAGGATAGCGCCGAACAGCAGACCGAACCAGACTGCCGGCCAGAGCTCAAACGGGTTGCGCGCGCTGACATGCTCCCCGGAGCAGGCTTCGGCGGAAGACGCGCCGCGGCGCAGGAACCACAGCGCGACGCAGCACAGCAGCCCTGCCGCGCCGGCACTGCACAGCGGCGGCAGCAGCAGACGGCCGACATCGGGATGCACGGCGAACACCTCGACCAGCACCCGGCCGAACATCACGGCCGAGGCTACGACAATCGCGAATGCGAATTCCGGGGCGAAGGCAGCCTCGATGCGGCTGCGGCGGCTGAAGCCCAGCGTCAGCGCGGTGCTGGAGGCCAGGCCGCCCAGCAGGCCCGCAAGGCCGATGCCCTGCCGGGCGCCCAGTGTTTTAATCAGGATATAGCCGACAAAATTGATGCCGGCGATCAGCACGACCATCAGCCAGATGGTGTAGGGGTTGATGACGTCCAGCGGGCCGAATGTCTGGTTCGGCAGGACCGGCAGGATAATCAGCGTGATAACGCCGAACTGCAGGGCAGCGGCGATCTCGCGGGCCTGGATTTTCTGCGACAGGCCCTCCAGCGGCTTCTTGGTCGCAAGCAGCAGAACCGTTACAACCGAAAGCGCGGCCGCCAGGGCCGTGAGCCGCCACCACACGAGCGCGCCGAACAGAAAGCACAGGTAGGCCGCAACCGCCGTTGTAATGCCGCCGGAGCGTTCGCGTCCCGAGAAATAGGCCGTGATGATCATGGCCGAAAGCGTCACGAAGCAGACGGCAAACGCCCAGGGCGCATAGCTGTCGTTGATCAGCGCTGCCGCGCACCCCAGAAGCGCTATGAGCGGAAAGGTGCGGATGCCGGCGAATGTCTCATGCTTTTCCTTCTCGCGCTCAAAGCCGATGAACAGGCCCAGCGCGAGCGCGATCCCGAAACGGATAAACAGCCCTGTCAGTTCAGGCATTGCGGGTGTATCCATGGGCGGTCCTTCTGCATTTCACAAAATCGATTTCCAGCGTGCGGTTATAATCCTGCCCGGCTGCCTGCAGGCGTGCGCAGTCCATGCGGTATCTCCCCTGCTGCGTGCCTGTACATACAGGCAAGCAATACCACACCTGCGCCAAAAAAAACAGGGCCGCTGTATGCGGTCCTGCCGGTGCGGCTATTGGTTGCTTGCAGTTAAGCTTAAAACCCCTCCGGCAGCGCTACCCCGCCGGAAGACTGCAGAAGATTGCCGAACACGTTGATGCCGAAGCCGACCCTGCCGCTGCCGGTGATGTCGGCGCCCTTGATCTGGATCGAATAGGTGCACTTCACGGTGTCGAACTTTGCGCTGATATAGGCATTTCCGCTGTCAGCGCCCGTGCAGCTGTATGTGCCGCGGCTTTCGCTGAATTGGGCGCCCGGAACCGTAAAGGTGTCAGGCCCCAGCGTTATCACCACAGGGCTTGCCGGGTTAACGGTCCCGTTGATCGTAAACGTGCCCGAGATCGAGACCGAGTCGGCGCCGGGGGCCGCGCCCTTTTTGCCGCTTACTTTCAGGGCCTCCAGGCTGTCCATGACGCCCATCACCAGCGGCAGCGGGCAGGGCTTGGTGCCGTTGACGATCGCTTCACTCAGCTGGGCCTGGGCAGCATAATCGCCGAACTGCACCCGGAAGGTTATCGGGCATTTCAAGCCGGTAAGGTCGGCGTTCTTGGCCGAGAACTTCATCAGCCCGGTCGTGGTATCAAGCGAAAACGAAGCTGCCGTATCTTTCGGTGACGTGTACCTGCCCTTGTTGACTGAAGCAGCCGGTACCTGGAACGTATAGGTGATTGCGCCGGGTGCGGGTATGTAGGCGGCCTCTAGGGTTACAGTAAGGGTTTTGCCGATTGCCGCTGACAGGTCAGCCCCGGTTGCATCAAGCGAGCCTGCAAGCTTCATACTGTCCGTACCGGCGGTTTTGCCTGCCTTGAGCTTCACCGAAGAGGCCTGCATGCTGCCCCTGGGAATGCAGGCATTGCCCGTGCAGATGTAGCCCGGGTCGCAGTGGCTGTCGCTGGTGCACTCCACGCAGCGGTCGCCCGTCTCGTCGCACACCGGTGTTGCACCGGAGCAGGGGTTCGTGCCTGCAGCGCATGCGCCGCCGGAGCAGGTTTCTGTTCCGGTGCAGAATTGTCCGTCGGAACAGTCGGCATTGTTGCGGCATTCGACGCACACGTTGCTTACGCAAAAGTAATCGCACTGCGAGTCGTTCAGGCATTCCACACAGCGGTCGCCCGTTTCGTCGCACACAGGAGTTGCGCCGGAGCAGGGATTTGTGCCTGCAGCGCAGGCGCCGCCGGAGCAGGTTTCTGTTCCGGTGCAGAACTGGCCGTCTGAGCAGTCGGTATTGTTGCGGCATTCGACGCACACGTTGCTTACGCAAAAGTCATCGCACTGCGAGTCGTTCAGGCATTCCACGCAGCGGTCGCCCGTTTCGTCGCACACCGGAGTTGCGCCGGAACAGGGATTTGTGCTTGCATTGCAGCTGTCGGTTGCTTCATTGCACGTCTCAACGCCGTTGCAGTAGACACCGTCGTCACAAACAGGCGGTGTGCCCGCAGCGCATGCGCCCGCTACGCAGGTCTCGGCTCCGTTGCAGTACGCTCCGTCATCGCAGTCGGCAGCGTTGCGGCACTCAACGCACGTGTCGGACGCCTCCAGACAGTAGGGCGTGCCGCCCGAACAGGGGTCAGCCCCATCGCCGCACACACCATTTATGCAGGTTTCTGCGCCATTGCAGAACTGACCGTCCGTGCAGTGGCTGTCATTGAGGCATTCAACGCACTGGTCGCCAGTCTCGTCGCAACCGAAATATTCGCCAGCCGGGCAGGGCCACCGGCCTTCATAGCAATAGCCGTAATAGCAAAACTCCGATCCGTCACAAAACATGCCATTGTTACAATCAGCATTAGTCGTGCAGGAGGGGCCATCACACCTGCCGTTTACACAGGAGGTATTCACACAGTCTGAATTATACGTGCAGACTTTCTTACACTCTAATTCGAGACATTCAAGAAGATAACTTTCATCAGCCGGTCGTCCACATTGCCGTGATAAATGAGGCACACATGAAGCGCCGTCAGGAAGACATGGGCCGTCCGGGAATCTTGTCCAGCCCTCTCCGCACACATCAGCGTTGACAATCCACCCGCACTTCCCTTCGAAGCAGTAATCATACTCGGACGGGCAGTCACTGTCATACGTACATGCGGGATACGAATAATCAAGACACCAGCCGCCAATGCACGCTTCATCCGCTGCGCAGAGCGAATGATTGCCGTCTGGGCATTCGGTGGTACACTCGCCCTGATAGCATGTCCTTGATGCACAATCAGCATCACTGGCGCACTCAACAATAACGCACTGATCAGACGATTCCCTGCATAGCTCACCCGCCTGACAGGGCGACGATCCAGCGACACATTCTTCATTAATACAGGTTTCAGCACCGTTACAAAACTGTCCGTCGGAACAATGGCTGTCATTGAGGCACTCTACGCAGCGGTCGCCCGTCTCATCGCACACCGGTGTTGCGCCGGAGCAGGGATTTGTGGCAGCAACGCATGTACCGCCCGAGCAGATTTCAGCGCCATTGCAGTACAGGCCGTCAGTGCAGTTGGCACTGGTGCGGCACTCCACGCATTCATTTCCTACACAGTACCCGGAAGGACAGTCGGCATCGCTCACGCACGCAACACACGAACCGACAGATACATTACACACCTCGCCCTCCGGGCAGTCATCTTTGCCCAGGCACTCCATGCATCGATCATTTGTTTCATCGCAGAACGGCTGCGCGGCATTTTCAGCACAGGGATCATTCGAAGGCACGCAGGTGCCTGCAACGCACGCTTCAGCGCCATTGCAGAACACGCCGTCGGAGCAATGGCTGTCTTGCAGGCACTCAGCGCACGTATCATTGTCTTCAGCGCATTCAGGTGTTGCTCCCTCACATGGGCTAGAACCTGCGACACAAGAACCAACCACGCAGACTTCCACACCGTTGCAATATAAGCTATCGTCACAGTCGCTGTCGTTATCACACTCACGGGTATAGCACCGCGCAATGTAGGGTGAAAATTTATCCCCTGCGGTCGTGAAATCTCCGCCCGCATACAGATTGCCCGAAGTGTCAAAGGCAAGGGCGTTTACAGTATAGTTAGTCCCAGACCCCAAGGCGGACCAGTTTGAGCCGTTCCATTTGGCAATACGACTTGCGCTCCCGCCAGCGTACATGCACCCGGCGCACGTAAAACTCCCCCCCGCATACAGATTGCCCAAAACGTCAACAGCAAGGGCATTTACATCACCATCCATCCCCGATCCCAGCGCTGACCACGACGAGCCGTTCCATTTGGCAATGCATGGGTTCGAACTGTCGACCGTTGAATTTCCCCCCGCATACAGATTGCCCGAGGAATCAACTGCAAGGGCCCATACATAAATGCGCATCAACGGGGCGTCCGAACCCCTGTGCCATAATCCCAGGCTAGACCATGATGAACCGTCCCAGCTGGCAACAAACGATTCAGTTGAAGACACGTCCCCAGCGGCACTAAATACCCCGCCCACATACAAAGTGTCCGAAGAGTCAACAGCAAGGGCGTATACTGTCTTGTTCATCCCAGACCCCAAGGCGGACCAGTTTGAGCCGTTCCATTTGGCTATGCGGTTTGCGCTCACGCCCCCGGCGGTCGTAAACCATCCCCCCGCATACAGATTGCCCGAAGTGTCAAAGGCAAGGGCGTGTACAGTACTGTTCATCCCTGATCCCAGGGCTGACCACGACGAGCCGTTCCATTTGGCAATATGCGTTGTGTTGCCCACGCCCCCGGCGGTCGTAAAATATCCTCCCGCATACAGATTGCCCGAAGCGTCAACAACAAGGGCGTATACAGTAGCATTCATCCCCGATCCCAGGGCTGACCACGACGTGCCGTCCCATTTTGCAATACGGTTTGCGCTCACGCCCCCAGCGGTCGTAAAGTCGCCCCCCGCATACAGATTGCCAGAAGCGTCAACGGCAAGGGCCTTTACCTCTCTGTCCATCCCCGTGCCCAGGGCAAACCAATCCTCATCGATAATTGTCGGGTCGATGGTGACGGGATATTGGGCGTCGTGTGCGGCAACAATTATGCGCAGTTCGCTGCCACCAGTTGACGGTGCATCCATCCGTGCTTCCAGTTCCCTGCCCGTGGCATCCGTGACATGCAGACGGCTGTAGGCAAGCCTGCGTCCCGAATCAAGGGTCACAACCATGCTGCCCGGATTCTTTTCGCTTGCAGACAGGGTTGCATTGTTCACGGCAAGGCCGAGCACAAATTCAGAGGCCAAAGGTTCAGGCGCGGCGCTGATGATAAAATCCTGCCGGATGCCGCCGGAAGAAGCCGTGAAACGCTCGCTCACCACACCGCGATTGAGAACCACAGAGCCGTCCGCCCCGGTGCGGATCGATTCTTTTGTGGTGGCTGCGAGTTCCTTACCGTTAAGCGCTACCGGCACGATTGAAAAACTGCCCAGGCCTTCCTTTTTTGCAAGCGATGTTACGGTGAGACCGGCAGGAGACACTTCAGCCTCAAGGGCCTGCATCTTCGCAGTGAGTTTGTATCCCGCAGCGGTTGCGACCGGGCCTGAGCCTTGAGCGCCGTAGCGCTGGTCGACCTCGGCGCCGAGTTTATTCATGGGGATGGCCTTGGCCTGCGGGCTTTGGCCCTCACTGGCTGACGCACCCGGCACAAGCATGCACAGCATCACGCACACCGCTGCCAACTCTGCCGCTGCTCCCCGTTTCATCCTCAGCATGGTTCCCCCTTCATGTGTTTTCAGCAGCCGGTACTATGTGTACATCAAACACTGATCACAAAACCCCGCAGCAGCAAAGTGCTCAATGCCTGCAGGGAAATCCCCGGTCAAAGCTAAAAACCGCAAAACCGCGCACACCACTGCTATGCCATGATTTGTATATATGACATGAAAATACCAAACCAATAAAAACTGTCAAACGAAAATTTCAATGTTTTTTAATTTTATTTACGAGTTCCGGCACGACAATCCCCTTCCATTGATACAATAGGGCAAAAACCGCACAACAGGGATGCGCTGTTCAGAAAAAATAAAAATTAAAACTACAAATGCTGTGTACCATAAAAAAAGGCAGGGCCATGTCTGACCCTGCCCGGTTGCGCGTTTATGCAGATGCGCTGCCGCGCCTACTCGACCTTGAAGTAATAATAGCCGGGAGTGCGGTACTGGCCCGCGCAGTCAGCCACGTCAAACAGCAGCTC
>CAIRTM010000082.1 GCA_903881505.1 uncultured delta proteobacterium | reverse complement strand
TTGATCAAATGCTGCGCAATCAGAAGGATGACTACATTCCGCATCTTTTTCAGTTTGCCCAGCTGCTTATCGGCACCAGCGTCAATGAGATTCGCTACGGCACGGTAGGAACACCCCGTAAGTACTGGAGCGTATGGAAAGAAGAAGGCAGTTTTGATCAAACCATACATGCCGTTGCCAACCAGCGATTGCCTGCCGCTGTAGAAGCAAAACTATTTGCACCGCTGGAAGAAAAGGATGCCGGGGAATACCGTGATGCCCGGCAGTATTTTAATACATTATGGACAAGCGGCGACCGGTTGCCCACCATGCAGGATCGCACACTGTGGGCGCTGTTGCGGCCGGAACGTTTGCTTGAACTGGTTTACGGCTACATTGTGTTCGATGCCGGGGTGCGCAAAATTGCCCGGTACCAGCAGTATTTTGCCGTGAAGCGAACGGTAGAGCGTGTTGTGCCTCTGCATGAAGGGCAGCGGCGCGGTGGTGTTGTCTGGCATACGACCGGCAGCGGAAAATCGCTTACCATGGTCATGCTTGCCAAGGCCCTGGCGCTGCATCCGGCCATTAACAATCCGCGCGTTATCATTGTCACCGACCGCGTTGATCTTGACAATCAGATCTGGCGTACCTTTTCAGCCTGTGGCAAAACCGCTGAAAAAGCCAATACCGGTGAGCATCTGGTGCGGCTTATTACCGAAGGCAAGGCAAGCGTTATCACAACCATCATTAACAAATTCGGTACCGTGAAGGGCAAGTACGGCATAAAGAACGACAGCCCGAATATTTTTGTACTGGTAGATGAAAGCCATCGCACAAATTACGGCGCAACGGCAGCCCAGATGCGGCGTGTGTTTCCCAACGCCTGCTATCTGGGCTTTACCGGAACACCCCTGTTAAAAGAGGAAAAAAGCACAGCCCGCAAGTTCGGCGGCTTTATTCATTCCTATACCATGCGCCAGGCCGTGGATGACGAGGCTGTTGCGCCCCTTCTCTATGAGGGGCGTATGGCCCTTCTTGAGCAGAACCGCAACGCCATGGATTTGTGGTTTGAACGCATAACAGCCGGGCTGAGCGAAGAGCAAAAAACTGACCTGAAAAAGAAAATAATTATAAAAGATGCTGTTGCAAAGACAGAACAGAGGCTGCGTCTTATCGCCTATGATATCAGTGTTCATTACAGGGATAATTTTCAGGGCACTGGATTCAAGGCTCAGCTTGCCGCCGATTCCCGCCAAAGCGCGATCCTCTATCGTAAATTCATTAATGAATACGGCATGCTTGACTGTGAAGTCATTATGTCGCCGCCTGATACGCGAAAGGGGCAGGAATCGATAGGGGAGGACGATACACCCGAAGTGCATACGTTCTGGGCCGAGAAGATGAAACGTTTTGGTTCGGAAGAACGCTACAACAAGGAGTTGATCAGCTCTTTCGGGCGGGAAGATGGCGTTGAGCTGCTGATAGTCATTGACAAGCTGTTGACGGGCTTTGATGAACCGCGCAATACAGTTCTGTATATCGACAAGCAGCTGAAAGAACACAGTATTTTGCAAGCGATTGCACGCGTAAACCGTATTTATTCCGGAAAGGATTTTGGTTTCCTTGTTGACTACCGCGGAGTGCTTGGCGAACTCAATGAGGCCATGAACACCTATGATGCCCTTGGCGGCTTTGATTCGGATGATGTTGATTTGACAGGAGCGGTGATTGACACTCATGCCGAAGTGCGGACACTTCCGCAGAAGCATTCTGATCTGTGGGCTGCATTTAAAGAAGTGCAGAACAAACATGATAATGAGGCAATGGAGCAGCATCTTGCACCGGAAGACCGGAGGCAGACGTTCTACGAGGCATTAACAGCGTTTCAAAAAACGCTTTCTGTTGCCCTGGCCACTGAACATTTTTACGACGAAACAGCACCTGAGCTTGTCAAAACCTATAAAGATGATCTCAAGCGGTTCTGGAGTTTGCGGACTTCCGTGCAGCAGAGGTATTCAGAGACAATTGATTACCGACAGTATGAAAAACAGATTTTAAAGGTGATGGACAGCCATATTCAGGCGCCCGACATCGAAATCGTCACCAAACAGGTCAACATATTTGACGTGGAAGCATTTGATAAGGAAGTTGAAAAGCGGGAGGGGCCTGCGGCAAAGGCTGATACGATCGCGAGCCGTTTAATAAAAACAATCCATGAAAAAATCGACGAGGACCCGGTTTTCTATAAAAAATTTGCGGAATTGGTGCAGAAGGCAATCGATGACTATCGCGAAAAAAGAATTACGGATGCGGAATATCTGCACCAGGTAACCGAATGTATGAACACCGTTCGGCAGGGGCATGAAACCGAGCTGCCGCATAAACTTATTCATTATAAAGAGGCCCCCGCATATTACGGTATTGTAGGCGAAACGCTGGCAGGTTACACAGCTGAACCAAAGCAACGCAAGGAACATGCGGCAGAAATTGCCATTGCAATTGAAGAAATTATAGGCAGGCTCAAGCGTCGTGACTGGGCAATGATGGATGATGTACAGAAAGAAATGCAAAACGCCATTGATGACTACCTGCTTGAAGCGCGCGATACATACGGAATTAATTTTACAACGGCTGATATGGATTCAATTATAGAAAATTGCCTCTCCATAGCCAAAAAACTTGCGGGCAAATAATGGAATTGCGTTCTGACAGTGTTACATGGGGAACGATTGATATTGTCTACAGATATGGTTTTTCACGGCGCAAGACCTTTGCTTTACGCGTTCACCCCGATTTGACCGTAACGGTTAAAGCTCCATTCGGCAGCAGCCTCAGCGACATACAGGGCTTAGTAAAGCGGCGAGCTGCATGGATCAGCAGAGCATGGAGCGATTTTGCGCAATACTTACCCAGGCAGCCGCAGCGACGCTACATCAGCGGAGAAACACACCGATATATGGGAAAGCAATATCGGCTCAAAGTTCAGCAGGGTGATATTGATTCAGTAAAATGCATGCGGGGCTATCTTTGGATTACGACCAGCCATAATCCTACCCCGGGAAAAACAAAGAACTTACTGGAAGGCTGGTATCGGACTCACGCAAAAAAGATTTTCCAGGAACGCCTGCTTGTTTGCGGGCAGAAGTTGACCCGCGAGATAAAAAATCCTCCCACCCTGCAAATAAAAAAAATGGTAAGCCGCTGGGGTAGTCTTTCACGGGCTGGCCGTATTACATTAAATCTTGAACTTATAAAGGCCCCGAGGGAATGTATCGATTATGTCATTCTCCACGAGTTATGCCATTTTAAGGTGAGACATCATGGCCCAAAATTTTGGAAGCTTTTGCAGGATTTAATGCCTGATTTTAAGGAGCGAAGAAAGAAATTAAACTTCTATGCTGAATAAAGACAGCCCACTGTACTTTGCTGCCGAAATGACAGCACGGTTACGATATTTTGTAAAATGATCTAAGAGAAACTATCGCCCGCTGTCCTATCGTTGGGCACATCTGTGCCTGGCATACATTACTGCATCATCTCCAGCGCAAGCTTTTTCACGGCTGAAAAATCAGTCTTGCCGCTGCCGAGTTTTGGGATCGCCTCAACGGTCAAAATTTCCGACGGGATCATGAGAGCATGTGTGCCTGTCTCGATGAGCTTCTGGCGGACAGCGCCTGCATCCGACGTTCCGGCGACAAGCAGCACAATGCTTTCGCCCTTTTTCTCATCGGGCACGGCGACGGCGGCGCACTCGACTGCTTCATCGGCAATGGCCGCTGCGGCTGCCTCTTCCACCGCGCCCAGGCTCACCATCTCGCCGCCGACTTTGGCAAAGCGGGAATAGCGGTCAAGTATCGTGAGAAAGCCGTCTTCATCGAGCCTGCCCTTGTCGCCTGATTTATACCAGCGGATGCCGTCCTGCTCGACAATGGCGGCAGCCGTCCGTTCGGGGTCGTCCAGATAGCCCTTCATGATCTGCGTTCCGCCGATGAGAATGAGGCCGGCCTCGCCCGGGGGCAGCTCCTCAAGCGTTACGGGGTCGACGATTTTGAACGTGCTGCCCGGCAACGGCAGTCCCGCGGTGCCTTCTTTGCCGCCCTGCTGAACGAACCAGTAGTCGGGCACGAGCACGTCGGGAATATTCACGCTTGCAACGGGCGTTGTCTCGGTAGTTCCGTAGCCCTCGTGCACATCGAGGCCGAATTTTGCCTTAAATGCTGCGCGCACCTCGGGCGCCAGCCGCTCGGCGCCGGCCACGACCAGGCGAAGGCTTTTGAACATGAGCGGCAGAAGCTTTTTGTCGCGTATGTACAGGCGCAGAAACGTCGACGTGGCGCACAGCAGGGTCGCTCGGTGCCTGGCAACGAGTTTGCCGATAGCCGCCGCGTTGGTAGGGTCGGGCTGGCACACGCACGGAAAGCCTTCGGCCATGGGCATGAGCGAAGTCACGGTGAGGCCGAAGGCGTGAAACAGCGGCAGGCTGTTCATGACGACATCGTCCTGCGGATTGAAAACCGAGGCGATCTGCGTGATGTTGCCCATGATATTGCGGTGCGTGAGCATGACGCCCTTGGGCGCACCCTCGGTGCCGCTGCTGAACAGTATGGCCGCCACGTCGTCAAGCCGGGTTTTGCCCGCATACACACACCGCAGAACCCACGCGGGCAGGGCCGCTGCCGCACAATAGGCGCGCAGCTGCTGTGATTTTGAAATCCCGCCGCGGATGTCTTCGAGATTGCAGACCTGTGCGTTTTCAAAAGCCGCTGCCGGGTCGAGGCCCTTTGCGCGCAGTCTGGCTACGAAGCGCTGCGAAGTGAAAACTGTTTTGATTCCGGCCCTTGCAGCGGCCTGCTGCAGGGCCTCGCGCGGGGCCGTGTAATTGAGGTTGACCACGGTTTTGCCGCACAGCAGGCAGGCAAGGTTCACGATAATGCCGCCGGCGCTGGTGGGAACGAGCAGGCCGATGTTCTGCTCGGCTGCGCAGCGCGTCCTGATGTGGCGGGCAAAGAGCAGCACGGCTGCCAGCACGCGGGTGTGCGAGAGCTCGGCGCCGTCGAAATCAATGATGCTCGTCCGGCCGGCCAGCCGTTTGGCTGTTGCGAGCCACTGCAGGGCAACGGGCTTGAGCGTGTTTGTATACTGCTGCCAGGCAAGGATCGACAGCTTGAACACCTCCCGCTTGACCGCGGGCGCGGCCGCAGTCGCGGGCATGGCAGGGCCGAAACAGATGGTGACACAGCGGCTGCGGCTGGGCCGCGAAAGCCTGCGGTAATCGGCCGAGGCATGGGAGTAAAGGCTGCCCCACAGGCCGTGGATGTAAAACGGCACGATAGCGGCCTGCGTATTTTTTACCGATATCTCGAATCCGCGCAGGAAGGTGCCCATGTGTCCGGTGCGGCTCAGCGCGCCCTCGGGGAAAAGCGCCACGGCCTCGCCCTGCATCAGAAGGCTCTCGATGGTTTTGATGGCTTCCCTGCTTGCCGCTTTTGAAATCGGGACAACGCCGCACATGTCCAGAAACCATTGAAGATACCACTTTTCATAGATGCTGCGCTCCATCACGAAGCGCAGGCGCCGGGGGGAAGCCATCTGCAGCATGGCCCAGTCAAGATAGCTGGTGTGATTGCCCAGCAGCAGCGCCCCGCCCGCGGCCGGTATATGATCGATGCCCAGAACCTGGAGCCGGTAGTGCTTGCTCGCCAGGGCCGAAATGATATAGCGCACGAATGACTGGGGCAGCTTGTACAGGGTGTAGATCGTGCCCGCAAGCACGACCGCGCTCATGAGATAGATCATCGGGGCTGCCCCGATGCTGCCGAGTCCGAACAGGATCGTGAGCGCCAGAAATACGATCATGGCGCAGTTCTGCATGAAGTTGTTGCCGGCAAGCACGCGGCCCATGTCGTTTTCGCGGGCATGAAACTGAATGAGGGAGTTCAGGGGCACGATGAACATGCCGCCGGTTACGCCGTAGAGGCAGAATAGAATGCCCAGCGCCAGAGGGCTTGCAAGCGAGGGCAGCAGGAAAAGGCAGATTGTCATGCCGACTGCGCCCGCGGGTATGAGCCC
Source organism: uncultured delta proteobacterium (assembly GCA_903881505.1). Lineage (GTDB taxonomy): Bacteria > Desulfobacterota > WTBG01 > CAIYCZ01 > CAIRTM01 > CAIRTM01. The sequence continues at coordinate 1,232 of CAIRTM010000082.1, read as the reverse complement.
GGTTTCGATGAAGTTTTTCGAAACCCTGCCTGCGACAAGCGACCCGACGACGATACCGATGCCCCCCACGGCCAGCAGGCCCTGGGCGATGACCGTGCTGGTGACGCCGGCGGCCTCTTTCAGGTAGGCGCCGAACACGGCAAGCACCACCTGGTTGACTGCCCAGAAGATCGACAGCCCGATGATGGAGAGCCAGATGGTCTGGCTGCTTTTGACCACCTGCAGGTTTTCGCGCAGATAGGCGCCGGTCCGGTATTTTTTGACATCAAAGGTCAGGGCCATGTCAACGGCGCGCGTTTGGGGAAGCCGGCAGGCAAGCGCGGTCTCGACGACCGAACACCCGACCAGCAGAAAACCGATGGGCGCGATTGCGATGATCATGCCCTGTATGGGCGGATTGGGCCCGGCAAGTGCGGGGTGCTGTCCGATCAGGAACTCAAATAATATGGAAAAAACAAAAACCCCGAGAAGTATGGCCACGATGGTAACGGCCTGCACCAGGGCGTTAGCCGCCGAAAGGTTGTCGACGCCCGCAAGTTCCCTGATGTAGCCGTACTTGGCAGGCGAGTAGAGTGCCGCCTGCACCCCGAGGGCAAAGGTGAGGGCAAAGGCCATGTAGAACCAGCCGCAGTAATAGCTCACGGTGATAAACACACAAATAACGATGGCCGCAATCGCACTTATACGCATGACGGTGTTTTTCGGAAACTTGTCCGAAAGAAACCCCGCGGGCGTGAAAAGCATGACAAAGGGCAGCAGGATCAGCGCGTTAACCAGGGCCGTGAGCACGATCTGAGCCGTGCCGTCATAGTGCTTGAAAACGATGTTCTGGATGATGATCTTGTGGCCAAGGTCGGTGAAGGCATTCAGAAATATCATGGCCGTGTAGGCCGAAAATCCCCTGACCTTGAATACACCGGGCATACCCGATTCCCCCGTGCACAGAAATGGTTAGCGTTCTCAGGCGAGCATCATAATAGGTTGCGCACACGATTGCAACCGTGATGCAAAGCGGCAGACAGGCAGGAGATTAAACGGTCGTTGTGCGCCTGCCGGAAACGAAGCACGCTCCCAGCAGCGATCCGGCGATCACCAGCGGGACAAAGCCGGCGAAACCGGGCAGTGCCGGGGCGGGATAACACTGCGCGCCCAGGTGCCGGTCAAACAGCAGGTGGGCCTCGATGATACCGTAGAACTGGCGCGGCCTGTCCAGCCACAGCCGCGAGCGCGGC
>CAIRTM010000081.1 GCA_903881505.1 uncultured delta proteobacterium | reverse complement strand
TTTCGGACTTTTGACGTAATTTAAGAAGCTTGGAATCGTCTTTATCAACGTCGCAGTCTCCGTCCAGGTCCCACTCTGCATCGCAGTCCCCGGAGGAACCTATAGCAGCCTTCATCGCCGCTTTTTCTGCTTGATGCAGATTCGAGAGAGCGGTCTTTTGGTTCTTTTGCCGGAGCTTAAGAATACTGGAATCGTATTTATCAACGTCACAGTCTCCGTCCAGGTCCCATTCTACATCGCAGATGCACTCGTCTATGCCCTCATCGCAGGTTTCGCCCGCTGCACAGGGGCCGGCCGCAAACCCGCATACCTCAGCCGTACAGACCGGCGCACCGGTGCAGTACAGATTGTCATCCGGGCAGTCACTGTCCTTCAAACACTCTACATACTCCAGGCTGAAATCAACCGTCTGGTTATCGCCGTGGATCACGGTCACTTCCTCGGTCTGGCTGCGGTAGTTTTCGGCGGATACCGTAAGGGTATAGTTTTTTTCATCATTTTCAGGGCCGGCAACCACGCCCCGTAACATAAATTGGCCATTGGCGTCGGTACGCGTTTCATAGCCGCCCATGCCGGTTTTCAACAGCGCATTTGCAATAGGCTTTTGCAGCACCCGCGAGACCACCGTACCCTTGATAGCTCCATTGCGCAGGTTGCCGTAAATAACTATCTTTTGGTCGTTGAGAAAGCCCCATCCCGCATCGGTCTGACTGTTTCTCCAGTCATATTCCGTTGTGCCTTCAGGTAGCGGATCGACCCGGATGGCGGCGACACCGCGGGCGGAAAAGCCGGCATTATGATCGGTATAGACCTCGTTTTTATCATAGGGCCAGGGCTCGGCACCAGGTGTTGCCGAGGTTGCCTGGCGGTCGGGATAGCCGGGCCTCCACTGCGGCGGCACAGCCCGGAACGGGCCTTCGCCCACGAGCTTGTTGTCGTCGTCCTGGTAGGCAATGTCGAGATAGGCGCCGTTTGCCTTGTAGGCAAGCAGCATCTTCAAACCGCCGGGAACCGCTATAATATCGCCATTGTTCCTGCCGGTGCAGCCCGGCGCGCTGTAGTCGACCCAGCCGCCATTGGCTGCGTCTGCCGCCGCATCATAAAAATATTGCGCCTGCGGGAAGGTTCCCTCAATGAAGTAGTTGCTGCCGGTGCTCGTGCGTGCATAGGTGTAGCTGTACCCGTCGGGCGCGGTAACGGTTATGCCGGAGCTGGCAGCGGTCCAGCCGGTTGCTTCAAGCAGCTCCTGCATAATGAAGCCGGTATACGTGACATAATAGTCGAAGCCGGTTTCTCCGCCCCGGCTGGTGTTCATGAGCATAAACTGCTCATGGGGCGTAAACATGGATTCAAGCTCATCAAGGCTCAAAATAATATGCGGCGCCGGCACTTTTGCCGGCGTGTCCATCGCGTCACCGGGATAGCGGATGGCATTGATTTCGGCTATATTGGTGTAGTTGTCGCTGTCCGAGTCAAGGCTCTCAATTGCTTCAAGGGCCGCCAGGCTCCTGCCCGCCGCATTATAATCCGTGCCGAAGGGGTTGAGTGTTGCGGCGATATCGCCAGAGCCGTCATAGCCGTAGGTTTTATGGCAAAACTGGCACGCGCTCTCGGTGACCACGGCGCCTGATTTGGTGGTATAGGTATTGCCCTTGTGGCACGTTGCGCAATCGTCAAGCTTGGTGCCCGCCTTGTCGGGGTAGACCTTCAGAAATTTCGGGGCGTCTTGCTCATCCAGATGATGGTAGGCGCCAAAGGCTGCGACGCCCATCCCCAAAAACACTGTTACGATAACCATGCAAAGTGCTTTTCTCATACCGTGTCTCCCTTCTTTCATAAGCTGCATCTATAATGTTAATGATTTTCCTGCCGGCATATCGCATTCGTCCTTGTGCGAACCCGGCCGGGTTCCGGAGGAAGCGGCAGCCTGTTTATGTTCCTGGAATCTAAAATTCAAGCTGCAGGCGCGTCATCCAGGCATGCTCAATATCACGGTAATAGGCCGAGCCTTTGGCATCATAGCCCAGAAACAGCGGGTCTTGAAAGCGCGTGCAGCTGTAGTCAAGGGAAAGCCTGATCATGGCATTGAGGTACCAGTTGATGGCTGCTGTCAGCGAATTGGCCTTGCGCACGCTGAACCCCTCATTGACAAGGTATTCATAGGTGATGTTGTCAGCATCGAACTGCTGATACATA
>CAIRTM010000080.1 GCA_903881505.1 uncultured delta proteobacterium | reverse complement strand
GATTCCTGGGCCATCGACCAGCTGTTTCCGATCATGCCCGTGCACCGCCTGAACGAATGCCCGACCCGCAGGGCCATCCTGGCCGATATCACCTGCGACTCCGACGGCAAGATCGACCGCTTCATCGACCTGCACGATGTGCGCAGCACCCTGCCCCTGCACGAGGTGAAACCGGACGAGGATTATTATATGGGTGTTTTTCTGGTCGGGGCCTACCAGGAGACCCTGGGCGACCTGCACAACCTGCTGGGCGACACCAACATCGTGAGCGTGCGCATGAACGAGGACGGCAGTTTCGATTTCGTGCGCGAGCTCGAAGGCGACTCCATCGCCGATGTGCTCACCTATGTCGAGTACGACACCAAGGTCCTGCTGAACCAGTTCCGCCAGGCCGCGGAGAACGCGGTGCGCGAAGGCAGGATCACGGGCGCCGAGCGGCACAAGATCATGCACGCCTACGAGTCCGGGCTGCGCGGCTACACCTACTACGAAAAATAATTTCCGCGCGGCAGCAAAGCACCCGATTCTTGTACGGCACAACGTTGTGCCATTATCGCGAGGTACGTACGCCATGAATATGAAATGCATTTCAGCGCTTCTGGTCAGCGCGATCCTGTGTCTGGCAGGTTGCAAATACGAGGCCCCTCTCATGCAGGAGCACGGCATACCGGTTGATACAGCCGTGCTCGGCTTTTGGGAGGTGGTTCCTGACCGCAGCGGCGGTCCGGACAGCAGCGAGAACATGATGGTGCTCCGGTTTTCGGACACCGAGTATCTTATCCATTACTCGGCGAAAGAGGAGCCGCTGTATTTTCGCGGATACCCGATTAAAATCGGGGGCGTGACCTGCGTGCAGCTTCAGCTTATCGGGATAGACAATAAGCCGGTGGACAGCAGTCAAAAAGAGCTGTTCCATGTCGCGTCATATGAGCTGGTGAATGGCGAACTTGTGATCAGGACTTTGAATGCAAATCTGGTCGGCGGCGGCTTGAAAGATACCGGGGCACTTGTGAAAGCATTTTTAAAACACAAGGACAGCCCGGAACTGTTTGCAAACCCGTGCAGGTTCAGACGCAAGCTGAAGAATACATAGGGCTATCGCCGATTCTTTTTGGTATAAGGCAACACGATGAAAAAAAAGCCTGCGGACTTACAAGAAACCGTTGTGCCGGGAGTATTCACTCCATGGCAGGAAGTCGATGTTGAGATATACGCCTTTACCGATCTGGGAGTAAAGGTTGCGATCAACGATAAGTACACCGGGCTGGTGTATGGCAATGAGATGTACGGCGACTACCACGAAGGCCAAAAGCTCAAGGCATATATTAAATTCGTCAGGGCAGATGGCAGGATAGATGTCTCCCTGCAGCCGAAGCAGGACAGACATGTTTTTTTAGCTGCCGACAGAATCATGGCGCACCTGAAGGCCGCCGGCGGAAGATCCGGTTTCAACGATAAAAGTTCTCCTGAAGCTATAAAAAATGAGTTTCAGGTAAGTAAAAAGATTTTTAAACAGGCCATCGGCATGCTCTATAAACAGCGCACAATAAAGATCACCGACACAGGGATAGAGCTTGCAAAAAAAACATAATACTGCGGCGTCTACTGTATGAAGGAGAGCGTATGTCGGAATTCAAGGGTGTAACGATTATTAAAAAAGCGAATGTATATTTCGACGGAAAAGTCACGAGTCGAACCGTCGTGTTTGCGGACGGTTCCCGCAAAACACTCGGCATCATGTTCCCGGGTGACTATGAATTTTCTACTGATGACAGGGAAATCATGGAAATCATCTCCGGCAATCTTGACGTGTCGACAGCGGAATCGCAGGGCTGGAAAACCGTTACCGGCGGAGAAGCATTTGAAGTTCCGGCCAAATCAAAGTTCAGCCTCAAGGTCAAAAGCCTGACTGATTATTGCTGCTCGTACGTAAAAAAATAAGATTCTGAAAGAAATTTTCACGCGGTATCTATGGCACACACGATTGCGGTTTTGGCAGGCGATGGAATCGGCCCGGAAATAATGGCGGAGGCGCTCAAGGTGCTCGGCGTGATCCAGCGCAAATATTCTTTGCGCTTTACCTATGCCGAGGCCGATGTCGGCGGCAGCGCAATCGACCGGCATGGCGCGGCGCTTCCGGACAGCACCAAAAGGGCCTGTGAGCAGGCCGCGGCCATACTGTTCGGGTCGGTCGGCGGCCCGAAGTGGGAAACGCTGCCGGCCGAACAACAGCCCGAGCGCGCCGCCCTGCTGCCGCTGCGTAAATTATTCGGCCTGTATGTAAACCTCCGGCCCGCGATTGTCTTCAGGCAGCTCGTCGATGCTTCCCCGCTGAAGAGGTCCGCTATCGGCGATGGCTTCGACATTATGATCGTCCGCGAACTGACCGGCGGCATATATTTTGGCCGTCCCAGCGGGCGCGACGGCGACAGGGGTTTTGATACGCTCACCTACACCGCCCCCGAAATCGAGCGTATCGCCAGGGTAGCTTTTGAGGCCGCGCGTCAGCGCTCCAAGCGGCTCACCTCGGTAGACAAGGCCAATGTGCTTTCGACCATGGTCCTGTGGCGCGAGGTGGTAAGCGCCGTGGCGCGGGACTATCCCGACATCGAGCTCAGCCACATGTATGTCGACAATGCGGCCATGCAGCTCGTAAAAAACCCGCGACAGTTTGATGTGATGCTCTGCGATAACATGTTCGGCGATATCCTGTCTGATGAAGCGGCCATGATTACCGGCTCCATCGGCATGCTGCCCTCGGCATCGCTGAACGGCACCGGCTTCGGGCTCTATGAGCCTGCCGGCGGGTCGGCTCCTGATATCGCGGGCCGGGGCATTGCCAACCCGATCGCGCAGATTCTTTCAGCCGCCATGATGCTCAAGTACACCTTCAACCATAACGAAGCCTACAGTGCTGTTTTTAAAGCCGTGGGCATGGTGCTGGACGAAGGCTATCGAACCAGGGACATTATGTCGGCCGGCATGGCTGAAGTGTCCACGGCAGCCATGGGCGATTTGATCGCGCAGCACATCAAGTAGAGCGCGAAGGGGACGTTGCCGATGGCGTTGATTGCCGGATCGGGCGGCCAAAGGCCAGGGAGCTGAAGGATACAGAGAAACGCCCCCGGAACTTCACACGGGTATGCGCAATCAAGAGAGAACATGAAAAGTTTACTTCCCATTTTTTTTGCAAGTATTGCAGCAATCGGCAATGCCATGTTCGCCCTCGGACAAAAAAAATCCGCTGGCATAGAAAATGGATTATTATTTATTGGCACGTCTGCTGCCATTGCGGTTCTTTGTGCTTTTTTCTTAGCGCCGTTGGTTGGCACGTGTGATGCCGGGAACATGTTACGGGGAAACCTGAAG
>CAIRTM010000079.1 GCA_903881505.1 uncultured delta proteobacterium | reverse complement strand
GGCAAGCTGTCGGAGGCGAAATACAGCGTTTGTCCGTCCATCTCCTTTTCGCGGAACACGCCCCCTGTTTTAATGAGCTGGAAATGGACGCTCCCCCCGTCAGCAACCCGGTAGACCGCCGTCATTTCACCCCGCAGCACAATGGCCCCGGCCGGAATGAGTACTTTCTGCGCGTCGTCTGAGGGAAGATATAGCCTGCCGTTCATGCCGCTGTGGACTCTATCGTTGGCAACGTCACATTTAACGGTAAAAGTTCTCGTGCCGGTGTCGATGCGGGGGATAAGTATCGAAAGGGTTGCCTGCATCGCAAGGTTTACCGACGGTATTTCAACAAAAACCTTTTCGCCAGCCTTGAGGACGGGCAGCAGGGACTCATCGACATCGGATTCAAACCAGTAGCCCGCGGCGGTGTTGTCGAGGGCCATGAGGGGGCTTCCGGCCGTACAGAAAGCCCCGCCGTCAACAAACCTTTTTGTGACGACTCCATCAAAAGGAGCCCGCACTTCCGTGTAGGACGACAGTGCCCGCGCCTCCTCAAGAAGGGATGCTATGCTTTTTTCCCTGGCGGCTGCGGCCTGGACACTCCGCTTTTTCGAATCATAATCCGCCTGCGCCCGGTCGTATTCGTCTTTTGTCGCTGCCTGTTCCTTCAACAGGTTTGACGTGCGCCTGAAGGTTGCCTCCGCATAGGCGAGCTGGGCCGAAAGTGCATCCTTCTCTTTTTGCGCTTCGTCAAGAGATGAGATCAGGCTTTCAACTCTGCCCGTGGTCTCCCGGTTGTCTATGGCGATGAGCCTGTCGCCCTTTACAATCCCCGCGCCCTCCTGTACAAGCACACCGGTCACGAACCCTGAAATTTTCGAGGACAGCAGGGCCTGATCTTTTGCCTCAATGCGGCCGGTGAAGCTGCGCAGCACGGGCATGCTTTTCCTGCATACGGCAACCGTCCGTGCCGTTAAGGTTTTTTTTTGCGGGGCCTCCTGCTGTACGCATCCCGCGGCGGCAACGACCGCAAGGGCTATGCATACTGCCGTCCGGCGCCGGTTCCTGCCTGTCACGTTACCGTTCATTATCAAGGGTCCCTCCCCCGTCACCGTCAAGCAGGCCCGCTGCGTAGCGGTGGTCGACCCAGGCAAGCTGATAGTCATACAGCGATTGTACGAGTTCAAGCTGTGCCTGCTTGACGGCGGTTTCAATGTCAAGAAGCTCTGTGATGATGGTCAGCCCGGTTTTATAACGGTTTTCCACAATTCGCAGGCTTTCCTCGGCCTGATCAACCGCCTTTCTTGCCACCTCTATCTGCTGTTTTTTTGTTTCAAGGCACAGCCACGACTTATGGACCTCCTCGAGGACCCGCTGTTCCATGTCTTTTTGATGGATTGCCAGTAGTTTTGGGACTAGGGTTTCTCCTTTTACTGGAGAAAAGACGACTCATATGGGACTCGATATTGCAGCTCCCATCGGTACGCCCATTTTCGCGCCAGCCGACGGCGTTGTGATATTTAACGGAGCCAAGGAAGGTTTCGGAAACTATATGATGATCGCACACGGCTATGGTATTGTAACCGCATATGGACATAATGCTCAGAACATGGTTTTATCTGGGCAGAAGGTTCAACGTG
>CAIRTM010000078.1 GCA_903881505.1 uncultured delta proteobacterium | reverse complement strand
TGCCGTTCGACAGGCTCACGGCCCTGAGCATAGCCGAAGGGCTGCATTGCTCGCACTTCCGATACATCGGAATTACTGCGCTCACGGCAGGGGCGCGGCATGCCGTGCCCCTGCAAAACATACCAGCGCCCGCCTTGAATCCGGACACTTTTGAACAGCCTGCCCGGAAGGACTGTCCTGCCGGCCTGTTACGGGGGGCTGCTATTCGACGACGAATGTCAGGCAGATTTGCCGGCTGTCTTTTTTCATCTCCGCCGGGGCATCCGGCGCCAGGTCGATCGTCAGGCTGCCGCCTCCGGTCAGGCGCCCGAAAAGCAGCTCATCGGAGAGCGGGTTCTTGATCTGCTCCTGTATCAGGCGTGCCAGCGGACGGGCCCCGTATTCGGGGCTGAAGCCGTTGCGGGCGATCCAGTCGAGCGCAGCCCCGCTCAGGCGGATGAAAACTTTCCTGGCTGCAACCTGCGCCTGCAGCTCCTGAACGAACTTGCCGACGATCTGCGCCATGACCTTGCCGGAAAGGGCGTTGAACATCACGATTTCATCCAGCCGGTTGCGGAACTCGGGGCTGAAGAGCTTTTCAACTGCCCGCATGCCCTTGTGCGCGGCAACCTCGACGCCTCCACCGCCGAAACCGATGCTGGCGGAGGCCATTTCCCGCGCGCCCGCATTGGATGTCATCAGCAGGATGACGTGCCGGAAATCGGCCTTCTTGCCGTTGTTGTCGGTCAGGGTGGCGTAGTCCATGATCTGCAGCAGGATGTTGAAAATATCAGGGTGCGCTTTTTCGATCTCATCCAGCAGCAAAACGCTGAAGGGGTTGCGGTTGATGGCATCGGTCAAAAGCCCCGCCTGCTCAAAGCCGACGTAGCCGGGCGGGGCCCCGATCAGGCGGGCGACCGTGTGCTTTTCCATGTACTCGCTCATGTCGAAGCGCACGAACTGAATGCCCAGCACGGCGGCAAGCTGGCGCGCGACCTCGGTTTTGCCCACCCCGGTCGGGCCCATGAGCAGGAAGGAGCCGATGGGCTTGTCCGGATGGCCAAGGCCGGCCCTTGAGCGCTTGATGGCGGTCGCCAGGCTGGCAATGGCCCCCTCCTGGCCGAACACCCGCTCGCACAGGGCCTGCTCCAGATTCCGTATCTGCACCTTGTCTGAGCTTGAAACGCTGCGCGTGGGGATTCTGGCCATGCGCGCAACCACCTTCTCAATATCGTGCGGGGTGATGCTGCGCCCCTTTTTGGATTCCGGACGCAGGTTCAGGGCCGCCCCGGCCTCATCGATGACGTCAATGGCCTTGTCCGGCAGAAAGTAGTCGTTGATGTGCTTGGCAGCCAGCTCTGCCGCGGCCCTGATGGCACCTGGCGTATAGGACACCTGGTGGTGCTTCTCATAATAGGGCTTGAGGCCCTTGAGAATGTCAATCGTCTGGGGGATGTCAGGCTCGCTGATATCGATTTTCTGGAACCGCCTCGCAAGGGCCCGGTCTTTTTCAAAATGGTTTTTATACTCTTCGTGCGTCGTAGAGCCGATGCAGCGCAGGCGGCCGGAGGAAATAACCGGCTTCAGGATATTGGATGCGTCCATGGAGCCGCCGCTGGTGGCGCCGGCGCCGACCACGGTGTGTATTTCGTCAATAAACATTATGGCGTTTGTTTTTTGCTGCAGCTCGTTGATGACCGCTTTCATCCGGGCCTCAAAATCGCCGCGGAACTTGGTGCCCGCCAGCATGGTGCCCATGTCGACGGCATAAATTTCAGTGCCCGTAAACTGCGGGGGCACCTCGCCGCGCGCGATTTTCAGGGCCAGGCCTTCGGCGATAGCGGTTTTGCCCACGCCGGCATCGCCGACAAACAGCGGATTGTTTTTCACACGGCGGTTGAGCACCTGCAGGGTGCGCTCAAGCTCGCCGGTGCGCCCGATCAGCGGATCGATGTGCCCGGCGCGGGCTTTCTCAACCAGGTTGACGGTAAAACGATCGAGCATGCCGGGCTGCGGCGGCGCGGCGGTTTCCTGTGCGGCCCGGCGGCGCTCGCAGCCATCCGGGGGGCATTCTCCCGCGCCGTCCGCGCCGGTGCCGTGTGAAATGTAGTTGAGGATATCAAGGCGGCTGATGCCCTGCGATTTCAGAAAAAAAACCGCGTGCGAATTTTCCTCTTCGAACATCGAGGCCAGGATGTCGCCGGCATCGACCTCGTTTTTCTCCGAGGACTGCACCTGCATCAGGGCGCGCTGCAGCACGCGCTGCACGCCGATCGACTGCACGATTTCGCGCTCATCATTCTGCGGCAGGATCTCTATGTTTTCGGCGAAGAACTCATCAAGGCGGCTTTTAAGCTGCCCGATATCGGCCCCGCAGTTCATGAGGATACGGCTGCCCATCTCGTCGTAGAGAAGCGCGTAGAGTATGTGCTCCACGGTGAGCATTTCATGGCGTCGGCGCTGTGCCTCACGCACGGCCGCGGCAAAGGCGAGTTCCAGTTCGCGTTTAATCATCATGTGGCTTCTTCCATTGAGCAGCGCAGGGGGAAATTCCGTTTGCGGGCCAGATGGTGCACGATGGCAACCTTGGTCTCGGCCACCTCGGCGGTGAACACGCCGCACACCCCGATACCCTGTTTGTGCACGCTGAGCATGATGCGGGTCGCTTCAGGCGCGTTTTTATTAAAGACCGACTCCAGGATTTCAACCACGAACTCCATGGTCGTAAAATGATCGTTGTGCAGCAGAACGCGGAACCGCCGCGGCTCGCTCACATCCGTGCTGTTGTCTGTGTGTTCCTGGAATTCAGGTGTTCCGGTACTCATGCTGAGCTTGTACTCCACCGGCGGACGGTGCCGGCCAGACCTGCGCACATGTTCTTGTTTTCTGTATTAAAGCATAATATATTTTGGCATCCTGTCAATACTGAAATAGCCGCACGGCACTTGACATGCCGGCAGTCTCGGGTATAGTGGCAGCTTTCGAGGCGCGCGGCGCGCCGAACGGGCACTCTCCCGAGCGACATCGCTACCGGGATCGGGTTCGCGATCGGCTTTTCGAAAAATTTTCGATTTCGATACCGGTCCCGATAGCGACAGCGATATACTATTGAAGCAGGACGCCGTGCATGCCTGCGCCACGGCATTTTCGATCGGCACATACATTCCACCGGCCCCGGGAAACCACAGCAGCGTGAACCTTTCTGATTTCGATTATGATCTGCCGCCCGAGCTGATCGCGCAGCAGCCCGCGCCGCAGCGCGACGCCTCGCGCCTGCTGGTGCTTGACCGCTGCGCCGGCACACGCGAGCATGCGCTTTTCAGCGATATCGTGAGCTTTATCCGGCCCGGCGACGTGCTGGTTGCCAACGACACCCGGGTAATACCGGCGCGCGTCTATGCCCGCAAGCCCAGCGGCGGCCGGGTGGAGCTGCTGCTGCTGCAGTTCATGCACTCTCCCGCGCCCGGCATCCAGCAGTGGCAGTGCCTGGCGCGCTCGCACCGGGGCCTGCGCCCGGGCCAGGCGCTCGCCTGCGAAGGCGGCATGCACGCTGTTGTGCGCGAACGCGCTCAGGAAAAGACGTGGCTGGTCGACCTGCACTATGCAGGCGTGTTCGAGGAAGCCCTTCAAAGGGCCGGACGGCCGCCGCTGCCGCCCTATATCGCGCGCGATCCCGAACAGCCTCCCGCAGATTCCGACCGCGAGCGCTATCAGACCGTGTACGCGCGCTCGGACGGCGCGGTCGCAGCGCCGACTGCCGGGCTGCATTTTACACCGGAGCTGATGGCCGGCATCGAGCGGCACGGGACCGCCTTCGTATTTGTCACGCTGCACGTGGGCTACGGCACCTTCGAACCGCTGCGGGGGCAGAGCGTTGAAGAGCACCGCATGCACAGCGAGTCCTATTGCCTCAGCCGTGATGCGGCCGACCGGGTCAACCGGGCCCGCAGCCGGGGCGGGCGCATTATCGCGGTAGGCACGACATCGGCCCGCGTGCTTGAAACCTGCGCCGATGAGCAGGGCCTGCTGCATGCGCAGGCGGGAACCACGTCCCTGTTCGTGTATCCGGGCTACCGTTTCAAAGCCGTTGACGCCCTTGTCACCAATTTCCACCTGCCGCGATCAAGCCTGCTGCTGCTCGTGAGCGCCTTTGCCGGCAGCGGGGCTGTGCGTGCGGCTTACGCAGAGGCTGTCCGGCAGCGCTACCGGTTTTTCAGCTACGGCGATGCCATGCTCATCCTGTAGCGGACTGCCGCAGGCGGTTGCCGCGTACGGGTTAATCAAAAATTATTTGTGTATTTTTTCGCGAAGTATGCTAATGTTTATGGCTTATTTTTATACCTTTAAGGAGGAACACTGATTATGTCAAGCTTATTTCCCGTAGCGTATGCCATGGCGCCTTCGGCCGGCGCCGGGGCTCAGTCCGGCGGCCTTGGGGCCTTTGTCCCGCTGATCGCCATGGTGGTGATTTTTTACTTTCTGCTCATCAGGCCGCAGCAGAAAAAAGCAAAGCAGCATCAGGCGATGCTTGATGCCCTGAAGCGCGACGACATGGTGGTCACCACCGGCGGCGTGCACGGCAAGATTACGGGGCTCACCGACTCTATCGTAACGCTGGAGATCGCTCCGGGCGTGAAGGTTAAGGTGAGCCGGGGCAATATCGCCGGCATGAGTGTTGCACATACCAAGCCCGAATAGACGCACGCGCTGAAAAGGAGCAGCCATGACCAAAGAACTGAAATGGAAAGCAGCGCTCATCGGCCTTGTCGTTTTCGCGGCCGCCGTGTATCTGCTTCCGACCTTTATAACCGTACCGCTGTGGTGGCAGGGAAAGCTGCCGTCTGACAAGATATCGCTCGGCCTTGACCTGCAGGGCGGCATGCATCTGCTGATGGGTGTCGACGCCGGCAAGGCGGTTGAAAACACCATTGAACGCTATACAGCCGAGCTTGAGGAGTTGCTTTTTGACGAGGGCATTGCCTTTGATCACGTGAAGAAAATCTCGCCCTCAAGGATACAGGCGCAGATTGTCGATGCGCAGAAAGGCGATGCGTTCCAGAAGCTCATTGAGCGCCGCTTCGGCGGCATATCCGTATCCGCCCCGAAGAAGCTTGACGACAACAGCCTGCTCTACACCCTGAGCATACAGGACAAGGAGGCGGCCGCGATCGCCCGGATGGCGGTTGATCAGGCGATTGAAACCATCCGCAACCGCATCGACCAGTTCGGGGTGAGCGAGCCGATCATACAGAAACAGGGCGAGGACATGATCCTGGTGCAGCTGCCGGGCGTCAAGGATCCGCAGCGCGCCATCAACCTGATCGGCAAGACCGCCACCCTGGAGTTCAAGCTGGTCGACGATGAAAACAGCCTCGAGAAGGCCCGCGCAGGCAGCGTCCCGGCCGACCGGCAGATTCTGTACCAGCGCCAGGTCAACCCTTCAACCGGCGTGGTGAGCCAGCAGCCCTACCTGCTGCACACCCGTTCGCTTCTGACCGGCGACCGGCTGGTCAACGCGCAGGTCCGCATCGATTCGCGCTTTAACCAGCCGTATGTGTCAATCGAGTTCGACGCCACCGGCGCACGGATTTTCGAGCGCATCACGCGCACCAATGTCAAGAAGCGCCTTGCCATCGTTCTGGATGACAATGTGTATTCAGCCCCGGTCATTCAGGAACGCATCGCGGGAGGGCAGGCCCAGATTACCGGCAGCTTTTCGATGGAGGAGGCCCGCGACCTGGCGATCGTGCTGCGCGCAGGATCGTTGCCTGCGCCGGTGAGCGTTCTTGAAAAGCGCCTTGTCGGCCCCTCGCTGGGCCATGATTCAATTGCAAAGGGCATACGCGCGACGCTGATCGGCGGCGTGCTCGTGATCATCTTTATGTGCGTGTACTACAAACTTGCCGGTGTCGCTGCCTCGGTGGCCGTGACGCTCAATATCGTTCTGCTCATGGCGGCGCTTGCCGCGTTCAGGGCAACGCTGACACTGCCGGGCATTGCCGGCATAGCGCTCACGATCGGCATGGCCGTTGATGCCAATGTGCTCATATATGAGCGCATCCGCGAAGAGCTGCGCCTGGGCAAAACCGTCCGGGCCGCGGTCGGCAGCGGTTACGCCAAGGCCCTGTCCAGCATCCTTGACTCGAATTTAACCACGCTGATCTCGGCGGCGTTCCTGTTTCAGTTCGGCACCGGGCCGGTGAAGGGGTTTGCTTTGACGCTCAGTATCGGCCTTATGGCAAGCCTGTTCACCGCGCTGTTTGTTACGCGCTTTATTTTCGATTACGCCCTGTCGCGCTGGCGCATGCAGACGCTTAGCATTTAAAGAAAGGACCGGCTGTGGAAAGCATTAAGCAGAATACCCAGAAGACCCGTTTTTTCGAGATCATTCCGCACAATACCAATATTGATTTTGTCGGCATGATTAAACCTGCCTTTTTTGTTTCCCTTGCGCTGGTGCTGCTCAGCATCGGCATCATTGTCATGCAGGGCGGTCCGCGCTACGGCATTGACTTTGTCGGCGGCACGCTTGTGCAGGTGCGCTTCAACAGCCCGGCAACCCCGGACCAGGTCCGCTCGGCCATGGCGCAGGTTGACGGCGGGGACGGCGCATCCGTGCAGCGTTTCGGCGACGAGGAAGGCCGTGAATTTTTGATTAACATACCGTCCTCCGGCAGCGCAGACAGCCTTGAGAAGCTTATCGAAAGCATCAGCTCGAAATTTGAAGAAATCTTCGGCGCGGACGGCTTTGAGGTGCGCCGCACTGAAATGGTGGGGCCCAAAGTCGGCAAGGAACTGCGGGAAAAAGGCATGCTGGCGGTTTTGCTTTCGCTGGGGGGCATGCTTATCTACATCTGGTTCCGGTTCGAGCTGCGCTTCGGCATCGGCGCTATTATCGCGCTGGCGCATGACGTGGCGATCACCCTGGGCGCGCTTGCCGTTAGCGGGGCCGCCATAGACCTGCCGATTATCGCCGCCCTGCTCACCGTGGTGGGCTATTCGGTCAACGATACCATTATCGTATGCGACCGCATTCGCGAAAACAGGCGCCTGATGACACGCCAGCCCCTGGCGGAGATCATCAACGTCAGCATTAACCAGACGATGAGCCGCACCATTCTTACCAGCGGAACAACCCTGATAGCGGTCGTCGCACTGTATATTGTCGGCGGCGCCGTTATCCATGATTTCGCCTTTGCGCTGCTGGTCGGCTTTACCATCGGCACGTATTCATCGATTTATATCGCCAGCCCGCTGCTGATTCTCTGGGAGAATCTGGCCGCCCGGCGCAAGGGCCCTGCACCGCAGAAGGGCCGCGCTGCATGATAGGGGTTGCTGAAGCGCTCGATATAATCCTTGCGCGCGTCAGCGCTGCAGGCATTGAGCGCGTCATGATCAGCCAGGCCTGCGGCCGTATTATTGCCGAGGATGTCGTTTCCGGAGTAAACATCCCGCCGCTTGACAACTCCGCCATGGACGGCTATGCCGTGCGCGGCGCCGGGCTCGCCGCCCTTCCGGCACGGCTGAAGGTCATCGGCGACCTGCCGGCCGGATCGCGCTGGAACGGCGCCCTTGGGCCTGGCGAAGCCCTGCGTATCATGACCGGTGCGCCGCTGCCGGACGGGGCCGACACGGTCATCAAACAGGAGCTTACCCGTCGCGACGGACACTACGTCGAAATACTGGAGCGTGAAGGCGCGGCCCATATCAGGCGTGCCGGCGAGGATATAGCGGCCGGCGACCGGGTCATCGCTTCGGGAACCCGCCTGCGCCCGGCCCACCTTGGCGTGCTTGCTTCAATCAAAAAAACCATCGTCAGCGTGTACCGGCAGCCGCAGGTCGCGATTCTCTCAACCGGCGATGAGCTGGTCGATATTGACGGCGATGCCGGAGACGGGCGTATCGTCAACAGCAACAGCTACACGCTTGCCGCCCTGGTGCAGGAGGCCGGAGCAACGCCGCGCATGCTGGGCATCGCGCGCGACAGCGCCGATGATCTGCGCGCGCATTTTGACCATGCGCTGCACGCCGACATCATCGTCTCTTCAGGCGGCGTGTCGGTGGGTGATTACGACTTCGTCAAGGACGTCCTGCGCGACATGGGCGCCGAGATGTCGCTCTGGAAGGTCGCCATGCGGCCCGGAAGGCCCCTTGCCTTCGGCACGATCGGCAGCCGGCCCGCCTTCGGCCTGCCGGGCAATCCGGTGTCGGCCATGGTATCCTTCGAGCAGTTCGTCCGCCCGGCCATCCGCAAAATGTGCGGCCTGCGCAGCCTGTTCCGCTGCACGCTGACGGCCGTTGCCGACGAGCCGGTTGACACCGCACAGGGCCTGACGTGTTTCGTGCGCTGCCGGGTACGGCGCGAGGCCGGCCAGTACCGCGCGCGCGTCACCGGCGCCCAGGGCTCGGGCATCCTGATGTCCATGGCCGAAGCCAACGCGCTGATGATCGTGCCCGCCGATGCCGCCGGCGTGCGGGCCGGCGACCGTGTAGCTGTGCAGATACTTGACCCTGAATTCGACATGAGCGCCGATCATCCGTTCTGAGGCGCTGTTTTTTAACACAGATGCCGCCGCCTCCGGCTGATATGCATTGCGCGGCAGCAGGCTGCCGGAGCGCCTGCTGCAGGAGACATGACGTGGGAGAGCCCTTTTACGGTTTACAACGAACACACATGTGCGCTGACCTGCGCTCCGCGGATATCGGCGCGGATGTTACCGTCATGGGCTGGGTGCACGGCCGGCGCAACCTGGGAGGACTTATATTTGCCGACCTGCGCGACCGCACCGGGATCGTACAGGTGGCCTTCAGCCCGGAAACGGACGCTGCCGCGCTCGCAAAGGCGGGCAGCCTCAGGCATGAATTCGTGATTGCGGTGCGCGGCCGCGTTGCGCCGCGGCCCGACGGCATGGCGAATGCCTCGATGCCGACCGGCCGGATCGAAATCGCGGCCCGCGAACTGTTCATCCTGAACGAGGCCGACACCCCGGCCTTTGAGATCGATGACCAGGTCACTGCCTCGGAAACCCTGCGGCTGAAATACCGCTATCTTGACCTGCGGCGTCCGGTCCTGCAGAAAACCCTGATGATCCGCCACCGCATGTATCAGATCATCAGGGGCTGCCTGGTTGAAAACGGCTTCATGGAATTTGAAACCCCCTTCCTGACCAAGAGCACGCCCGAGGGAGCCCGCGACTACCTGGTCCCGAGCCGGGTGAACCCCGGGGAGTTCTTCGCGCTGCCCCAGTCCCCGCAGCTCTTCAAGCAGCTCCTCATGGTGGCGGGATTCGACCGCTATTTCCAGATCGTGAAATGCTTCCGGGATGAGGACCTGCGGGCCGACCGGCA
>CAIRTM010000077.1 GCA_903881505.1 uncultured delta proteobacterium | reverse complement strand
ACCGGGGGCCCCTGTATCCCCCACGCATGCATGGCGAAAGGAGCGGCGATGAATCGGCATAGCATTGGAATTATGGTCTTCCTCGTGCTCGCGGCGACAGGCTGCCAGTCGATGTATAACGCGACCATGGAGAATGTTTTCGGCTATGAGAAGCGCGAGCTCCTGACGAAATCGGTTGCCGCGCTGCGCGAGGACCAGCAGGAGGCCCAGGAAGAGTTCAAGGATGCGATCACGCAGATCAAAGAGCTGTATGGCTTTCAGGGCGGGGAGCTGGAAGATACCTACAACCGCATTAAAAGCGCCTATGAGGATGCCAAAGCTCAGGCCGAGGTGGTGAACAAACGGGTCGCGAACATGGAAGGCATCGCGAAATCGATGTTCGCCGAGTGGGAGGGCGAGATCAAGCAGTTCACCAACCCGGCCTTTGCCGCTGACAGCAGGCGCCAGCTTGCCGAGACCAGGGCCCGCTACGCCCAGCTGTCCAAATCCGTGCGCGCCTCGGAGAAGTCGATGCCCCCGGTTTTAAAGCAGCTCAACGATTATGTTTTGTACCTTAAGCACAACCTGAATGCGGCCTCTATCGGATCGCTCAAGGGCGAGGCCGGCAGCATCCAGACGCAGGTCGAGCAGCTTATCCAGCGGATGAATGCCTCGATCGCCGAGGCCGATGCGTTTATTCAAAGCATGCCGAAAGGATAGTGCCTGCCGATTCGGCAATGTCTGTCCCCTTGTGCCAAGGAGAGGCCCGTGCCGTTGTATGCGATAACCATCTTCCTGAGCGCCTTTCTTTTATTCCAGATACAGCCGATGATCGCCAAGATGATCCTCCCGTGGTTCGGAGGATCATCGGCGGTGTGGATAACCTGCATGCTTTTTTTCCAGACCGGCCTGCTGGGGGGCTATCTGTATGCGCACGCCCTGGTGCGCTATCTGCGCCCCGGGGCGCAAAGGATTCTGCACGCGGGGCTTCTTGTCGCCAGCCTTTTTCTCCTGCCAATTGCGCCGGCAACAGGCTGGAAACCCGAAGGCAGTGTGGAGCCGATTGCGCGCATCCTCGGGCTCCTGGCCGTATCCGCCGGGCTTCCCTATTTTCTTCTTTCCGCCACCAGCCCGCTTATGCAGGCGTGGTATTCGAAAAAATACCGGGCGGCATTGCCGTACCGGCTTTTTGCCCTGTCGAATCTGGCCTCGCTTGCCGGTTTGCTGTCCTACCCTTTTTTGATTGAACCCCGGGCCGCGGTCACGCAGCAGTCCTTCGGCTGGTCAACGGGGTACGCTTTATTCGTTGTGCTGTGTCTTATAACCGCCGGCTTCAGCGCCGCCTCCCGGCAGACAACGGCCCCGCGGCCTGATGAATCCCTGACCGCGTGCGAACAGGCGAGCGTTCCTCCAGCGGTTCGGGAACTGCTGGTGTGGTGGCTTCTGGCCGGCTGCGCTTCCATCCTGCTGCTCGCAGTCACGAACCACCTTACCCAGAACGTGACCTCAATTCCTTTTTTATGGATCCTGCCGCTCAGCCTGTATCTTCTCAGCTTTATCCTCTGCTTTGACTTTGAAGGCCTGTATCAGCGCGGCTATTACTTCTGGCCGGTTGTTATCGCGCTCGGCGGGATGTCGTGGGGCCTGGCAAAATGGAAATCGTTTAACAGCCTGCCCCTGTTGATTCCTTTGTTCTGCGCGGGCCTTTTTATCTGCTGCATGTTCTGCCATGGCGAACTGGTGAAACGGAAACCTGCTCCCAAGTACCTGACCCTTTTTTATGTCATGCTTTCAGCCGGCGGAGTTGCAGGCGGGCTTTTTGTCGGGCTGATCGCTCCGACCGTATTTCCCGCCTATTTTGAACTGCCGGCCGGCGTGTTGATGGCCGTGCTTCTCCTGGCGCTTGTCAATTTTCGGAAGGGCTGGATAACGAAAGCCGCCTGTGTTCTGCTTCTGGCCGGCGTGGTATATGCGTCGGGATACTACGTGCATTCCTTGATCCACTCCGTGCGCGCCATGGTGAGAAATTTTTACGGCGGCCTGCGCGTTGTCGAATATGATACAGGAACCCCGGATGAGTCGCGCTCGCTGGTCCATGGCTCAATCATCCACGGCCTGCAATTCGTTCTGCCTCCACGGCGCACCGAGCCGCTGACCTATTACGAACGGAACTCATCCGGCGTCGGTCTTGCGATGCAATCTTTGAGAAAGTCCTCTGTGCGCGTGGGGGTTATCGGGCTTGGAGCGGGGACCCTGGCCGCGTATGCCGAGCCCGGCGATGTGTTCAGATTTTATGAAATCAATCCCCTGGTGCCGGAACTGGCGCGGCGCGAATTCACGTATCTGTCCGACTGCAAAGGCACGGTTGAGATTGTCATGGGCGACGGCCGGCTTTCGCTTGAGCGTGAAGCGGACCAGGCATTCAACCTGCTGGCTGTGGACGCCTTTTCCGGCGATTCCATTCCGGCGCATCTTCTGACCAGGCAGGCGCTTGAGCTGTATTTCCGGCACCTCCGGCCGGACGGCATACTGGCGCTTCATATTACCAACATGCACCTTGACCTGGCGCCGGTGGTCTGTGCCCTGACCAGGGAACTCGGCAGGCAGGCGGTGCTTGTCAGTCATGAAAAAGATGACGACGATGAGGAACATGAAGTCTATAGTTCGGACTGGGTCCTCGTCTCGAGACATCCGCTTCAAGACGCGCACATACAAAAAGCGTCCGGCGCACTGCCGTTTCGCCCTGATGTCCGCGCCTGGACCGATGATTACAGCAACCTTTTCCAGATACTTAAAAAGCACGCCGGCGGGGATTGACGCAGGGGCGGGCAAATGAATAAAAGGCAAGCCGCCCGGGAATGTTCCGCGGGCGGCCTGCCTTTCAGCTGTGCAACAAGGAGATTACACCGGGTGTGCTTTTATTTTGGAGAGTCTTCACCTTTGCCTTGTTCGCCCTTTTTAGCTTTTTTGCCCTTTTTCTTGGAAGCCTTCTCATTTTCGCCCGCAGGCTGTTCCTGGGCGTAGCCGCATTTCGGGGCGACCGTTACGGTAACGGGCATTGCCAACCCTACTGCAATCAGAACAAACATGAACCACCGTATGCTTCTTCTAATCATAGCCGTACCCTCCCTCTAAAAAGTTAATACGTATGGTGCTCCAGATGATTCACGGAGTACTCCTGAAAAAAGTATCTGTCAAGGGGAAAATAAAAAATATAAGAACAGCAAGCATCGGGGCCGGGCCATGCGAAAGCGTTGTAACTGTCTGATTACAGGGCGCAATTCTTGTGGGGTCGGCCGGCGTGCGGCATGCGAAGGCACTTTTTGGCATTCAAAAGCCGCTTTACGGGAAGTCCGCTGATTCGCCCGGCATCCCGCTCTGCGCCATTTGCGTTTTTGCGGTTTAATGCTATGCTGACGGTGCGTTGCGCGGCAGGAGCTGCTTCTTTGCGGGTGCTTGAACACTAAGGCAGAAGGGATATTCATGATCAAAGACGGTATCGACTGGGAACAGCTCTATCAGGACAAATTCACGCCCTGGGATGTCAAGCGGCCGGACAGCCACCTTGCGGATATTGTTCAAAACACCCCGATCAGGCCCTGCAGGGCGCTTGAGCTCGGCTGCGGCACCGGAACGAACGCCATCTGGCTGGCGGGCCGGGGCTTTGACGTGACGGCCATGGACCTGTCGGCAACCGCCCTTGCGCAGGCCCGCGCAAAGGATGGCGCCGATGCATGCGCCTTTGTGCTGGCCGATTTTTTCGAGGATCCCCTGCCGGGCACGGATTTCGGCTTTGTGTTCGACCTTGGCTGCCTGCACGGGTTTTCAAACCCGGAGCACCGCGACATGCTGGCCCGCAGGATCGCGCAATGCCTGCGCGAAGGCGGCCACTGGCTCAATATCAGCAGCAGCCTCGACGGGCAGGCCGTGTGCCCCTCGCGGCTGTCGGCCGGCCAGATCACCGCGGCGGTTGAGCCGTATTTTGAAATAGTCTCGCTCACGGCCACGCATCTTGACAATTTAAGCGTCGAGGACAAGCAGGAAATGGGCCTTGCGCCCGACCTGCCGGCACCGTGCGCTTTCTGCACCCTGATGCGCAAGCGCGCACCGGAACAGGAGTAGCCGCAGGACAACAGCACACAAAGGAGCAGCACTATGGCCTCGGAAAAAAAGAAGGCCGACAGGGCAATAAAGATAGCGGCGAACCTTGTCTGCCGGGACTGCGGTGCCCTGGTGGCGGTCGAGAAAAAGCCCTCGACCGTGCACTGCCCGAAATGCGGCATGAGCTTTACGATCACCAAACGCTTCAAGGGACAGCCCGCAGGCTGAGTCCGGCAGCGGCAGGGTCAGCCTGCCTGTGTTCCCTTCCCCGTTTCCCCCCTGTTCCGCATTATTCAAACAGCCTGCGGGTTTTCCGGCAAAAATCCGTTTCACACCCGCGCAGCGTTCCCGCCGGGGAATTTGTACCTTCTTTCTCATCCTGCACCCCCGGCTGATAATTACCACTTTGTAATATTCAGGAAAGGCTGCGGTAAGAACCGGGGTTTATAGTTGAGGCAAAAGCGGGGGCAGACATGCATACTCCATGATGAAAGGAAGACCCATGACAGAGCAGACAGCAGGATACGACATTAACCGCAGCAGCACTGAGGCATGGCAGGCGCCCGCGGCGGCCCCCCCGCCCCGGCAATTTGAAAGCATCCAGGTCATCAATGAATCCGTGCGGCAGGCATCTGCCTGGGTGCGGCCCCTGGAACAGGAAATAGGCCGCGTTATCGTGGGGCAGAAATATCTTGTCGAGCGCCTGCTGGTGGCGCTTCTGGCAAACGGCCATATCCTCCTGGAGGGCGTGCCGGGCCTTGCCAAGACGCTTGCCCTGAAAACCCTGGCAGGCGCCATCGATACCGGTTTCCGCAGGATCCAGTTCACCCCCGATATGCTGCCGGCGGATATCATCGGCACGGAGATCTATAACCCGAGGGATGTCGCCTTCGTCGTGAAGCACGGACCGATCTTCAGCAACCTGATCCTGGCCGATGAAATAAACCGCGCCCCGGCAAAGGTGCAGAGCGCACTGCTTGAAGCCATGCAGGAGCGGCAGGTCACCATCGGCGAGCAGACCTACAAGCTGCCCGCGCCGTTTTTTGTCATGGCCACCCAGAACCCCATCGAGCAGGAAGGCACCTACCCCCTGCCTGAAGCGCAGATCGACCGGTTCATGCTCAAGGTCGTCATCACCTACCCGAGCGTTGCCGAAGAGCGGATCATCCTTGACGCCGTGGATACCTTCAGCGAGCCCGCGGCGGGAGCGCCCGTCATGAGCGTCGAAGACATCCTCAAAAGCCGCAGCGTGGTCAATGCCATCTACATCGACGAGAAGGTCAAAAATTATATCGTTTCCCTTGTCTATGCCACGCGCGACCCGAAGCACTACGGCCTCGATATCGGGCCCTATATTCACAACGGCGCATCGCCCCGCGCCACCATCAACCTGAAAGCAGCGGCCAAGGCGCTGGCGTTTCTCAACGGGCGCGGGTATGTAACCCCCGAGGACATAAAAAAAATCGCCATGGACGTTCTGCAGCACCGGATCATCGTAACCTATGAGGCCGAGGCCGAAGCCGTCACGAGCCGGGACCTTGTGCAGCGGATCCTTGATACGATACCCGTGCCGTAACGGTTCGGCGCATCTGGCATGCATGCCGGGGGCATGCACGGGCAGACAGGGAGGACTTCATGACACAGACGCAGGCACAGACCGCGCGGGAGATCCTGCGAAAGGTGCGGGGCGTTGAAATACGGACCCGGCGCCTGGTGAACGATACGCTGGCGGGCCAGTACCACTCGGTCTTCAAGGGCCGCGGCATGAATTTCGACGAAGTGCGGGAGTACGTGCCGGGCGATGACGTGCGCACGATCGACTGGAACGTCACGGCACGCACCGGCAAGCCGCATGTAAAAAAATACACCGAGGAACGGGAACTGACCATGCTGCTCGTCATCGACGCGAGCGCTTCGGGAAGCTTCGGCTCGGGCCTGCGCAGCAAGCGCGAGCTTGCCGCGGAACTGGGCAGCGTGCTGGCCTTTTCCGCTATCCGCAACAATGACAAGGTGGGTCTGATCCTGTTCACCGATGCGGTCGAGCTCTACATCCCTCCGGCAAAAGGGCGCAGCCATGTGCTGCGCCTGATACGCGAGCTGCTGTTTTTCCAGGCCGCCGGCACGGGAACCGACATCGTCGCGGCCCTTGATTTCGCCAACCGCGTTACGATCAAGCGGGCGGTCACGTTTCTCATCTCCGATTTCTGCCATGCCCTCGGGACAGGGTCGCAGCTGGAAAAACTGAGGACCACGCTGCGCATCACCAACCGCCGCCACGATGTTGTCGCCGTTGCGGTGAACGATCCCCGGGAATTCGAGCTGCCGGACATCGGCCGCCTGACCATCGAGGATGCCGAGACCGGCGAGCAGGCCGAACTCGATACCTCGGACGAGCGTGTGCGGAGCGGTTTTGCGGAACTGGCGCACGGCTGGCGGGCCGGTCTGCGCCGCGCCGCCGCCTCGGCGGGCGTTGACTTTCTCGAACTTTCGACCGACCGGGAGTACCTGGGAGACCTGATCGGGTTTTTCCATCTCCGCGAAAGGAGAAGAACCAGATGAAGAAACTCTTTGCCCTGTGCCCGCCCGCCCTTGCCTCCGCGCTGCTGCGGGCATCCGCGGCCGCGGCGCAGGCTGCCGACAATGCCACCGCCGCCGACATACGCGATATCCGGGGACCGGTCAGCATACCCTATCCCTGGCTTGTGCCGGTGTGCGCAGCCGGCGGCCTGGCCCTGGCCGCCGCGGCCGGCGTTGCCGTCTGGCGCTGGTACCGGCGGCGCAGTTTGCGCAGCCGGATGCTGTCGGCCCATGCTCTGGCCTTCGAGCAGCTTGAGCGCGCCCGCGCGCTTATGCAGGACGGCCGGGCATATGCCTTCTCCTGCGCCGTATCCGATGCGCTGCGGGAATATATCGAACGCCGCTTTGAACTCAGGGCGACCCGCGCCACGACCGAGGAGTTCCTGCGCGGCATTTCCGGCAGCCCCGCCGGCGGGCTCAGCGGCTTTGCCGGCCTTCTGGAGGATTTTCTGACGCATTGCGATCTTGCCAAGTTCGCGCGCTTCGATCTCACCGCCGACACTATGCAGGCCCTGTACGAGCGCGCCCGGCAGTTCGTGGAAACAACAAAGATCACGGAAGAAAAAACCGCACCATCACACCGGTGGCGATTCCGGCGTGCCGGCAACGGGCCGGCGGCGGCCGCCTCCGGGACCTGCGCGAGGACACCATGATCAGATTCATGCACCCTGACATCCTGTGGGCCCTGGCGGCCCTTCCGCTGCTGGCGCTCATCCGGGGCAGGCGCGGCCCCGCGGCGGCCCTGCGCTTTGCGAGCCTTGAAAATGCCAAAGGACTTGGCAGGCCCAGGAAAATCAGGGCGGGCAGCTGGCTGGCCGCCCTGCGGATCGCGGTGCTTGCGGGCCTTATCCTCGGCCTTGCCCGCCCGCAGCTGGGCAGCAGCCTGAGCGAAATCAACGCCAGCGGCATCGATATCGTGCTGGCCCTTGACGTGTCCGGATCGATGGAGGCCCGCGACTTTACCCTGCGGGGCGGGCCCGCAAGCCGCCTTGACGTGGTGAAGTCGGTGGTTTCGCAGTTCGTTCAGGAACGGCCCAATGACCGGATCGGCATCGTGGCCTTTGCCGGACGGCCCTATGTGGGCAGCCCCCTGACGCTGGACCACTCATGGCTTGAGAAGCGGCTTGAAACCATCGCTACGGGAACGGTCGAGGACGGTACCGCCATCGGATCGGCCATCGCGGCCAGCGTCAACCGCCTGCGCGCACAGGATGCCAAGTCGCGCATCGTGATACTGCTGACCGACGGCATGAACAATACCGGCGCCGTGCAGCCTGAAACCGCCGCCGAGGCGGCAAAGGCCCTGGGCATCAAGGTGTACACCATCGGCGCAGGGTCGCGGGGCGAAGCGCCGATCCCGGTTACCGACCAGTTCGGCAACCGGCGCATGGTCATGGCGCAGGTCGATATCGACGAGGCGGCGCTTGAAAACATCGCCCGTGAAACCGGCGCCCGCTACTTCAGGGCGACCGATACGGATTCGCTGGAAAAGATCTACGACGAGATCAACCGCATGGAGACGACGACGCACACGGTGAAGAAGTTCGAAAACTACCGTGAGCTTTTCATGTGGCCGGCCCTGGCCGCCCTCGCCCTGCTGCTTGCGGAAATGCTTCTGGGGCAGACGCGGCTGCGCCGTCTGCCGTAACACAACGCGCGGAAAGGACAACAGGATATGCAGTTTGCTCAGCACCTTTGGCTGTATGCGGGAATCGGCATCTGTATCGCCGCCGTCTGGCTCCTGCGGCTCTTCGGCAGGGCCCGCGCCAGGGCTCTCGAAGCGTTCGCCTCTGCGCAGATGCTGCCCGGCCTTTCCCGGTCGGTGCCGCGGACCGGCCGGCTCCTTAAAATGGCCCTGCTGGTGGCGGCCCTCGGCTGCATCTGCGCGGCCCTTGCGCGGCCGCAGGCCGGGTTTTCCTGGGTGGAGACCAGGCGAAAAGGCATCGATTTTATCGTGGCCATCGATACCTCCAAAAGCATGGATGCCGCCGATGTCGCCCCGAGCCGCCTTGAGCGCTGCAAGCTCGGGGTCGCGGATTTTCTCTCGCGCCTCGACGGCGACCGGGTGGGCCTGATCCCCTTCGCGGGCAGCGCGTTTCTCATGTGCCCCCTGACCCTTGACTACAGCGCGGTCGATCAGTCCCTCAGGGAGCTTGACACGCGCATCATCCCCAGGGGAGGTACGGATATATCAAGCGCCATCCGTGAGGCCGAGGCCGCGTTCGCGGGCAGCGCCAACAACAAAATCCTCATCCTGATAACCGACGGCGAAAACCTCGAAGGCGATGCCGAGCAGACGGCGCGCGACGCAGCCGGCCGGGGCATGACCATTTACACGGTCGGCGTGGGCACCCCCGCCGGAGAGCTGATACCGCTTCAGGGCCGGTCGGGTTTTGTCAAAGACGAGCAGGGCCAGATGGTCAAGTCGCGGCTTGACGAGGAGATGCTGCAAAAAATCGCTGCTGCCGCAGGCGGCGCCTATGAACCCTTCGGCCGGACGGGCGAGGGGCTCGAAACCGTGTACCGCAAAAATTTGAGCCTGCTGCCGAAAAAAGAAATGCAGGGACGCATGGAAAAAGTGCCCGTCGAGCGCTTTGCCTGGCCGCTGCTCGCCGCGCTGCTGCTGCTCACGGCGGAGTTTTTGATCGGCGACCGGGCGTATCTCAGCCGCAAAGCCCCCGCCATCACAACAGCCGGCCGCCGGCCGCCGTCTGCCGGGAGAGCACGCCCCGGGGCGGCAGCGGCAGCCGTGCTGGCGTTTTTGATTTTCAGTGCAGCCGGAACGGCCGGCGCATCCCCCCAGAGCGCCGAGCGGGCATATAAACAGGGGCACTACGGCGATGCGGCCGAGCAGTATGCCGAAGCGGCAAAAAAAGATCCCGGCAATGAACGGCTGCAGTTCAACATGGGCGCCGCGCAGTATAAAAACGGCAGGTTTTCGGAGGCCGGCGATGCCTTCCAGGCCGCGCTTCGCACGCAGGACCTCGCCCTGCAGCGCCAGGCGTATTACAACCTGGGCAATGCGTTCTACCGCACGGGCCAAAAAAGTGAAACCGACGCGCCGCAGCAGGCCGTGCAGGCCTGGCAGCAGGCGCAGCAGGCCTACGAGGCTGCGCTGAAGCTCGATCCCGCCGACAGGGATGCACAGTTCAATTATGAGCTTGTGAAAAAGAAACTCGCCGAACTGCAGAAACAGCAGAACCAGCAGCAGGACAAGGCCTGCCCCAGCGGAATCAACAATAGCAGCCAGCAGGATCAGAACCAGAGCGGGCAGGATCAGAAGGACGGACAAGAGCAGGATCAGAATGCACAGAACCAGAACACGTCCGGCTCGCAGGACCAGAAGGCAGGAAGCGGCCAGCCGGACCAGAAACCGGACGCTCAGCAGTCAAAAGCCGGGGCCGCGGGCGGCCCGGACAACAACAATGCGCAGCAGGCCGGCGGGGGCAACCCGGCAGACACTATGCCGCAGCCTGCCCCGGGGCGCGAGCGGGACGGGAGCGGCGGCGCCGGCCAGGCCCCGGAGCGCACGCCCGGCCAGATGACGCCGGAAGAGGCCCGGCAGCTGCTTGATGCCATGAAGTCCGGCGAGAATGCCGTGCCCTATGTGCAGAAATCGGAAAAATCCCGCGCGCTTGATGAACCACGGAGGGACTGGTGATGGATCTGACAGCCAAAGCGAAACGATGCTGCAGCTTCCTGTGCCTGTCGCTGGGCCTGGCGCTGCTGTCCGGCATCCCGGGCGGCGCGCCTGCGGCTGCCGCGGCGGACGCCGGGATCCATGCCGTGCTTGACCAGCATGAAATCAGCCTGGACGGGCAGGCCACGCTGATCGTCAGCATATCGGGATCACGCTCCGGCAGCCCCGATATCCCCCGCGTCGAGGGCCTGCGGATCATTCCGGCAGGCCAGAGCAGCCGGTTTGAAAGCGTGAACGGAAGGGTCAGCCAGAGCGTTGAATACCTCTATAACGTGCAGCCCGTGCGGCCCGGGGATTTCACCATTCCGGCAATCAGCCTTGGGGAAACAGGCGCTGCAACCGATCCGCTGCAGCTCAGGGTTGTCCAGTCCACAGGGGGCCTGCCGGGAGGCGCAGCGCATCCGCGAGCCGGCGCAGACGATGATGATGCCGCCGCGCCCGCTTTTTTGAAAATGTATCCCGCGAAAAACAGGCTGTATGTCGGCGAGGTTGTTCCGGTTGATATCGTGGCCCTGTTCAGGCAGGGAACACGGGCAGGCGTGCAGGCCGCTCCGCAGTTGAGCAGCAGCGCTTTTTCGCTGACCCACCATACTGAAAAGCCCCGCCAGACACAGGAGACGGTCAACGGCGAGCCCTACACCGCGCTCACCTGGCATGAAGCCCTCTGCGCGCTGAAAGAGGGCGAGTATCCCCTGGGCGCCGTCCTGGAAGTTGTCATGGCGGTGCCGGTGCAAAGCCGCAGGCCGCAGCGCTCCCGGCATCGGGGCATGTTTGCCGACGACTTTTTCAGCGATTCTTTCTTTGATGATTTTTTCAGCAGCGTGCAGGAAAAGCAGGTGCGCCTTGAAAGCGACGGGCAGGCCATGCCCGTTCTGCCGCTTCCTGAACAAGGCCGGCCCGCGGATTTCAGCGGCGCCATAGGCCGCTTTACCATCGAGGCGTCCGCCAGTCCGGGCACGGTTTCGGTCGGCGATCCGCTGACCCTGACCGTGCGCGTCAGCGGCCGGGGCAATTTCGAACGACTGGCCCTGCCGGGCCTGGCAGATATCGACGGATGGAAAACCTATACCCCGAGCGCACAGTTCAGATCCGCCGACGGAGTCGGCTATGAAGGCGTTAAGGAATTCGAGCAGGCGCTTATCCCGAAAGACGCCTCACGGAAAGAGATACCCCCTGTTTCGCTTTGCTATTTTGATCCCGATGCCAGCGCGTATGCAACCGCGAACACAAAGGCGATTCCCGTTCGGGTCGAACCGGCCCGCACGGCCGACCGCGCCGCTTCAGCGCCCGCCGCAGCCCGGCAGCCCGCTCAAAACAGCGCCGCGTTGAGCCCTGAGCCGCCCGGGAAGGTTCCCGAGGGCGGCCTCGCGCCGCTGCATGCCGAGTTCGGGACCGCCGTGCGAAGCCTCCGGCCCCTGCCGTACCGGCCGTGGTTTTGGGGTCTGCAGGCCGTGCCGCTGCTGCTGATCGCCGCCGGGCTCTGCCTGCACCGCCGCAGCCGCGGCAACACAAGCCGTGATGACGCCGGTATACGACAGGCCGTGAAAAAATCCATGGCGGACATGGACCGGGCCATCGCCGAAGACGATGCGCCGGCTTTTTTCAGCTCCTGCCGCCATGCCGCACAGGTGAGCCTGGGCCGGTTGTGGGGCGTCTCTCCGGCAGCCATTACCCGCGCCGATGTCGAGCAGCGGCTCAGCGACCGGGGCGCCGGGATCCGGCAGGTATTCGAAACAGCCGATGCCGTTGCCTATTCCGGCCGTCCGCTGTCCCAGGATGAAATGCGGCGGTGCCGGGATATGCTGCTTGATGAACTCACCAAACTGGAGAAAAATCATGCCCAGAACACTCAGCGTTAAAGCGGCAATCAGGCTGGCCTGCCTGTGGGCCCTTATCGGCACCGCATGTGGCGCGGCATCCGCATGGAGTGCGGAAAACCCGGGCAGGTCCGATGCGTTCGAGCAGGGCAGCCGGGCCCTGGCCGCGGGACGCTATGAAGAGGCGCTCGCATGGTACGGGAAGGCTGAACAGGAACAGGGCATTTCAGCCGCGCTTCTGTATAACCGCGGCAACGCCTGCTACCACACGAAGGACATCGGCACCTGCATCCTGAGCTATGAGCGGGCGCTGCTGCTCAAGCCGGGTGATGCCGATATCCGGGCCAACCTATCCCTGGCCCGCCAGGATTTCGGCCTGTATGAACCGCCATCGCCGTGGTGGCGCACCGCCGCGGGCTTCATGAGCCTGAACGGATGGAGCGTGCTGGCGGGCGCCGCGCTGACCGCCTTCGGCCTGCTGGTGTTTCTCCGCGGCATCGCGTTCGCCGCCGGCAGGCGCGATGAGGGCCTGGCGAAGCCTTTCGCCGCGGCTGCGCTGTGCTGCGCCGTAATTGTTCTTGCGGCTTCAGGAGGACTTGCCCTGGGGCTTCGCGATGCCGGCAGGTCCGTCGTTGTTGCCCGTGATGCCCGTTTGCTCGTATCGCCTTTTGACACGGCGGCGCAGTCCGGGCCGCTCCGTGAAGGCCGTGATGTGACCGTGAAAAAAACCCATGGCGAATATGCTTTTATACGGGACGCATCGGGCAACAGCGGCTGGGTTGAACAATCGGCCCTTGCGCCCCTGGTGCCGCCCGACGGCCGGGGCTGAGTCGATTTTTCAGGCCCGGCAGCTTGTGTGACATTGATCAAATTAAAAGAGGATACAGGTTAAATATTTTTGAAGGGAGTCCCCATGAAGAAGTATTCAGCAGCCCGTGTGCCCGTCGTTGTGCCCGCTTTTTTGGTGGCGGTTACAGTAAGCCTTGTTTCCTGTTCCGCACCGGAAAATGAAAAAAAAACGGCAGAACTGAAGGGTGAAAATCAAACATCCGAGATTGCAAAGGCAGAAGCTTCGAAAGAGTCGGCGGCTGACGCAACGCCCGCCGCCGGGGCTCAGGATGATTTCGTCGTGCAGGTCAATGGGGAAAAGCTGACCACCGCGGAAGTGGATGCAATGCTTGACAGCCAGATGGCTGCCATATCAAAACAGGTGCCGCCCGACCAGCTTGAGCAAATGAAGAGCGAATGGCGCCAGCAGCTTGCCAATTATTTCATCCAGAAGACCGTACTCGTGCAGGAGGCCGACAGGCAAAAAATTGCCGTTGCTGATGATGACGTCAATGCGCAGCTCAAGGAATATGAGCAGCATGTTCCTCCGGGCGCCAAGCTCGAGGATGTGCTCAAGCAGCAGGGCGTTACCCTTGAAAAACTGCGCTCTGATATCGGGAGCGTACTCAAAGCCAGAAAGCTTATTGATTCTCAGGTTCCGGCAGAAGCTGCTCCCGCCGAGGAAGATATCACGAATTATTTTGAAATGAACGAGGCAGAATTTAATGAGCCCGAGATGGTGCGCGCGCGCCATATCCTCGTGAAGACAGGCGCCGCGGATAATGAAACGGTAAAAACGGCCAAAAATGCCAAAATAAACGACATCCGCAACAAGCTGCTCGCCGGCGGAGATTTCGCGAAACTGGCGCAGGAGCATTCAGACTGCCCGAGCAAAGACAGCGGCGGCGACCTGGGCGCGTTTGCCAGGGGGCAGATGGTGAAGCCCTTTGAGGATGCCGCTTTCGGCCAGAAGGTCAATGAGATCGGTCCCGTAGTGGAAACCCAGTTTGGTTATCATATTATTCAGACGCAGGAGCATATCCCCGCCAAGACAAAGACCCTTGAAGAGGTAAGGCCCGATATTATAAAAAGCCTTCAGGAGCAGAACAGGCAGAAGGCTTTAAAGGATTATATTGACGGTTTGATAAAGAAGGCAACGATCGTGTACGGTAAAAACTAAACCGGGCTTATTGTTGATCCGGGCAGGCGGGCGTCCGTGGGCGCTTTTTTAGGGCGTTTTCCATAAAACCAGAGCCGGGTCAGTGCAGCAGGCATGTGTGGCGTGCCGCCTGGGCGGTTCGAGCCTCCGACCCTGTATCCGGCACAACGCTCACCTGTGAAAACGCAGCTCAGGCAAACGAAGCGCATGCCTGCTGCTGGCGACGGTTACAGAAAAAAGGAAAATGCCCTGGCGAATGCGGTTTCGGGAAAAATGAGCACGCGGAGGGCCGCACATCCTGATAGCGCGCGTCAGGTACAAAGCAGCCATCACGCCGCAGCGGGAAAGGTAATGGTAAAGGTTGATCCTTTGTTTGGCCGGCTTTCAACGCTCGCCGTGCCGCCGTGGGCATGGACGATGGCCTGCACAAGGCTGAGGCCCAGCCCCAGGCCGCGCTGTGAGCGGCTGTGGTCGCCGCGGTAGAGGCGGTTCCAGATCAAGTCGATTTCATGAGAGGCAATGCCGGGGCCCGTATCCGAAACGGTTATGGCAACACGGCCGTCCCGGCTCTCTGCGCGGACGGCAACGGCGCCGCCGGGGCCGGTATATTTCAGGGCGTTATCAAGCAGGTTCGCCAGTACCTGCTGCAGCCGGGTGGCATCGGCCTGTACATGGATATCGGCATGAACATCTATAGTCAGGCTGATGTTTTTATCTTCCGCGATGAGACCGTAGATCTCGGCCACTTTTTCCACGACCTGCCCGACGGCAAGATCGGTTTTCTGGAGGCGCATGACGCCGGTCTCCGCCTCGGCGACATCCATGAGGGTATTGAGCATGGTCAGCATGCGCTCCGATTCTTCAAGGCAGTCGGCCAGGGCTTCGCGGACCACCTCCGGGTTCCCGGTGTCGCGCAGGGCCAGCTCGGCCATGCCGCGAAGCCGGGTCATGGGCGTGCGCAGATCGTGGGCAACGTTGTCAAGCGAATTGTGCATCGCCCTGATGAGGGTGTCGTTTTTATCAAGCATCTGATTGAAAAGGCTGACAAGCTCGTTAAGCTCGCCGCTGCCCTTTTCAACGGGAACCCGCGTGCTCATTTCCCGGGTGCGGA
The DNA here is from genome assembly GCA_903881505.1 of uncultured delta proteobacterium. Taxonomy (GTDB): domain Bacteria; phylum Desulfobacterota; class WTBG01; order CAIYCZ01; family CAIRTM01; genus CAIRTM01. Next base: position 52,189 of record CAIRTM010000077.1, on the reverse strand, counting down.
GAATATCGCGCACGGTCCCTATGAGATGCCTCAGGGGGCGCATGGTGCGAAACGTCAGCAGGCCGCCGCCGGCAATGCCGACAAGCAGCATGGGAACGAGAAAGCCTATGCATACCGTGCGGAAATAGGACAGAAACGCCCGGGCATGCGCCGAGCTTTTGCCGACGTCAATCGTGAGGCCGTCCTGCAGGGGGGCCGATGCGATTGTCCAGGCATTTGTTTCGCCAAGGTCCTTGATGGTCACCCATGTCCCCGCCCGGTGCTCCCCCAGCCGGTCAAGCAGCTGTGCGTCAAACGAGCCCGAGCCCTTCGGGATGCTCACGAAGAGGGCTTTGTTGTGCGTTCCGGTGATGCGGACGAAAAAAGCGTTTTTATCGGTACTTGACTGCTCGTCAAAGCGGACGCTCAGCGCATCGATCCCGCCCTCCTCAAACCATGCGCGGTACTCCTGTATCTGGGCCTGAATAATATCGCGCTCGTTCCGGCTCAGCAGATAATCAATACTGTAATATGCGACAATAAAAAGCCCCACCGAAGCCATGAAAAAAAACAGGGCGTACAGCAGGCTCAGCTTCAGGCTGAAGGCAAGCCCTATGCGGTCAGTGTGTTTTGAGGACATAGCCCATCCCCCGCACCGTCTGGATCATTTTATGATCAAAATCCTTGTCGATCTTGTTGCGAAGCCTGCATACAAGCACGTCAACGACATTGGTCTGCGGGTCAAAGCTGTAATCGTACACGTGTTCAAGAATGGCCGTTTTTGAAACAATGCGGTCGGCATTGCGCATCAAATATTCCAGCAGCCCGAATTCCCGGGCCTGGAGGCTGATGTCTCTTCCGCCGCGCTGCACCTGCCGTGTCAAAAGATCGACGGTCACATCGCCGGCCGTCAGGCGGGACGGTTCCGCCGTCTGCGTCGCCCTGCGGATCAGCGCCTGGATGCGTGCCAGCAGTTCTGAAAACGAGAACGGCTTTACCATATAGTCATCGCCGCCGGCCTGCAACCCCCTGATCCGGTCGTCGACGGTCCGCTTTGCGCTGAGTATGATGACGGGCGTGGTAATCTTCTTCACCCGCAGGCGCTCGATGAGCGCAAGGCCGTCGAGGCCGGGCAGCATGATGTCAACAATGGCGGCGTCATAGGTCTGCGAAAGCGCCAGGTGCAGCCCCTCGGCCCCGTCTGCGGCGACGTCAACGGCGAACCCCGCCTCCCTGAGGCCTTTGGCGACGAAAGAAGCTATTTTGCTGTCGTCTTCAACAACCAGTATTTTCATAATGATCCAGAAGCCGCTGTTCGGCCTGCCGTCGCGGCACATGTTGTGTTTAATTAAATTATAAGATATAGATACAAATCCTGATGGAGTCAAAGCAAAATTTTTTGTGCGGACTATCTATCCTGCCGCCGAAGACCACCTGTATGCTGCTTGAACATGCGCATTAACGAGCCAGGTATCATCGGGCATTGATATTCGCTTTGAATTACTACGCTGGCGCAGCATATACGACGGAAAAGGACGGCAGCATGGCGCGTGAAAAGAAGGCCGACAAGGCGGTAAGGATACCGGCGAGCCTCGTCTGCCGGGACTGCGGTGCGCTGGCGGCGGTCGAGAAAAAGCCCCCGACCGTACACTGCCCCACATGCGGCATGAGCTCTACAATCACCAAACGCTTCAAGGGATAGCCGGGCAGGCCCCTATGCATATCAGCGCAATCGTCGGCAGCTACCGCAAGGGCGGCACCGTGGACACGGTGATCGATGAGGTTCTGGCTGCGGCGCGCCAGGCCGGGGCAGAAACTTCAAAGATATACCTGATCGACAGGCATATCGAGTTCTGCACGAACTGCCGGCAGTGCACGCAGAAGCAGGGCACGGGCAGGGGCGCCTGCCCGCTGGAAGACGGCATGGCCGGCATCCTCGATGCGGTCGAGCGCGCGGACGGCCTGGTGCTTGGAACGTCGGTCAATTTTTACACGGTGACGGCCGTGATGAAGAGGTTCGCCGAGCGGCTGCTCTGTTATGCCTTCTGGCCGTGGGGCATGCTGCGGCCGAAGCTGCGCAATAAAAACAAGACCAGGCCCGCTGTGGTGGTTGTTTCCTCGGCCGCACCGGCGCTTATGACGCGCCTGCTCACCGGCGCCGTCAGGCTTATGAAAGACGCCGCCGCAATGCTTGGCTGCCGCACCATCGGCGTGATCACCATCGGCATCGCGGCCACGGCCCCGAAAATGGAAGTAGGCCCCCGGGTACTAAAAAAAGCGCGCCTCCTCGGCACGCTGCTTGCGCGCGGCCCGGTTTGAGTAAAGGGACATGGATCGCCGGGATTTTTTGTGTGACGATCAGCAACCAGGGCGCCTGTATATCTGCGGGCGCTGTGTAATCGATGCATGGATGCCGCGCTGCCGCAGGGAGCGATGACGGAGTGGTAGAAACAGGCGTTAGACATGGCCGCAGTTTTTTACTGAACAGCATTGCGCGCGCGGTTCTGTTCCTGCTGTTCTTCGCGTGCGCCGCTGCAGCCCCGGCACCCGGCCCCGGCCCCGCACCCGTGCGCACCGACAGCGACGCGGCCGCCCTGGCCGCAGCGCTGGCCGATTACCTCGGCTGTTTCCACCTCGAGCTCATGGGCCTCGAAAAACAGCAGCTGGCGGTAACGTCCCGGATTTTCTGCCTCACGGAAGTCTATGAAGCGGAAAACCCGCACCCGTACTGGGTGGGCCCGGCAGGGCCCGGCCCTGCGGCCCGGGTGGTGCTTTCCTTCCTGAAAACAGCAGAGGCAGAGGGCCTCAATCCTGAAAACTACGAGGTCGAACAGATCAGCGCGCTTTTCGGGACGCGCACCCCGCAGAACCTTGCCCTGCTCGACACCCTGCTGACCTACAACCTGATAAAATACATCCATGATGTCCGCTATGGACAAATCAGGCAGCCGCATGCCGACGTGGGCCGGTTCCCCCGGGCGCAGTCCATCGAGTTCAAGCCGCGCGAGGCCCTGGCAAAGGCCCTGGCGGCGCCTGACATTGCCGCCTGTCTTGAGGGCCTGCCCCCCGGCCACGAGCATTACACGGGCCTGAAAAAAGCGCTCGCGCTGTACCGGGAGATTCAACGGCAGGGCGGCTGGCCCGCGGTCGATCCGGGGCCGGCCATCCGCCCCGGCGATCATGACGGGCGCATGCCCGCGATCATCCGGCGACTGGCCGTGACCGGGGACCTCGAACCGGACATCGAGCACGGGGATCCCCAGCCGCACTACGGCCCGCAGCTTGTGGCCGCGGTCGCGAGGTTCCAGAAACGCCACGGCCTTGCACCTGACGGCGTTATCGGCGATAAGACCCTTGCCGCCATGAACGTGCCGGTCGATGAGCGCATTCAGCAGATCATTATCAATATGGCACGCTGGCGCTGGCAGGACCACGATCTCGGAGAAAAATATATTCTGGTCAACATAGCGGGTTTCAGCCTCAGCGCGTTTGAGCAGGGCAGGGAGGCCTTCAGCTTTCCGGTGATCGTGGGCAAGTTCAAGCACCAGACCCCGGTTTTCAGCGACTGTATCTCATCGATCGAAATCAATCCGTACTGGAACATCCCGGACGCGATCGCACGCAACGAAGAGCTGCCGGACCTGAAAAAAGACCCGCATTCACTGGCAAAGCGCCACATCAGGGTGTTCGAGGGCTGGAGCGAGGACGCGCCCGAGATCGACTCGACCGGTATCGACTGGAATACGGTCAGCCCGGCCATGATGAACCGGTACCGCCTGCGGCAGGACCCGGGCCCGTGGAACGCCCTTGGACGGATAAAGTTCGTTTTTCCCAATACCTACAGCGTCTATCTCCACGATACGCCCACGCAAAGCCTTTTCGCCCGCAGCCAGCGCGATTTCAGCCACGGCTGCATCCGGGTGAGCGATCCGCTGAAACTGGCCGCCTTCGCGCTTGCGGGCCAGGACGGCGGCTGGACGCCGGAAAAGATCAAAAGCGCCATCGATGCACAGGCGCGCGCGGCCGTCAGGCTGTCCGAACCGCTGCCCGTGCACATCACCTACCAGACCGCCCGGTTTGACAAAGACGGAATTGTCTGTTTTAATAATGACGTATACGGTCGGGACGGGAAGCTGATCGAGGCCTTCAGCCCTTAGCGTAACACCGCATGACAGTGCGAAAGAGATCCCCCGTGTGTTCTGAAGCAGTAATCTGACAGCAGGGACAAGCGATCACCGCATATGCCGTACATCAGCCGACGACGTTTTTGTATCGCCGCCGCACAGGCCGCAGCCGGGCTGCTCGTCAGCCCGTCGCTGACCTGCTGGGCAAGCGAATCGAAAAAAATACCGCTCGCTTTTTTTCACACCCACACGGGGGAGTGCCTGGAAATCATGCACGCCCCCGGCGTGCGCTCAAGCGCGGTGCAGGGAAAGGTGGCCGCCTTTCTGCGTGATTTCCGCACGGAGCAGGTGCACCCCATCGACCCCGGGCTTCTGGATATACTGTGCCGGGTTCAGTCGCTCACCGGCAGCCGCGGCACGATCGAGATCATATCCGGCTACCGCTCGCCCGAGACCAACGCCATGCTGCGGGGCACATCAGGAGGCGTGGCCTCGCACAGCCTGCATATGGACGGCCGGGCCGTTGACGTGCGCATCACCGACCTGTCCACGCGGCGGCTTTTCGCGACAGCTGCCGCGCTGCGCACCGGCGGCGTCGGCTATTATGCCGACTCGGACTTCGTCCACCTTGATACCGGCCGCTTCAGGACCTGGTAGGCCGGGGCCTTTCAGAAGCGCCGATCATTTCCCCTTTTCCGAAACATGTATTCCTGGTCTCCGGCGCAGGCGGGGCATGATGGCCGTGAAAACATGCATTTAAAAAATACATATGTTTAAGACTGCGCTTGACGGAATCTTTGCGCTGACTATACTGTGAATTATAAGATTACTTGATATAACGACATATGTAACGAAGGGGGCGGGCCGCAATGATGAAACGGAACATGGTATTGGCGGGTACACTGCTTGGCTTTTTTTGTTCCTGTTTTCTGTTTGTCCTGCCGGCGTTTGGCGAGTGGGGCTATGAGCAGGTCGATGAGGACTGCTGGGTTCACTCAATGTGGGGCGCTGCGTCTGAAACCGATATATATATCGGCGGTACTGATATGGGATATATTGAGGATGGAGGTCCTCCTGCGGCATGTGTTTATTACAATGACGGCACAGGTTGGGAAAGGGTCGGGTTTCCGCCCGAATTTCTGGGTGTTCTTGATATCTGGGGTAACGGGCCCGATGATGTGTACGTCGTAGGTATAAACGGGCGTTATCATTTCGACGGCACCACATGGTCGCAGTTGGGCAGCGGCTTGAGCAGCTGGGGCTTTGTTCTCTGGGGGTTTCAGGACAGTGATATTTTCCTTGGCTATCATGGCGTCGAGCGTTACCAGGGATCGGCATGGGAACTGATGGGGCTGCCCCCGGGGATTCCTGAAAATATTAATATACGCGGGTTATGGGGCCTGTCGGAATCCGACATGTATGCCGTGGGTTTGTCGAGCACTGTTCTGCATTATGACGGCAGCCCGGACGGGGAATGGGCTCTTTTCAACACCGGCCTCGAAGATACAAACTATGACCTGTACGCAGTCTGGGGAACATCACCCGATGATATATTTGCCGGCGGGTTCAGCACACTGCTGCACTATGATGGCAGCTCGTGGACGAAATTCGACGTAGATGGTATTAACGGTGAAACAGTCTTTAGAATATGGGGGTCGGCACCTGACGATGTGTATGCAGTGACCGACCAGGGAACAATCCGGCATTATGACGGCGTGTCGTGGGGGGCCATACAGTCAGTTCCCATGGGTGTGCAGGGGGTCGTGCCCGCTGACAACCCCGGTCCTGCAGGTTTAAAAACAGTGTGGGGTTCCTCTTCGGACAGTGTATATTTCGCGGGCGATAACGGCATTGTCGTGCATTATACTCCTTCGTCCGATGAGTGCGAAACCGACACCGGCTGCGACGATACCTTATTCTGCAACGGTGCCGAGACGTGCTCGGGCGGCGTGTGCCAGGCGGGAACTCCAGTGAGCTGCCCCGGCGGCGAGGTCTGTGATGAAGCAACCGATGCGTGCGTTGAGTGTCTGAATGATTCAGACTGTTCAGACGGCGCGTACTGTAACGGTGCCGAGACCTGCTCTGGCGGTGCCTGCCAGGCCGGCACGGCGGTTACCTGTCCCGGCGGTGAGGTCTGTGATGAAGCAACCGATTCCTGCGTTGAGTGTCTGAATGATTCAGACTGTTCAGACGGCGCGTACTGCAACGGTGCCGAGACGTGCTCTGGCGGTGCCTGCCAGGCCGGCACGGCGGTTACCTGCCCCGGCGGGTTCTGCGACGAGGCGGCGGACAGGTGCGTTGAGTGTTTGAGCGATGAGCACTGTGCGGGCGGGGCGACATGTCAAGACGGTATGTGTGTTGCGCCCTGCCGGCTCGCCATAAGCTATAAACAGATAGTCTCAGCTAAGCTGACCAAACCCAGAAAGGTTACGCTTAAGATCAGCGGGGGCGAGGGTTTTGACCCCGCTGCAATCATTGACATTGGCCCGCTGCAGGTTGTGCGGTCACGGGCAAACAGCACAAAAGGTCTATTGAAAGTAAAGGCACGGGTGCCAGCCGGGCTTCCTGCCCAGGTTATACCGGTCAGGGTCGGCAGCTGCCTTGGCGAGATCGAGATACTGTAGAACTACCTATTGCGCCTGTCCCCTGTGTCCGCTATTGATGACCGCGCGGGGGGATCGGCTATGGCGCGGGACTGCCGTTGAGCTGTTTGGCAACGGCAAGAACGGTGTCGGCATAGACACTGCTGCGGTTGTACTGCCAAAGGACGACGCGCTTTTCATCGTCGGTCAGGTTCGCCTGCCAGCCGTGCGCCTTTAAAAAATTCGCAACAGATAGAATCGCATGGGGGATGTAGAACAGGTCCGGGCTGCGGCTGTCCGAACCGCTGCTGGCCCATGCGAGGTAGCTCGTCGGCAGGAACTGGGGTATGCCGAACGCCCCGGCATAGCTGCCCCGCAGGCCGCAGGCATCAAAGCCGCTGCCGCGCTGCATGGTTATGAGCGCTGCGAGCTGGGTCCGGGCCCAGGCGGCCTTGTCGTCGAGGCGCTGCATGAAGTCGTCCCTGCGGGGATTGCCGTCGAGCGTTGCCGCGAAGGCCTCGCGGTGCAGGCTGCTTTCAAGCAGCAGGCTCGCAAACACCGAGAGCACCGGGCTGCGGCCGGTGCTGCTGCCAAGCGCGGTTTCAACCAGCAGGATCGCGACAATGGTTCCGGCGTCAACGCCGGATTCCTGTTCGGCCGCGGCAAGCGCGCCAGACTGCGCGGCTTTGAACTCACGGGCCCGCCGGATCTCAGCGGCTGTGGTGAAGCGGCCGTAGCTGGCGCTGAAGTCCGGCGGCACAACAAGCATGCGTACCAGCCTGGGCACGTAGCGCACGCGCCGGTCGCTGAAGATTTCTTCCAGGAACGCACGCTCGAAACCGTCGGCCGCCATGGTCTCAACCAGGGATCTGACCTCGGATTCGCTCAGAGGCCTGGCTGCGCCGGCCGCTGCATATCCGGCCCACAGGATCGTGCACAGCATGGACAGGCACCAGACAGACGGTATTCTCACAGCATTGACTCCCGGACTGGCGGGGCTGTTCCCGTATTTGATTCTTGACGCATGCGCGGGCATGCTCTACAATTTTTTCGCGCAGAACAATAGCACAGCTGAAGCAAAAAATCATGCACAGGAGTCCGGCCATGAAAGTTATCGCATTTAACGGAAGTCCCCGCAAAGACGGTAATACCTCGCTGCTGATACGGACGGTGTTCGCGGAGCTTGAAAAAGAGGGCATCGAGACCGAACTGGTGCACATCGGCGGCCGGCAGCTGCGCGGCTGCACGGCCTGCATGCAGTGCGGTGAAACAAAAGACCGCCGCTGCGTTATCGGCAGCGATTCTCTCAACGAGTATGCCGCGAAAATGTTCTCCTCCGACGCCGTCATCCTCGGTTCCCCGGTGTATTTCACCGATGTCACGGCCGAGATGAAGGCCCTGATCGACCGCGCCGGATTCGTTGCCCGGCAGAACGGCAACCTGCTGGCGCGCAAGGTCGGCGCGGCCGTTGTCGCCGTGCGCAGGGCCGGCTCGATCCACACCTTCGACACACTGAATCATTTTTTTCTGATCAACCAGATGATCGTGCCGGGATCGAGCTACTGGAACATGGCGCTGGGCCGTGCGCCCGGAGACGTGGGCAATGACCAGGAAGGCATGGAAACCATGCGGGTGCTGGGGGGCGCCATGGCGTGGCTTATGAAAAAAATTGCCGCGTAGCAGGCTGTTTAAAAGAACAGGCCCTGCTGCGGGTGCCGCCGGATCGCTCAGGCTTTGTCCCAGCGCGATAAAATGATGCCGTCGGGCAGGTTCATGTACAGCATGCGTCCGGGCTTGATGCGGATCACGCGCGCGGTAATGGCGCGCTTGATGATGTTTTCCATGGGCTGCACGGCGCGCGACCACTCCTCCAGGAAACTCTTCATTTTCAGCATGCCGGCCAGGAACTTGGGATGCGGGGCGCTGTATACCTGTGCCGCGCCGTCGATGGTCAGCCCGTACTCGGACTCGACCGTGCCGTCGGTATAGCCGATGGCGACCGACACGCGGGGGCTGCGTGCGAGGTTTTCAAACTTATGGCCGCCCGCGCTGGCAATGATGATTTCCAGCCCGTCGCTGACGTAGTCGAGGATGGTCTGGTGCGGACTGCCGTCGGCATTGACGGTTGCCAGGCTGAGGCACTGCTTTTTTTTCAGAAACCGCGCGATCTCATCCTCAAGGCCCCGGCGGTCAAGCTCCCGCTCGGCAATGCCCAGGCGTTTCAGGTTCCATCTGCCCTGTTCCCGCTGTTCTTCAAACGTAAGTCCGGTATCCATGCGTGTGTATCTCCCTGTGTCTGTGATAAAGCCCGGCTTACGTCAGCGGGCTGTCGATGCCTGTCACCAGCACGCTGAAAAAAGCGGCCTGGGCCTCAACCGGCACGGCAAGGCCCATGTTCAGAAACGACTGATATTCAGCCGCGGAGTTTTTTAAAATCATCTGCTGCTGCACGCCCGTATAGTCGAGGCCGGCATCGGCGTCCGTGCGCAGGCAGTGCCCGGCGTAGAACTCCCAGGCGGCCGTGCGCAGCAGCGCAAGCATGCCGGGCGCGAAACCCTCCTTGCGCACGAACCACAAGCTGCCCCAGAACGGCGGCAGCGCCGCAATGTCGATGGTGCCGCTGCCCTCAAGCCCGGCCGCGGCGCAGCACTCGGTCAGCATGCCGAAGAGACGCCCGCGCGCGCTGTCGTCCGCGCCGGGCATGTGAACGGCGGTTCGCGTGTTGAGCGGCTCAACGGCGGCGCTGCGCGGATTGACATTGGCGACCGCGGCATCAAGGAACAGGCAGGGCCAGCCCTTCTTTACAAGCGCCATGGTGCCCAGCAGGCGCACAAACACGCCCGTGGCGCTGTTTTCGGAGTTTTTATAGACCTCAACCAGGCGCACGCCGCTCGCCGTGTGCCCGTATTTCGCTATCAGGTTGGTTGAGACCGTGGAGCCGCAGCGCGACTGAACGATGAAATCGGCCTGATGCTCGAATCCGGCCGCAGGCAGCGGCAGGCGGAAGGTCTCGTTCAGGAACGGTTCCGACGGTTTGATGTAGGAGCTGGTAAAGGCCTGTGCATCCATGAAGGCGGGTTTCCGTGTTCGGGTGCGGCAGCGCTGTGCAGCGGCGCCAGTATATATCAGGCCGGCGGCGGCGCACAAGCGCAAAAAACGCGCCGCCGGCTCAGTCGCGCAGCGGCAGGGAGATGATAAAGCACGTTCCGCGCGGCTCGCAGGGATGCCAGGTGATGGTGCCGCCGTGCGCTGTTACGATCTGGGCCGAAAGGGTCAGGCCCAGGCCGGAGCCGCTGGCTTTGCTTGTAAAAAACGGGTCGAAAATTTTATCGGCATCATCGGCGCTGATCCCGGCTCCGGTATCGGCGATCGCAACGTATGCCATGGCGCCGTCATGGCCGCTCGTGATGGTCAGCCATGGTTCGGCCTCTGCGTCCTGCATGGCCTCGAGCGCGTTTTTGACGATGTTGTCGAACACGCGCTGCATGTGGGCGGCATCAAGCGGTATTTCAGGCATGTCGGCGGCGAGGGTTTCGCGGTACGAGATGCCCCGCTTTTTAATTTCCGGCATGTACACGGTAAGCGTGCTGCGCACGACCGTGTTGATATCGCCGGGTGTCCTGACGACCGCCGGGGGTTTTGAAAAGCTCAGCAGGTCGCTTAAAATATGCTCCATCCGGTCGACCTCCTGCACAATGATGCCCAGGTACTCCCGGTTGTGCCGGATGTTCTCGCCCTGCCGCAGGAGACGGCGGGCAAACCCGCCAATCGCGGTCAGGGGATTGCGGATATCGTGGGCGACCTGGGCCGCAACCGCGCCGATGGCTGAAAGGCGCTCGTAGCGCACCAGCTTCTCCTGGCTCTCGGCCAGCTCGCGGCTGGCGCGGCTGAGCTCCTCAAAGTTCGCCTGCTGCTGCTCATAGAGGCGTGAGTTGGCGATTGCCAGCGAGGCAAGGTTGGCGAAATCGTGCAGCACCTGCACGTCTTCGTCGCTGATGGGCTTGCCGGTTATCAGGTTGTCGGCCACGAGCATGCCCAGGGTCGTGCCGCGCGCGGTCAGCGGCACGAGCGCGAACGCATCGGTGCCGAGGTGCTCTATAAAATCGGGATAATCGCTCAGGGACGGGCGCATGTCGCCCCTGATGTTGAATGATTTCTGCCGGTTCACAAGGCGCGAGAACAGGCTGTCGGGATCGCTCAGCGGGATTTTCATCTGGCGCACCAGCAGCTGTATCGGCTCGTCTCCCAGGGCCATCTCGGCTTTGCGCAGGTAAAACAGCTCAGACATGGAGTGGTCCTGCTGGGAGAGCCGCGCCCAGGTGCTGTGGGCTTCCTCATGGGTCAGCGGGCCGGTCGCCACGCGGCCTTCGAGCTGCTTTGTCTCCTCGTTGAGCAGAAACAGAAAAGCGCGGTTGAACCCCAGCGCCCGGTTGGCCGTAACTCCGATCAAGATCATGTGCAGGATTTCGTTGAGCTCGCGGCTGCTCAGCAGCAGCCGGCTGATTTCATTCTTGATGGACAGAAACGCCGTGTTTTTTTCAAGGGCCTGCTCAATGGCGCGTTTTTCATTTTCGATCTGTTTTTTCTCGCTGATGTCCATGAACACACCCAGCACTCCGATGACGATGCCGTTCTCGTCAAGCACCGGGGTTTTGATGGTGTTGATCGTAATGATCCTGCCGTGCAGCGGATAATGCTCCTCGATGTCTTCAATGGCTTTCGTCTGAATAATGCGCCTGTCGTCGGCGCGGTATTTCTGGGCGATGTATTCGGGGAACAGGTCGTAGTCGCTGCGGCCGGCGATATCGGCCGGGGCGATGCCCAGGTCGGCGGCATAATGGCTGTTGCAGGACAGGTAGACTGAATTGAGGTCCTTGAAATAGATGCGCTGGGGAATATTGTCGAGCAGCGTTTTGTAGTTGAACTCGCGCGTTTTGCGCTCGGTCGCGTCGTTGCCGACGCACAGGATGTGGCGCAGCGCGCCGGTTGCGTCGCGCACGGCGCGGTTTGACCACGCTATCCAGACCCTGCGGCCGTCGCGGCACATGTTCTCGTTTTCATTTCCGGCGTAGCGTTCGGGGTTCAGGGTGATGTCGGCGATCATTGCCGCAAGGTCCCTGCCGGCGCTGTCGGTCGCGGGTACAATCGTGCCGATAACATTGCGGCCGATGAGTTCGTCGGCCGCGTAGCCGAAAAACGCAAGGCCGAAGCGGTTGATGAACAGGATGTTGTGGCCGGGATCCAGCAGCATGATAATGCTGTTGAGGTTCTGGAGCAGTGTACAGCGCTCCAGTATGCAGTCCGGCATCCTGATGAGGTCCAGCGCGCCGGCAGAGGACGTGCTCTGGGGGTCGTTCATGGAGTGCCCGCCTGGGCGCGTATCGTTTCCGCAAACCGGCCCGGCAGGAGCGCGCCGCCTGTCAGGCTGCAGTACCCGGTGATCCGATCCCGGTCCGGCGCGGTAAGGGCATCGATCAGGATGTGCGCCGCTTCGGCCACCAGCGCGTCGGGCGCGGAGGTTTCATTGTCGGATACTCGCTCTTTTTCGATCTCGGCATAGTTTTCAAAGAGGGGCAGATGCTTCGCGGCGCGCAGCTGATTCTCAATATCGAGCCTGGCCCGCTCGACTTCGGCCTGCTCGCGCTCCCTTCGGGCGCGCGAAAGCGAAACGCTTTTCCGGGCGCTGAGCGAGCGCAGGTGCTGCTCAAGCCGTACAAGATAGCGATAGTCGGGGTCGTGCTGCATGCGCCGTGCGTGAAGGCTGTTGAGCCGGACAATCGCGGCTGTAAGGTCGCTGCAGCGCGGGAAGGCGACCGCATCGATGGTGTCCCAGGGCAGGGCGTCGGCAAGCGCGCTTTCGCCGATTTCAGCCGGATCCACAAGGCTGGGGTAGGCAATGTCGGGGATGATGCCGCGATACTGCGTGCTGTCGCCGCTGACGCGGTAAAACGCGGCCATGGTGGCCTTGAGCTGGCCATGCGCGAGCGGGACGAGCGACTGCACCGTGCCTTTGCCGAATGTCTGCGAGCCGAAGATGACGGCGCGGCCGTAATCCTGCAGCACGCCCGCGACAATCTCCGAGGCGGAGGCGCTGAGCCGGTTCACCACCACGAGCAGCGGCCCGTCGTAGCTGCTGCGGTGATCGCTGTCGCGCATCACCTCGATGTCGCGGCGGGCGTTGCGGACCTGGACCACGGGTCCGTAGCGCAGAAATTTTCCGCTGAGATCGACGGCCTCCTGCAGGGATCCGCCGCCATTGTCGCGCAGGTCGAGAACCAGGCCGTCAATGTGCTCCCCGGTCAGCTCTTTGAGCAGCCGGTCGACGTCTTTTGACGTGCTTTTGTAGCCGGGGTCGCCGGCCTGCAGCGCCTGGAAATCAAGGTAGAACGTGGGCAGCGCAATAATGCCGATACGGTAGGTGCGCCCGCCTCTCTCAACAGGAAGCACCGTCTTGCGCGCGGCCTGGTCTTCGAGCGTGACCGTGCTGCGCTCGATTGCTATCTTGCGGGTCTTGTGCATATCTTCAACCCCCGCGGGCAGGACTTCAAGCCGCACGACGGTACCCTTGGGCCCCCGGATCAGCTCGACAACGTCATCCAGGCGCCAGCCGACAACATCCTGCAGCTCCGCGTCCGCTCCCTGGCCGACCCCGATAATACGGTCGGCCGGGGCCAGGAGCTTCGACTTGTCGGCCGGGCCGCCGGGCACGAGGCTGACAACCTTGGTGTATTCATCCTCGCCGCTGAGCACCGCGCCGATGCCCTCAAGCGAGAGCCGCATGCTGATGTTGAAATTTTCAGAGGTGCGCGGCGAGAAGTACTGCGTGTGCGGATCATAGCAGCGGGTCAGGGAGTTCATGTAGATCTGGAAGGCATCCTCGCTGTTGGTCTGCTGCACAAGCCGCAACTGGTTGGCAAAGCGCTTGAGCAGCTGCTCGCGCGCAGCCTCGGGGTCGGTGCCGGCCAGCAGCAGGTTGAGCACGGACAGCTTCAAGCGCTTTTCCCACAGCTGCTCGAGTTCGGCAGGGCTCTGTATCCACGGGGCGTCCGTGCGTTCGGCTTCGATCTCCTCGTCGCGCGTAAAGTCCATGTCGGCGGTGCCGGCCCTGAGGCGACCGATAACCGCTTCAAGCCGCTCTATGCGGCGCTGCTGGAAGCGGTTGAAGATGCTGAAGGCCGGCTCGAGGTCGGCCGCCTGCAGGGCCTCGTCGAGCGATGTGCGGTACGGGGCGAATTCGTCGATATCGGACTGCAGCAGAAAGCTGCGCGCGGGATCAAGATCCTCAAGGTAGCGGTCCAGCAGCTTCGATGCCAGGGCATCATCGCAGGCGATCGTACGGAAGTGTTCGCGCCGCAGGCGCTGCAGGACCTCTTTCTGCGCATCGGCATGCCCGGGAAGCGGGCTGAGGCTGGCGGAAGCAGATGCGGACGGCACTGCCGGGGCGGGCGCTTTGCTCAGGGCTGCGGCGTACAGGCCGCCCAGCAGGAAAATACTGAAGACAATGGCCCATCCAATGCGGGTATGGCGCCGGTTTCCGAGCATAATGCTGTCTGCCGTAGAGGTTACAAATATCTTTTCATGGGTAGCACAGATGGCGAGCGCAGGCAACCTTTAAATATTTTGGGCTTGACCGGCGCCGTGCCGAGCGCCTATCATAGGAAAAGGCCGTGCGGCCCGGGCGCAGAGCGCCGGAATGAGCCGCCTTTCTTGAATCGAGGAACGCAGCGTGGAGCGGGAATACGCGCTTTTTGTCAGCCAGGCCGATAAGCTGCAGTACCTGACGGATCAGCATCGCCGGGTTTACTACGGGGACGAATTCTGCGAGCGCCTGCTGCCGGGTGCGCAGGAGCTGACCCGGGTGCTGGAGCGGGTCCGTGATGCGGGCCGTGCCTTCACCCTGGTTACGCCGTATGTCACCGAGGCAGGACTGGCACAGGTTGAAGCCCTGGCTGCGCTTCTGCCTGCGGGCACCGAGGTCGTTTTCAACGACTGGGGCGTCTTCCGCCTGCTGAAAAACCGCTATCCCGCCCTCGTACCGGTCATGGGCCGGCTGCTTACGAAAATAAAGCGCGGGCCGCGCATTATGAATTTCCTCGATAAGCTGCCCCCGGCCGCGCTGGAGCATTACCGCAGGACAAATCTTGATGTACCCCGCTATCAGCGCTTTCTGGAGGACAACAACATCGGCCGCGCCGAGCTTGACAACCCGCTGCAGGGCCTTGATCTCAGCGGAGTCAGCACACGGCTGCGCCTGTCGCTCTATATTCCGTTTGCCTACGTGACCACCACCCGGTTCTGCCTGACGGCCAATGTCGACACGCCTGATAAAAAAGGCTTCATCGGCGTGTTTCCCTGCCAGCGGGAATGCCGCACGTACACCTTTTATCTTGATAACGCCGCCATGACCACCATGCTGATCCGGCGCGGCAACACGATTTTTTTCCGTAATACCGCTATTTCTGAAACCATCCGCGCGTCACATGTGGACCGGGTCGTTGTCTCTCCTGAAATTCCCCATTAACCGGGGCGCGGGACCGGATTCCTTGACTTGCCGCGCGCGACTTGATACAAACAGGTTAATGCAAGCGGCCCGCGGCAGTACGCGCTGAGGCGCGCCGGGCATAACCGAGTCAGGGGTGATGGCATGAAAGTACCGCTTGAAAGGATCAGGATTAAAAAAAGGGTCCGCATGCAGCTGGGCGATCTGCAGCCCCTGATGGACAGCCTTGAAGCGCGCGGCCTCATGAACCCGGTGACGGTCAACAGTGATTACGAGCTTATCGCGGGGCACCGCAGGCTTGAGTCCGCCCGGCGCCTGGGCTGGGACATGATCGAGGTGCGCATCGTTGACGCTCGCGACGAGCTGGGCATGCTTGAGCTCGAGCTCGAAGAAAACCTGCACCGGCTCGACTTCACGGCGCTGGAGCTGGCCCAGGCACGTGCGCGCATAGAAAAGCTGCGCAATCCCGGCCTGCTGCGGCGCATCTGGCTCGCGCTCGTGCGGCTGTGCAGGGCCGCCGCGGCCAGGCTGAAAGCATAGGGCCCGGTGTGGGCAGGCCGGCGGGCCTGGACGAACTGTTTTTGAAGCTGGGCGCTTCCCGGTTCCGCTCGCGGTTTCGCCTGTCGGGCCGTGACCGGGACTGGATTGCCGGCAGAGGGCTGGGTGTCGTCAGCGCCCATGCGGCTGATTTTATCCGCGTCCGGCTGGCCCCTGCCGCCGTGCCCAACGACGGCCGCCAGACCCCGTTTCGAGGCCACCCTGTTTTCGTCGCCCAGCACGCAACCGCGACCTGCTGCCGCCGCTGCCTGCATGCCTGGCACCGGATTGAGACGGGCCGGCAGCTCGAGGAAGAAGAGATCGTCTACGTTCACGACGTGATCATGGCCTGGATCAGGCTGCAGCTGGGCTGATACGGGGATGGGCCATGGCGCAGGACGCGCCCTCAGCCGATCTTAGGAATACGCAGCGCGCATATAAAACCGCCGTAAGGCTTGTGGCCGGCAGATGGCAGCCAGTGTTCGAGGATTACTCAGAAGAACAGGCGCGCTCCTCGTGTGCGCTGCGGCCGCGTGCTGGATGGGCGGCTGTACGGGGGCATCCGTTGAACGGGAGCCCGGCTGGATTTATGTGCGGCTGAAGAAGAACCCGGCCACGCTCGATCCGGCCCGCATCGTGGACCTTGACAGCGCGCGCATTGCCGCCAAGCTTTTCAGCGGCCTGGTCGGCTTTGATGACCGGCTGCGGCCCTGCCCTGATCTGGCACGTTCCTGGACGCTTTCACATGACGGCCGGACGTACCGTTTCGAGTTGCGCGACGACGCCTTTTTTTTTTAACGGCCGCGCGGTGACCGCTCACGATGTGGCCTTTTCCTTCGAGCGCGTGCTCGCGCCGCAGACCCGCTCGCCGCGCACCTGGGTGCTTGCGCGCATACAGGGGGCCGACGCCTTTATGCAGGGCCGCACCGGGCACGTTGCGGGCCTCAGGGCGCTGAGCGCCCGGACGCTTGAAATCGAGCTGGCCGAGCCCTTTGCCCCGTTTTTGAGCATGCTGGGGCTGCCGACCGCATATGTGGTGCCCAGGGAAGAGGTTGAGCGCCTGGGGGCAGACTTCGGCCGGCAGGCCGGCGGCAGCGGCCCGTTCATGCTTGCTGAGTGGAAGCATAACCAGCATGTGCGGCTTGCGAAAAACCCCAACTGGCGAGGTCCGGGCCCGCTGAGCAGCGGTATCTGCTACCGCATTATCCCCGAGGATTTCACGGCCATGGTCGCCTTTGAGAAGGGCTCGCTGGATATACTTCCCGACATCATGTCATCGGAATACGCGCGCTATGCCCGCGACCGCGCCTGGCGAGACTGCGTGCAGCAGGCGCCCGGCCTCAATACCTATTATCTGGGCCTTAACTGCAGCCGCGCGCCCTTTGCGGACGTGCGCGTCAGGCAGGCGCTGAACTGTGCAATCGACCGGCAGACCATGCTTGCGGCGATTCTTGACGGCCGCGGCCAGATCGCGCGCGGCCCGGTGCCGCCCCTGCTGCGCAGCGGCGCGGCCCCGTCCGGCTACGGCTACGACCCGCAGCGGGCCCGGGCCCTGCTGGCCGAGGCCGGCTACCCGGACGGTTTTGCCATGCGGATATACCAGACAGCCGACAGTGAAAACCTTGACATGTGCCAGGCTGTGCAGTCCTATCTGCAGGACGTCGGCATACGGGCCTCGATCGTGCAGCTTGAGTGGAGCACGTTTCTGGCCGCGGTGGCCGACGGCGAAGCCGATGCCTTCTGGCTTTCCTGGTGGGCCGATTACCCTGACGCGGAAAATTTTCTCTTTCCGCTTTTCCATTCCGCCAATCTGGGCGCGGGCGGCAACCGCAGCCGCTACAGGGGCGCGCCGTTTGACCGCCTGATTGAACAGGCTGTTGCAACGCGGGATCCTGTAAGACGCGGAGAACTCTATGCGCAGTGCGAACACATGATCGCCGGGCAGGCGCCCTGGGTTTTTTTCTGGCATAAGGATGCCTGCAGCATCCACCGCCCGGAGCTGCAGGGCTACCGCGCGGTTCCTGTGTCCGCGATGGAAAAAGGCATTGACTGGCAGCGGCGCCCTGACCCGGGCGCCGCCGGAAACTGAACCCTGCCGCGCTCCGTTGCCGGCCTGGTCCCGGGCGCCGCATATGGAAGGTACACGCATGCACACCGGCATAACCGTCTATGAAGCCCATCAGCGCCGCAGAACCGGTATGCTTGCTGCGGTATGCATTATGGCCGCCGATGCCGTGCGCTGCCGCGAGCTTATCTGGCAGCTGTTCAGACGCGATTTTTTCATGCAGTATAAAAAGTCATTTCTGGGCTTGGGCTGGATCGTCCTGTCGCCCCTTCTCGGCTTCGCCTCGTGGGTGTTCATGAACGCCGCCGGAGTGCTCAATCCGGGCACCATGGACTTCCCCTATCCGGCGTTTGTAATCATCAGCACCACCCTGTGGGGTTTTTTTTCCAACTGCGTCGTTGCCGCATCGCGGACCCTGAAGGCAGGCCAGGGCTTTATCGACCAGGTGCACTATCCCCATCACACCATGCTGGTGAAGGAACTGCTGCAGGCCTATGCGAATTTTCTGATCAGCTTTGTGTTTGTGAGCGTGCTGCTTTTGTGCTTCGGGGTCAACCTGCATGCGCTGTACTGGGCGGCTCCCGTGCTGGTGGTTCCTATGCTTGTTTTTGCCGCGGCCATAGGGCTGACCGCATCGATCATCACGGTAGTCGCAATGGATATCGAAAAAGCGCTTGGGTACCTGCTGGGCTTTTTGATGTTTTTGACACCCGTTGTCTACACGGCCGAAGACAGGACCGGCATCGTGAAGGCGATCCTGGCGCTCAATCCCATGACGTATCTGCACGGCTGTGCCCGCGACCTGATCGTGTTCGGACGCACCGCCGGCGCTGATGTGTTCCTGGGTCTGACCCTTTCGGCTTTTCTTCTTCTGCTGCTGTCCATGAAGTGGTTTTACGTGGCCGAAGAAAAGGTGATTGAAAAAATGTTCTGACGGTGCGTCAGGGAGCGCCTGCGGTCTCTACGCAGGGGCATGTTTGTGAAACGCACCGCGTTCGTAGGGGATTTCATGATTATGAAGCCGATCCAGCCTGCCGTCAGCTTTGAGAACGATAGCGTGCTGCGGGTCGAGAACCTGCACAAGAAGTTTTGCCGCACGCTCAGGCACAGCATGTATTATGGCGTGGCTGATTCGGTCCGCAGCGTGCTGGGAGTTCCGTATGGCACCGATCGGCTCAGGAACAATGAATTCTGGGCGCTTGAGGACATCAACTTTGAGCTTCGCAGAGGCGAAGCACTCGGCATAATCGGCGCCAACGGTTCCGGTAAATCGACCCTGCTCCGGCTTATAACCGGCATATTCCCCCCCGATAAAGGCCGTATTGCCTTTGCAGGCCGCATCGGGGCCCTCATCGCGGTCGGCGCCGGATTCCATCCGCACATGACCGGCCGGGAGAATATTTACCTCAACGGCACGATCCTCGGGATGAAGCGCCGGGAGATTGACGCAAAGCTCGATGAAATTATTGCGTTTGCCGATATCGGCGATTTTTTAGAAGCCCCGATCAGCACGTATTCAAGCGGCATGCGGGTCAGGCTGGGATTTGCGATCGCGGTGCACTGCG
This sequence comes from uncultured delta proteobacterium, assembly GCA_903881505.1. Taxonomy (GTDB): domain Bacteria; phylum Desulfobacterota; class WTBG01; order CAIYCZ01; family CAIRTM01; genus CAIRTM01. The sequence goes on along the minus strand of CAIRTM010000077.1, from coordinate 32,837 downwards.
AGCCGGACATCCTGCTGGTCGATGAGGTGCTGAGCGTGGGCGATCTTGCTTTTCGCAATAAGTCAATGCGCAAGATGAGGGAGTTTCGCGCAAAGGCGAACGCCCTTATCTTTATAAGTCATAACCTGGACCAGATCCGCGTACTGTGCGACCGTGTGATAATCATGGATCACGGCAGGCTGCTTTTTGACGGTGATTCGAACGAGGGGCTCATACGCTACGAAAACCTGTGCAAGGATATGCGCGTGGCGGCGATCAACAGGGACGCGGGAAACAGGGAGCTTTTCAGGCAGCGCCATTCGGATGGAGGCCGTGTGGCGTTCGTCGACCTGGGATTGCTCAACCGGCAGGGCGAGCGGGTCTTCGAGGTGGGGGCTTTTGAGGAGCTGAGGGTTTTTCTTGATTTCATAATCAATGAAGAGAGTGAGGAGATCTTCTTCGCTCTCGCCGTTTTGAACGAGGCGAAAAACATCGACTGCCTTTGGTCGAAAAGCAACGACCGCAACAGGCACCGCTTCAGGAACATCAGTCCGGGCCGCTACCGGGCCGTTGTGACCTACAAGGAGCATCACCTCGGCCCGGGAGTCTACTTCATAAATTATCATATAATGAACGGGGCAACGGGTGAGTCCTATGACCACGGCTTTACCAATGTCTCGTTTTCGGTCAAGTCACACGGACATTTTGAACGCGGCATTGTATTGTCGCAGGATTCCTGGGAGCTTGAGAGAATACCCCCCGGCGGGGGGGCGGCCGGCGGCTCCTGAGGTTCCTCGGACGGGATGCCCCGCCGCGCGCGCCCCTCGGTAAACACGCACGCGCTTCAGGGAACGCCACCCCGCACGCGGTGCGGGGACCATGACACCCTTCTGGATACAGGACCGCGCTGCGCCTGTCCGGGATGGCCATAACGAGGCGTGCGGTTGTGAACGGACACCGGCTGCCTCGGCAGTACCATGCTCTGTCGCTGCCCGGCAACGCTCGGGCGGCATCCTGCTAACGGGACCCGCTGCGGCGGGCCCCCATCGCATGCGAACATACACACGCCATGGCCCCGTGCGTTACGGTATTGATGTCTGTTCATAACAGTGAACGCTACCTCGCCGAAGCAATCGGCAGTATCGTGCGCCAGACATTCACTGATTTTGAGTTCCTGATCGTCAATGACGGCTCTACCGACGGCACTCTCCGTATCGTGGAAGCCTGCCCCGACCCGCGCATACGGCTTATCCACAACGGGTGCAACCTGGGCCTGGCCGCGTCCTTGAACAGGGGCTTCGCGCAATCCGCGGGCAGGTATATAGTCCGCATGGATGCCGACGATATCGCGCTGCCGGACCGGCTTGAAAAGCAGGTCGCGTTCATGGAGCGGGAGATGCATATCGGTGTCTGCGGCAGCTGGTATGAGATGTTCGGCGACCGGAGCAGGGTTGTCAAAACGCGCGCCGGCCACGCCGACATCCGGGATACGCTTTTTTTCAGGAACTGCATCGCCCATTCGACCGTCTGCATGCGCAGGAAAAGCTTTGAGAACTGCGCGGGGCCTTATAACGAAGCCTACCTGTACGCCCAGGATTACGAACTCTGGTGCCGCACGGTCGACACCCTGACGTTCGCGGGCGTGCAGGAGGTCCTGCTGCGCTACCGGGTGCACGGCCTGCAGGCCGGCACCTGCCGGATCCGCCAGCAGGATGCGTTCGCCGACCGGGTGCGCAGGCACAACCTGCTCGGCATCGGCCTGCGCCTTTCACCGGATGAGGAAGGGATGTATTTTGACATGACCGGCGAGCGTTTTGCGCCCGTGAACGGAAAAGAGGTGCGGGCGGCAGCAGCGCTGCTCGAGAAGATATACCGCGCGGGCAGAGACGGGCACGGGAGCATGTTCCGGAACATGCTCCGGTCGTATATGAAGCCTCTGCCGGCGCGCAGCATCGAACTGAAAAGCGCCTCGCCGGCGCTGTTCGCCGTATTCGCCCGGTGGGGCCTGCTGCCGACCGCCGGAAGCAAGCTGCGCTATGTGCGTGAATGTTGTAAGAACCTTGCGGGGGTCTGAGCGTGGACATCGGGAAACGTTTCGCGGTCCTCATCCTGTTCTTTGAAAAAGCGCGCCAGACGATTGCGTGCGTCAAAAGCTTCCTGCCCTCCGGCGTACCGATATACATCCTGAACAACGGCTCATCGGAGCGCAATTCACGCGCCGTCGAGCGTTTCTGCGCGCCGCTCAAGCAGGTGACCATATTCACAAGCGGCGTGAACCTCGGCGTCAGCGGGGGCCGCAATTTCCTGATCGAAAAAACCGGAGAGGAATTACTTTTTTTTGTCGATAACGATATTGTTATAAAAACCGACAACTGGGTGGACACTGCACTGGCAGCGATCGCGGAACATCCGGACGCTGAGGTCTTTATCCCCAGAATATTCAATGTCTGGGAAAAGCGCTGCATGCCCTACTTTTCAATGGAGATTATCGATAATAAAATGGTTTTTCGTTTTATGGAGCCGTCCGAGTGCGCTCCCGGCATGCGCGTGAATTGTTTTCCCGGCGGCGCCTCGATCGTGCGAAGGGGATTGTTCGAACGTTTGGGCCTGTATGACAGCGGCATGTTCGTAGGCTTTGAAGATTATGAAATGGCAATCCGGGGCATACGGACACAGCCTGTTGCCGCTGTCACGCTTCAGTCCGTCACGCTGCACCATGACCATGCGGCAGGCCGGTTTGTCAGGCGCGACAGGAAGGCGGCAGCGGTTCGTTACGCGATGGCAGCCCATGAGGATTCAGTGCGCAGGATACAGGTTCTGCACGGAGTGGAATTCTCCAACAGCAGGGCATGGAGAAAATGGGTGCTTGAGCAGCAGCGGGTGATGTCCCCCGGGATTCATCTGCTGGAGAAACTGGCTGCGGGTGTAAAAAAAATCAAGGCCCGCATGTGCCCGCGTTGAGAACCGGCGGAAAAAGGCTCCGTCTGCACAGGAGAGCATGAAGCTTCAGGCGGGGGGGGTGCGCCGGCAGATGCCGCAGCGCGCTCCGGGCGGTCCGTCGAATGAATGATAGAAGCATTCTGCCTATGGGTTTGGTGCGATATTGATATGGATGGAGCTGGCGCTTGAAACGGTGCAGAAAAATTACATGCCTGGATATGTATACCGCTTTATGCGCAGAAGATGTCGTGTTTGCCGACGGTTGCGCTGATGAAAGCGCGGGTATATATCCCTGCTATTATTATAGACGGGATGCCGGGCTTTACCTTTCGACGTCTGTTGTACGCCTGATACAGCACAAGGGCGTGTTCAGACTTAACCGGAAGTTTAAGCCCGCACCCTGGAGGCTGAGTGAAAAAGATGGCCATAAAGGCTGTGTGTGGCTCGACAGGCTGCTGGGCTGTTTTGCAGAAAGGGACCGGGTTGTGTGCGATTGGTACCATACCCGTGAAACTATCGATGCGGAAATTTTCAAGATGCGGCCGTTTGAGTCCGTCACGTTTGATGCCAATACGGCCGCACCGATTCCCGGGGGGGATTTTGTCGGCAACGGTGCTTTCATAGAGAAAACGGCGTTCTACATAAGCACGTTTATCAATGGTATCGAGAACGAATTCCCGGATTACAACCATGTTGTTCTTACCGGGGGAAAAGACAGCCAGCTGATTCTGCTGGCTCCCAAGGTTCATGATTCACGCTGGAACGTTTTTTCGTCCGAACCGAATGCTCCGCTGGTTAAGCGGTGGGTCAGCGACAACGGGATTTTGATAAACCGCATCTATGAACATGACGGCAAAAACGAAGAAACGGGGGCTGATCTGAGCGCGAAAATCGTAGCAGGAGATTTGTATTCGAACCCACGGCATATGCGCTGGCTGCCGACTTTGAAACGAATCGGCGCCGAGCTGGGCGGGAAGTGTTTTTTCTGGGCGGGGACCTTGGGCGATACCCTCATGGCCTTTCACAAGAGCTATCACCGCGGCACGCTGAACGACTTCTATGCCATGCAATTTGCGCGCGGGGCGTCATGGCAGGGCAATGCTCATCAGGTTCATAAAAACTTTACCGGATTCGCCTGCCTGTCGCCCTACCATTCGAAAGAGATATGGGATAATGTTTTTTTCAGGTATGATTATGAAAGCCTGAGCGCTGGCAGCGACCTCAGGGGTAAAGTCGGCGAAGCGCTTGCCGGGCGCACGATCATCTGGCCCGACTCCAATCCTTCCCCCCCGCTGTATGCGTATGAAAAGGATGTAGACCTCTACCGCCATTACGTGCGCTGTGTACGGGCGGCCTTGTCCCAAAAATCCTGATTCCGGGAAAGCCGAACGCGATGAATGCCATGAGTTTTTGCACGATTAGCACGCTGGATTATATGCCGTATGTGTGTGCGCTGTATGACTCACTTATGCGTTTTAATTCAGACGTCGTCCTGAATGTTTTTATCAGCGACGCTGCATGTGCAGGCGCGGACCGCATAACAAGCTCGCACGGCATCCGACTGTACGGCACCGACGATCTTTGCATGAACGGCACGGGCCGGAAGATCCTCGAGAAATACCGCGCTGTATCCATGGACGCCTTCCGGTGGGCCATGAAACCTGTTTTTTTACAGCATCTGCTGGAGCGCGGGCACGCTGAGGCGCTTATCTATGTTGATAACGACATACATTTTTTTAACGACTACAGTTTCCTGTTTGATGAACTTGAGACGCATGACATTATCCTGACGCCGCATTGGCGCTCTTCAGACCCGCAGGCCGACAGCACGAATTTTTTCACCCTGTATACGTCCGGACTTTACAACGGCGGCTTTGTCGGCGTTACCAGGGATGCGCTGCCCGCGCTTGCATGGTGGGCGTCGGCCTGTTTATATGTATGTGAAAAAAATGCCGCGCGGGGACAGTTTGTCGACCAGGCGCACCTCAACCTGCTGCCGGTATATTTTGACCGGGTGAAAATCATCAGGCACCGCGGCTGCAATGTGGCCAACTGGAACCGGCTCGAATGCCGGCGCGTGCAGCGCGACGGCACTGTTCTGATTAATGGCGTCTATTCCGTGGTATTCATACATTTTACGCACAGCACCATCAGGGGGATAGACAGGGGTGATGACGCCCCGCTTGCGCCGTTCCTGCAGGAGTACCGCGAAAGCCTGCGGCGCCACGGCGCACACACGGGGCCCGGGCCCGTGTGTGCGCCTGTACAATCAAGTCCGCCGGCCGGCATGCGGGCGGTTCCTGACGAGAATGCCTACACCCGTCCGGAGCTGACGGGGGGAAATCTTGACAGGTACGTTCACCGGACGGCAATTTTTGCCGCAATCCGGGAGAACCGCAACCTGTTTTCCGGCCGCCTGCTTGATTACGGCTGCGGCAGGATGCCCTATAAAAACTATATTCTTGCGTATGCAGGGGTTACAGAGTACATCGGTCTGGATATCGCCGCGGCTCTTGACTATGGCGGACCCGGGCCCGATATCGTCTGGAACGGCGAAACGCTGCCGTTCGCGGAGAGCTCTTTTGATGTCGTGTTGGCCACGGAGGTTCTGGAGCACATCGTAAATCCCGACCGCGCCCTGAGAGAGGTGAACCGGGTCCTGAAGGACAACGGCCTGCTTTTTTTTACGGTTCCGTATGTGTGGCCGCTGCATGAGGTTCCCTTCGACTACTTCCGGTACACCCCCTTTGCGCTCGAAAAAATTTTGACGCAGTCAGGCTACAGCGATATTGTCCTGCGGCCGACCGGCGGCTGGAATGCGGCTCTGGCCCAGATGCTGGGACTGTGGGCCCGACGGAAACCCATGGCGAAAGCCAGGAGAAGAATTTTTTCATGGGTACTGACGCCCGTGATCCGGAGGCTGCTTGCGGGTGATGTCCGGCCCGGGGCATTCAGCAAAAACACTATGATGCCGGGTCTTTACGGCGTTGCCAGGAAATAGGGGATGAAGACAATCGCCCTCATATCGCCCAATAAGTCGGCCGCCAGCGAAACCTTTATCCTGGCGCACCGGCGGCTGCTGGGAGCCCGTGTCGTGTATTATTACGGCGGCGCCCTGCCGGGCTGCTGTGAAGGACAGGCGCCTCTTCAGCCCGGCCGCATGGACGCACTCCTGAAGAGGCTGCGCCCTTCAGCGGGCACGACCCTGCAGGAGGATGCGCTGCTGCGCTCCTTCAGGCGCAACCGGGTGGACAAGGTGTTCGCCGAATACGGGCCGACCGGGGCGGCCGTCCTGAACGCCTGCCGGAAGGCAGGCCTGCCGCTGATCGTGCACTTCCACGGCTATGACATATCGGTCCGCAGGGTCGTGGAACGCTGGCGTGAACAGTACGCCCGGATGTTCGATTATGCCGAGTCGATCGTCGCGGTGTCACGGCCCATGATCGGCGCGCTGGTTGAACTCGGGGCCGCCAGGGAAAAGATCACCTATGCCCCGTACGGACCGCAGGAGGCGTTTTTTCTGGTGAACCCGCGCTGCAGCGAAAAAACGTTCGCGGCCGCAGGCCGGTTCGTCAACAAGAAAGCGCCGCATTACACCGTGCTGGCGTTCGCCAGGGTTTTGAAGTCCCACCCCGACGCGCGGCTGTATTTCGCGGGCGAGGGGCCGCTGCTGAATGCCTGTAAAAACATCGCCCGGTACCTGGGATGCGAACACGCCGTTTCCTTCCCGGGTGTAGTCGATCCCCCCGCGCTGCAGAACGTATACGAGAGAGCGCGCGGCTTTGTTCAGCATTCGATAACGGCCGACGACGGGGATATGGAGGGCATGCCGGTTGCCGTGCTCGAGGCCGCTGCATCCGGCCTGCCGGTCGTTGCGACCGAGCATGCCGGCATTCCGGATGCCGTCCTGCACGGGCAGACCGGCCTGCTGGTCGGCGAGCACGACGTCGACGGCATGGCCGATGCCATGCTCAGGCTGCTGGACGACCGGGACTACGCCCTGTCGCTGGGGCGGCAGGGCCGGCGGCACGTGCAGGAGAATTTTTCAATGGAAAAGCACATTTCAATTCTCAACGCGCTGATAGACCGCTGAGGTCGCTGCCGTTGACGCGGTGTGAACATATGGGAGCCAGAAACCTTGCCGTCGGCGTCTGTACCTGCCGGCGGCCTGAGCAGCTTTGGCGCTGCCTGCAGAGCCTGGCGCAGCTGGAGCGCCCGGCCGCTGTCGATGTCTGCGTGATTATCGCCGACAACGACCCGGCCGGCTCGGCGCGCCCGGTTGCAGAGAGGTTCAGCGCAGCTGCGGGCTGTGCCGTGCATTACGGCGTGGAGCCGCGCCGGGGCATTCCCTTTGCCCGCAACAATGTGATAGAGCGGGCCGTGAAGATCGGCATCACCGATCTGGCGTTTATCGACGATGATGAGTATGTCAGCCCCGGCTGGCTGGCCACGCTCTGGGACCGCTATATCGGCTCGGGTGCCGATGTCATGGCCGGTTATGTTGAAACCGTCTATCCGCCGGGAACGCCGCGCTGGATCATCGAGGGGAATTTTTTTCAAAACGCCCGGCGCGCGGCCGGAACACCGCTGCGCACGGCCGCAACCGGCAACGTGCTCTTTAACCTTCACACGCTTGCCGTGCAGAGGGGCCTTCGTTTTGATGAGGGCTTTGGCGCGGCGGGCGGCTCTGACACGGATTTTTTTTACCGGGCGGCCCGGCAGGGCGCTGTCATCATGTGGACTGCGGACGCGCCCGTCTTCGAGGTGCTGGCCCGGGAACGGATGTGCCTTTCCTATCTGCTCAAGAGCAGGTTCAGAAAGAGCAATCTCAAGCCCGGCTATGCCGAGCTGGCGGCGTCGCAGAAAATCGCGCTGTTTTTCGGGTTATTGAAAAAAATCATCACCGGGGTGCTCATCCTTCCGGTGAGCCCCGTGCACGGCTTCAGCAGCGTTGCACGCGCGCTCAGCGATATGGTCGCGGCGCTTGCCAATATGATGGCCCTGCTGGGATGGCGCATCAGATGGGATGAATACAGGGGGCCTTCTGCGCGTGATGCGGAAAAAGCAGATGTATAAAATCGCATATCTGACATGCACCGGTTCCATCCCGTCGCGCTCTGCTGATGCGGTCTGTGTCATGAACATGTGCTGCGCCCTGGCCTCCCGGGGAGCAGCAGTTGACCTGATCATTCCAAGGGGCCAGGCCCTGAGTCTCGATGAGCTGGGCTGCGCGGGCACACTGTGGGATTTTTACGGGCTGCCCCCAAATTTTTCCATACGCTACCTTTACGATCCCTTCAAGCGCTGCCCCGCTGCGATACGCAGAAACGGATACGCCTTTCTGGCGCTGTGCGGCGCGGTGCTGGCGGGCGCCCGCATGATCAACGCCCGGCAGATTGAGCTGGCGCTGACGGCCGCCCGGTTCGGCACGCCATTCGTCTTCGAATGCCATAATTTTTTAAAGCCTTCCGGCAGCCGTCTTTTCCCGCGTTTTATCGAGACCATGAACAGACCACGGTGCCGGGGCAGGGTCGTTACTACAACGCAGGCGGGCCGGAAATCTTTTGCTGAGGCCGGAGTGCCGGAAAGCAGGATCGCGGTACTGCCCAACGGTGCGGATCCGCAGCGCCATGAGGGGTTGCCGGCCCGGCAGGACCTGCGCGAGCGGCTCGGGCTGCCCGCTGCCGGAGCAATCGTCTGTTTCAGCGGAAGCCTGTATCCGGGCCGGGGCATTGAACATATTATGTATTGTGCCGAGCGCTTCAGGGATATTTTTTTTCTCATCATCGGCGGCAGTCCTGATGATATGGAACCGTACCGCGCCATGGCGGCCCGGAACAGCCTGCGCAACATGCGCTTTACCGGCCATATTCCCGCTACGGCGCTGCCGGGCTGGCTGGCGGCTGCCGACATCGTGCTGATGCCCTATACCAGCGCATCCGCGCATGCGTATATGTCGCCCATGAAAATGTTTGACTACCTGGCCGCGGGGAAAACCATTATTGCGGCTGATTTCCCGGTTGTCCGCGAGGTGCTGCGGCATGACCACAATGCCGTGCTGGTTGAAGCCGACAGCGCCGAATGCCTGGCTCGCGGCCTGCAATGGGCGCTTGACAATCCCGGCGCGGCGGCGGCGATGGCAGCCCGGGCGCGCAGCGACGCGGCGCAGTATGCATGGCAGCTGCGCGCCGAACGCTATCTTTCTTTCGTGAGGGCGGCACGGTCATGAGCCACGTACGCGCCGTTGCAGAGCTGGTTGCCGCCCTGAACCGCCACCCGATACGGTACTGCCACTGGAAAAGCAACCAGCACCTCGGCGAAGCGCTTGCCGGGGAAACCGATCTTGATATCCTGGTTGACGGCGCCCAGGCCGATGCGTGCAGGAGTATATTGCGGCAGGCCGGCTGCAAGCAGGTTGTTCCGCAGCCCTCATCGCGGTATCCCGGCATCGAGGACTGGCTGGTTTTTGACGGCGCAACGGGCAGGCTCGGCCATATCCACCTGCATTTCAGGATTATTACCGGCGGCAGGCCGAAGAACTATCATCTGCCAATAGAGCAGTGGCTGTTGTCGGAATGCGTGACGCTGTTTGATGTCGCGATCCCCGCGTACGCCCGCGAACTGATCGTGCTGGCCGTGCGCACGGCCTTGAAGGCCCGCTTCCGGGACCTGGCGAAAGCATTGCTGCGGCCGTACCGCGAAGTGATTCCCGCTGCCGCCAGGGCGGAGTTCGACTGGCTGCTTGGGCGTGTGGATGCGGAGAATATCGGCCGGCATCTGCAGGCCTCCGGGCTGCGGCTGGACGAGCGCCTGATGGCCGGTTTTTTCCGGCGCTACAGCGCCGGCCGGGTCACGCCTGCATACTTTCTGGGTTTTAAAGTACGGCTGACGCGCAGCCTGAAAAACTGCTGTACAGCATCCGTGGTGAACCGTGCCCGCTTTACGGCGGCAGCGCGCCTGAAAAACGTGCGCGGGCATGGTCAGAAAAAGAAAACGCTCCCGGACCGGGGCGTTTTTTTTGCGCTTGTCGGGGCCGACGGCTCGGGCAAGACCACGCTGGCGCGCGACCTTGCCGCATGGCTCGGCTGGAAGCTGGAGGTGAGAGTGCTGTATTTCGGCATACCGAAATCAGCGGGGCCGTACATTTTTTTTACGAAAGCCCGGCAAAGGGCCGATATGCTCTCTGCAAACTGCATACGCCGCGGGATCGGTCCGGCGGCGCGTTTTTTCGGGTTCTGCTCGCGGACCCTGGACGCACTGCTGTGGGCGTATGTGGCCCGGCAGCGCTATGCGCAGAGCCGGAGCGCGCAGTCGTTCAGGAGCAAAGGATGTGTTGTCATCGGTGAGCGCTTTCCCCTGCGGCAATTCAATGCCATGGAAGAGCCCATGGACGGAGCGCGGCTGCAGAAACAGCCGGGGGGCCTGCTTGCCCGCCTCGAGCGTTTTTTCTATGCCCGCCTTGCACCGCCGGATCGTATGATTGTACTGCAGGCCGCAGCCGAGGTTTTGAACGCACGCAAACCTGCCGCATCACTGAGACGGCTGCAAGAGAAGGTGTGCGCAGTCAACAGCATCAGGGCCGATGCGACGGCTGTGACTGTTGACGCCGAAGGCCCGTACGCGTCCGTGGCGCTCGCGGTCAAAACCGCTGTCTGGGAGATGCTGTGAAGACGCATGTCGAGTTTCTCGGGTTGCCGGGCGCCGGTAAAACCACACTGGCACGCGAGCTGTGCCGCTATGCGCGCAGCCTGGGTTGTAAGGCCTTTGAGGCAGAGGAGGCATTGTATGTCGCGCTGCGACGGCGTTCGCGCTGGTATGACCTGCGCCGCCCGCTTGCGTACTGTTCGTATGCGCGCGGCAAACGCTGGCTGCATGCGGTGTATGCCCGGCCGCGTTTTTCCTGTGAAGCGCTGGACAGGTTCCTTGATGATCACGGCGGGCTGGTGCGCACGCTCGGCGCCATACTGCGCCGTCCGGAGCAGTTTCAGGACAGCGTCCTGCTCGTCACGTGGCTGGTACGCCTGTTTAGCGGCTATGAGCTGGCCGCGGAAATGCTGAAACAGGACGAGGCGCTGGTGCTGGACGAGGGTTTCTGCAGCAGGGCGCTGTCGATGTTCGGCTATTGCGCGGGCGCCGCTGATCCGGATAAGGTGCGGGCCTATATCGCCGCAGTCCCCGCGCCGGACGCGGTCATCTGCGTTGATGCGCCGGCGCAGAGCCGCGCGGCGCGGCTTGCCGCCCGGGGACGACTCCCCGCGCGCTTGAAAAACGCGGACGCGGCGCGGCGCGCGCAGCTGGAGCGCAATTTTGAGGCCTGCCTGGCCGCGGCCGCGCACGAGCTGGCCGTCCGGGGTATCGCGGTCCTGCATGTCAAGAACGACGGTCCGCTTGAGGACTGCTGCCGTGAACTGAACGCCCGGGCGGCCGAGCTTTTTACCGCGTCAGGCGCCCGCATACCGTGAACACCATGCGTATCGCATTTTTAACAAATGAGTTTATAACCGCAACAGGCACCTCGGGCGGTCTGGGCACGTATCTTGGCCGGATAACGCGCGCGCTGTGCGAAGCCGGGCACGCGGTCGAAGTGTTCGTGGCCTCGGCAGGCCCGGCCGGAACCGCGACCGTCAACGGGGTACTGGTACACAGCGTCAAAATAATCGCCGCTGACAGCTTTATGCGCAAGGCGGTCAACTGGGTGCTCGTGCGCCTGTTCGGGAACCTGTGGTCAGGGCCGGCCGCCTCTCTCAACAATGCCTGGTATCTGAGCCGCGCGCTTGATGCGCGTGAGCGGCAGGCTTGTTTTGACATTGTGCAGAGCACCAATTGCGGCTGCTGCGGGCTGCTGGTGCGCAGGAGAACGGAGCGGCCGCATGTGATGCGCATGAGCTCCAAGCGCGACCTGTGGTTTGCGGCTGACGGGAAAAAGGGCGCGGGCTTCAGGCTGATGAGTTTTCTGGAGAAGACCGCGGCCAAACGGGCCGACCGCGTCTACGCCCCGAGCAGCTTTCTGGCCCGGGAATTCACCAATCAGTGGGGCATACACACGGACGTGCTGCGCCCGCCTGCTTTTCTCGATGCGCAGCCGGCCGCTGTACTGCCGTTCAGCCTGCCCGGCAGGTTTATGATACACTTCGGCTCGTTTGCGCCCCGCAAGGGTTCCCTGGTTCTGGCACATGCGCTGCCGATCGTCTGGCAGCAGGCGCCGGATTTCAGCATGGTCTGGTGCGGGACATTCGCCGACGCTGCAACGCAGCAGGAGTGTGCCCGGCTGTTCGGACCGCAGGCATCAAGAATTACGCTCATCGGCGCCCAGGAAAAGGCAGTGCTGTACGCCGTGGTGCGGAAAGCCGTTGCCGCGGTGCTGCCTTCGCGTGTCGATAATCTGCCCAATACGGTCATTGAGAGCCTGCTGCTGGATGTGCCGGTGATCGGCACGTATGGTTCCAGCATCGATGAACTGGTGCAGGATCAGGCCACCGGCCTTCTGGCGGCGAATGGCTCTGCCGAAGACCTGGCCGCTGCGATACTCAGGGCATGGCGCGGTCACAGCGTTTTCAATGTCAGCGCCATCAGCCGCTCGACGGTTTTTGCGCGCATGCGGCCTGAAGCGGCGATCGATAATTTTTTGCGCCTGAGGTTTGAAGATGCCAGTGTGTAAAACCTGCAGACGTGTGAGGACGCGCCCGTGGCGGCACAGAACAGAACCCGCAGGATGATTGCGTGCCTGCTGGCGGCGGCAGCGGCGGCGCTGCTGTGCGCTGAGCTCGACAGGCGCATTACCGACGCGCCCAACCGGAGCGATGCACGGCAGAACCTGCAGTCGGCCTGGAATCTGTATGCATGGGGCGTGTTTTCAAAAAGCGGGCCATCGGGCGCGAAGCCCGTGCCGGATAATTACCGCGAGCCGCTGCCGGTGCTTGTAACCGCGGCCTATATGGGCCTGCTCGGCGAGGGAGGGGCCTGCATCGACGGCGACTGCGCCGGGCGCGGCTTTGACAGCCGCACGCTCAAGAGAATCAACCTGCTGTGGTCGTTTGCGGTGCTGTGCGCAAGTGCGGCGCTGGCGTACCGCCTCAGCCGCAGCGGCCCTGCAGCGCTTGTCGTGATGGTTCTTGTGTTCGCATGCTTTTTGCGGGACCCCGCGAACATCGACAGGCTCACTACCGAAATGGCTGCCTCGGCGTGCATGCTTGCCTGCGCGTTGTGTTTCGGGGTTTTTGCGACCCGGCCCTCGCCATGGACATCGCTCTGCGCCGGTGCGGCGCTGGGCGGCCTGGCGCTCACCAAGGCGATATTTTTGTATGCCGCGCCCCTGATGATTGCAGGCGCCGCCGTCGCGGCCGCGATGCGCACAACGGCGGCGCCGGCACGGCTCATGAAATACGCGGGCCTGATGTGTATCGGCGTGCTGCTCACCGCCGGCCCCTGGCTTATCCGCAATGCCGTTCATTTCGGAAGCGTGCAAATATCGGACAGGGGAGGGCTGGCCCTGTATACGCGCGCCCTGATAAACCGGATGGACGCGTTTGAGTACCGGGCCGCCTTTCACAGCTGGGGGCCCGGCGCATACAGGCGGCTTGTGCGCGGTACGCCGCTGCATGTGAGCTCCCTTGAGTATGAACGCGGCGGCAGGGCCGCCCGGCTGAACTGCTCGGCCGACGCAGGCTTTGCCGGAGACGACACTGTCGCGCAGCGGCAGGGAAGGACTGAAGATGCGGTTTCATTTTATGCCGTTGCGCGAGCGCAGCGCGTGCGGATGCAGCACTATTTCGAGCAGGCTGGCCGCCCCAATGCAGCGCATGCCGCCGATGCATACCTGCGCAAAGAAGCGCTGGAGATGATCGCCCGGCACCCCTTCCGGCATATGGCGGCGAGCCTGCCGCTTGCCTGGCGCGGAATGTGGTGTTTTTACGGCGGCGGCTTCTGGACGGCTTTCGGCGCGGCCGCATATGCGGCCTTTGTCTGCGTGTGCCTGTATGCCGCGCTCAAACAACAGGGCGAACTGGTCGCGTTTGCTGCGGCTCCGTTGTGTCTTCTCGTGCTCAACGCCCTGCTGACGAACAGCCTGCCGCGGTTTAATACCCCCGCCATACCCTTCATGGTCATAAGCCTGGCCGTGGGCGTGCAGGCGGTGCGCCGGCGCACAGGTGCCGCTGCGCAGCAGGAGAACAGCCGTGACAGCTGACATGCGCCGGCCCAGAGTGCTGATGATACTTTCGAATTTCCATCCGGTGGTCGGCGGAACGGAAAATCAGGCGCTGCTGCTCTGCCGGGCGCTTTTGCGGCGCGGGGTCGGCGTAGCGGTGCTGACGCGCCGGGTGCCGGGGCTGCCGGATGATGAGCATGTGGATGGTGTTCCGGTCCTCCGGTCCATCAGGGTCATCGACCGGGGCAAGCTGTTCGGCGTGACGTATTTTTTAACATGCCTGGTATATCTTGTTTCCCATCGCAGGGAATATGACATCATTCACTGCCATATTCTGCACGGCTTCCACAGTTTGGCGGCACTGTGCATGAAACTGCTGTTCGGCAAGAAGGTGATTATCAAGGTCGCCAGCTCCGGAGCCCTGAGCGATTTCACGATGCTGAAGAACTGCCTGTGCGGCCCCTGGATGCTCGGCCTTTTGAAACATGCCGACCGCATTATCGCGCTTAGCCGGTCATCGGTTGCCGAGGCGCATGCGCACGGATTTCCTGATGGGCAGATTGCGGTAATGCCAAACGGCGTGGATGCGGCCCGCTTCCGGCCGGCCAGCGGACATACGGGTGCGCGCGGCAGAATAGTGTATGCGGGCAGCCTGGGCGCGAACAAGGGTCTGGATGTCCTTCTCGATGCTTTTTCTTTATTGCAACGGGAGCACGCCGGGCTTATGCTCGACATATTCGGCAGCGGCCCGCTGGAGGACAGCCTCAGGCACGCTGCGGCCGGCGCGTGCCTTGCCGGCAGCGTCAGGTTCCACGGCTCAGTGCCGGACATGGAACGGCGGTTCGACAGTACATGCATTTTCGTGCAGCCCTCGCTGGTGGAGGGTATGTCGAATGTTATTCTGGAAGCCATGGCGGCCGGCCTGCCCGTGGTCGCCACGCGCACCGGGGCGGCCGAGGATATTATTCAGGACGGCGCAACCGGGCTGCTGGTCGATCCCGGCAGCGCCGGGCAGATCAATGACGCGGTCCAGCGGCTGTTGTCTGATGCGGATCTGGCCGACCGCATCGGGCGGGCTGCCCGCACGCTCGCAGAATCGCGCTATGGCATAGAGCAGGTTGCCGCCAGCTACCATGCACTGTACCGTGAGTTGATCGTGCCGGAACGCGCTGGCGGCGCGATACGGCCCAGCCGGGAAACGCAGCGCATGCACGACGGCCATGCCTGGAAACCGCGCGTTTTGATGGCCCTGTCGTATTTTCACCCGTTTTGCGGCGGGGCGGAAAACCAGGCCCTGCTGCTTGCTGAAGCATTGCAGGAACGCGGCGTCGATGTCAGCGTGCTCACCAGGTCTTTCAAGGGGCTGCCCGTGCTCGAGCGGATACGCGGCGTGCCCGTTCACCGGCGGATACGTACCGTCGAAGCGCCGCTGCTGTTTTCCCTGTGGTATGCTGTTTCCTGCATTGCTTTCATGGCCTTGAACAGAAAGCGCTACGACATTATCCACTGCCATATTCTGCAGGGATTCCATTCGCCGGCCGCTGTTATTGCCGGCCTGCTGTTTAAAAAAATGACAGTCATTAAAATAACCAGCTCAGGTCCTACAAGCGATTTTTCGTCCCTGTCGAAGGTGTTCCTGGGGGCATTTATTTTAAAAGTGCTGCGCCGCGCTGACCGCCTGGCCGTCACCTCGGCGGCCTCGGCGCGCGAGGCCCTGGAACAGGGGTTTTCCCGCGAGCAGGTCGTCTGCATTCCGAACGGCGTTGATACGCGCAGGTTCGCTCCCCGAAACGGGCCCGCGCAGGCACGCACACGGATCATATGCGTCGGCAGGCTGATCAGCGGCAAGGGCCATACCGTTTTACTGGATGCCTTTGCCCAGCTGTACCGGGAAAGCGGCAGCCTGCGCCTTGAAATCGTCGGCGACGGCCCGGAGAAGCGCAATCTTGAGAGAAAAGCCGAGCAACTCGGGCTTGGCCGCGCGGTCGTCTTTCACGGAGAAACCGCTTCGGTGGAAACATTTTTTGACAATACCGCGGTTGCCGTGCAGCCGTCGCTGTCGGAAGGCATGTCAAATGTCATTCTGGAGGCCATGGCCGCAGGGCTCCCCGTGATCGCCACCCGTACCGGGGCCGCGCCTGATGTTATCCGCAACGGCGTCAACGGAATCCTTGTCGACCCCGGCAGCGCGGACCAGATAAGCGACGCTGTCAAACAAATTATTTCCGACGAAGCCCTTGCGCGCAGGCTCGGCGCGGGAGCACGCCGGACCGTAGAAGAGCGCTATGCGATCAGCAGCATAGCTGAAAAGTATATGGACCTGTATCGCGGCCTGGCCGCATCGTACGCAATGAACACGGGTAGAGAGCCATGAAGGCGCCGTCGCTTATACCTGCGGGGAAACGACACCTGCTGTACCGGGCGCTGCTGCTGGCGGTCATTGTGGTGCTGTGCTGGCGGCTTGACAGCGTATTCACGCAGTCGCCTATCACACATGATGCCCGCCAGAACCTGCGGGCGGGCTTTAACCTGAATGTCTGGGGCGTGTTTTCGATTGAGGAGCCGGCCGCGGGAGAGCCATCGCCTGATAATTACCGCGAACCGGTCGTTCCGGCCGCGGCCGCGCTTTTCATGCGCCTGCATCCGGCGTTCTCGCCGAATATGGATTTTGAGCAGGCGGCCGGCGGCAGCCTGTGCCGGCAGGTGAAGCGGGTGAACATTGCCTGGGCGCTGCTGGTGCTGCTCGGCGCCGCGGCCCTGGCTGTCGAGCTGACGCGCAGCACCCTTGCGGCATGTTTGTCGTGTGTGCTGATATGGCTGGTATTTTTGAGAAATCCCGAACATGCCGACACGCTCTGTACGGAGATCCCGACCGCTGCGGTCATGCTCTGGGCATCGCTGCTGCTTGTCATAAGCGTGCGCGCGGGCAGGGTGCGCCTGTTCCTGCCGGCGGGCGCGCTCTACGGCGTTTTGTGCCTTACAAAAGCGGTTTTCCTCTACCTGGCGCCCCTGGCAGTGCTGATTGTTTTTTTCTGCTGTGCACCCGCTGCGCGTTTGAAATCCGTTCGCGCGTTCGCGTGCTGTGCTGTTTTTACGGCGGGCATCGCGGTTGCTGCCGGGCCCTGGATGCTGCGCAACTACATGCAGTTCGGCACGTCAACCCTGGCCCAGCGGGGCGGAACTGTTTTATACGGCCGCATGCTGCGCGACACCATGACCATGGATGAGGCTGTTTCGGCCCTGTATCTCTGGGGGCCCGGCGCCTACAAAAAGCTGGTGAAAAACTCGTCTCTTGACCGCGCCCCCGCGGACTTCGAAGAAGGCGGACGGGGGGCGCGCCTGAACCGCTCATCCGATTCCGGGTTTGCGCTCATGGATGAGGCGGCTGAGCGGGCCGGCAGGCCCGAAGATGCGATTTCGTTCCACAGCCGGAGCCGGGCCGAGCGGGCCAGGGTGATCAGGCGGTTTGCCTCACAGGGACATGCCAATCCTGAACTTGCGGCCGATGGGTATCTGAAGCGCGAGGCCCGCCAGTGGATAGTGCGGCACCCCGTGCGGCATACGCTCATGTCGCTGCTGTTCGCCTGGCGGGGCATGTGGTGCTTCTATGGCGGGGGGCTGTTTACAGCCCTCAACGCGCTGTGCGCAGCCGCGTTCCTTGGCCTGGCCGCCTACGGCCCGTGTGCGGGCAGGCCGCGCATAACGGCGTTTATAGCGCTGCCGTTTTTAATGCTTTCGTTTAATGCTTTTTTTTCGCATAATCTCAGCCGCTACAGCGCACCGGCAATCCCCCATGTGCTGCTCAGCCTGTGCGTGCTGGTCTGCCTGTTCACGCAGCGTTTTACCCGCATTGACAACACTGCAACGAGGTGCCGTCCGTGAAGCTTATCATCCAGATCCCCTGCCACAATGAGGCCCGGACCCTGCCGGTTACGCTGGCCGGCCTGCCCCGCCATGTGCCCGGTTTCGAAGCGGTTGAATGGCTCGTCATCAATGACGGCAGCACCGACGGGACCGTTGAGTGCGCGCGCGGCCTGGGCGTTGACCATATCGTGAGCTTTCCCAAACGCCAGGGCCTGGCAAAAGCCTTCATGGCCGGCATCACCTCCGCCCTTGAACTGGGCGCTGACGTGATCGTGAACACGGACGCCGATAATCAGTACTGCGCCGATGACATTGCCGCGCTGGTGGCGCCGATTCTTGCCGGCAGTGCCGATTTTGTCGTCGGGGAACGTCCGATCGCAACGATACAGGATTTTTCATTTTCAAAAAAAATGCTGCAGAAGGCCGGAAGCTGGGTCGTGCGCGCGGTCAGCCATACCGACATTCCCGATGCGCCGAGCGGGTTCCGGGCCATGAGCCGCTCCTGCGCCGGGCAGCTGAATGTTTTCAGCGACTACACCTATACGCTTGAGACCATTATTCAGGCCGGCCAGAAGGCTATGGCCATCACCTCGGTCCCGGTCAGGGTGAACCGCGAGATCAGGCCGTCGCGACTTGTCAAAAGCATCCCGGCCTATATCATGCGCTCGGCCGTCACGGTCCTGCGGATATTCGTCGTCTACCAGCCCTTTAAATTTTTCATGGCAGTCGGCAGCCTGCTGCTGCTGCTGGGCCTGGCGCTCGGGCTCAGGTTCCTGTACTTTTATTTTGTCACCGGCACCGGCGGCGGGCATGTGCAGTCCCTGATTCTGGCGAGTATTCTCCTTGGCATGGGGTTTCAGACCTGCCTGATCGCGTTCATCGCCGACCTGCTTTCGGTCAATCGCAAGCTTCTTGAGCAGATAAAGGTTAAAAACGAGCACCGTGCGCGATAGTTCCCGCGTATATCTGAAGGCCGCCCGATGCGCCCGGCGATAAAAAAAACACTGCGTGCTTTCGGCACGCTTGCCACGCTTGCAGCGGTTTTTTACCTGCTGGCAACCCTTGCCCGGAACGCGGACAGGATCGAGTTCTCGTTCAGCGCAGCGCTTCCGGCCGCCGCGGCGCTTTTCTGCCTTACGCATGGCATTCAGGCGGTCATCATCGCAGCGCTGCTCGAAACAAGGGTTTCCTACTGGAAGCTGCTGCGCATCAACAGCGCGGCCCAGATATACAAATACCTGCCCGGCAACATCGCGCATTTTTTTTCACGCTGGTTGCAGCTCAGGAGCCTGGGCGTAAAAGGCGGTGAAAACACGCGGCTGATCGTGTTTGAAACCCTGCTCCTGGTCGTGACGTATCTCCTGTTCGGATGTGTGTTCGTCACGGCGTTCGGACGGGAACTCGCTTCGGAGCTGACGGGTGGCCGGGTGATGCTGCCTGCCGGCGTGGCCTGCGCCGCCGCGGCCGTTTGGGTGGTTATAAAAAAAAGAGCCCTCGCGCCGCAGGCGCGCCACCTGGCCGTCATAG
This sequence comes from uncultured delta proteobacterium, assembly GCA_903881505.1. Lineage (GTDB taxonomy): Bacteria > Desulfobacterota > WTBG01 > CAIYCZ01 > CAIRTM01 > CAIRTM01. The sequence continues at coordinate 13,381 of CAIRTM010000077.1, read as the reverse complement.
CGCTCTACAGCTGTTCGGCGCTGCTGTTCGGAGCGATACTGTGCATTCTCAGCAGATACATGGTACCTATTCCCGGCATCGGTTTTGCGCAGTACACGACAGGCTTCGCGGTTGCATACCTGGCCGGTTTCGTGGTTCCGGGCTCGCCGGGCGGCATCGGAATCCGGGAGGTGGTGTTCGTGGAGATTTTCAGGCAGGGTGGCCATGACGTCTTTTTGCTGACCCAGCTTATAGTCCTGTTCAGGCTGGCGGCCATAGGCGCCGAGCTTCTTATGTACTGCCTGACGATGGTTGCAGTGAGAAACAGGCCATGATATCGGTCATCGTTCCCTGCTTCAATGTGCGCGCCGATCAGCTGCGCGCTGTATACGAATCCTTCAGCAAGCAGGCGCAGCCGGGCTGCGAGCTTATATTCGTCGATGACTGCTCCACTGAGCGGCACTATGCGGCTTTGCCGCACGACCCCGCCGTGCGGGTTGTGTACAAGGAGCGCAACAGCGGACCGGCCGACGCCCGCAACACGGGCGCACAGCAGGCCGCACATGCTGTTCTGTTTTTCACCGATGCCGACTGCCGCCTCGGGCCTGACACGCTGCGCGTAGCGCTTGAGGCCACGGCGCATGAGCATATAGCGGCAGGCGACACGGCAGTCGAGGCCGCAACACTGCTGGGAAGGCTCGTAGCTCAGCTCGGGTTTCCGGGAGGCGGCGCAATCGGTTTTGAGAATGTGTGGCGGGTGGACGCGCAGGGCTATACCGGCAGTATCAGCAGCTGCAATCTGGCCATACGCAAAGATGCTTTTTTGCGGATTGGCTGTTTTGATCCCACGTTCCCGGTGGCCGGCGGGGAGGATACGGTGTTTGCCAAGGCGGCCCTTGCGCGCGGTTTCAAAATAAAGTATGTCAGGCAGCAGAAGGTCTATCACGCCGAGGTCGAGGGCCTGCGGCAATTTATGGCCTGGCAGATCACGCGCGGCCGCGGAAACTATCATATAAAACGGCGGCTCGGCAGCGTGGGCGGTTTTTTCCTGCTGCGGCTGTGGTCGTTTAAAAATTCGCTCATGCGCGCGGGTGCCTGGGCGCCGGCGGTGCTCGCGCTGATTTTCCTGGCGGTTGTGTACCAGGCATACGGCTATCGCATGGAAAAGAAAAAAAATGCCGCTACTCCGCTATGAAGTGACCGACCGGTTCGTGCTGCACGCCGGCTATGCCTGCAATGCGCGCTGCGCTTTCTGCTATTACCTTGAGGACTTGCGGCGCGGAACCGTCAAAAATTCAACCACCGCCCAGAATAAGAGAAAAATCCGCTTTGCCCATGCGCTCGGCAAGCGCGCCATCGATATTTCCGGCGGTGAGCCGACCATTCGCAAAGACCTGCCGGAGCTCATCAGCTTCTGCCGGCAGACGGGCTACCGTACCGTCAACATCATAACAAACGGCATTGTAACGTCTGATGCGGCCTATTGCGCAACACTGCAGCAGAGCGGGCTTACCGAAGCGCTGTTTTCAATCCACTCCCATGATGCCGCTGTCCATGACAGCCTTACGGGCGTTCCCGGCAGTTACCGGAAAATTATACAGTCGATTGAAAATTTTACCGCGCTGGGCATCCCCGTCCGGATCAATACGGTCATAACGAACACGAATTACGGCGATATCGGCCGGTTTCTGGCCTCAGTGCACGCATGGCGGCCCGCCACCGTCAACCTGATTGTTTTCAACCCGTCGGAAACAGCCGTGCATGTCCAAAAAAACGGCCCGGTGCGCTTCTCCGACTATCATGCCATCGGCGAGGCCATATCCGGCGCGCTTGACGTGTGGAAAGACCGCTTCAGCATGATCAATGTGCGTTTCCTGCCGTTCTGCTTCCTGCGCAGGCATCCGGATGCAATCAGGACGCAGTGGCAGAAATTTCATGAAGCCCAGGAATGGGACCCGTTCCTGAATGTTGTATTTCAGAAGGGCTGGGTGAAGGCCCTTGCGGCGCTGGCGGCCGGTATCTTCTGCCCGGGCAACACGCCGACGTTCAGCTTCCGGCGGTTTGATACACTGCTCGGCAAACTGCTGTCTAATTTCAGGATTAAGTATTATTACCGGCAGAACCAGGAGTGCCGGCACTGCGACGCAAGCCCGATCTGCACCGGCATTCAGAAGGACTATGTCGAAAAGTTCGGATTTCCCGGCAACGCGCGGTTACATATCGAAGGCGGCAAAGTAACCGACCCGCTTTTTTTTGTGAAGGACCCGAAGTATCAGCGCATTTTTCCCCGTGGGTAAGGACTGTTGCCGGCCAGGAAACATCCTGTGTACACCATAAGATTACTTCCTCCAGGAAAGGAGACGAAACCGTATGAAGTTTTGCAGAGCCGGCGCAGCGCTGGCAGGAGTAAGTGTGCTGTTGATGCTCGGGCTGGGCGGGGCGCAGGCAGCAGACGACCCGTGCGCGCCAAAACGGCTTGACTGGATGCTTGATCAGGAAAAGTGCGGCGACCTGGTGTTTGCCGATGTCGCTGAAATCATGCTCACCTGCGATGATGCCCAGATGCGCCTGCGGGCCGCGGCCGGGCTCGGCCGCTTTCGCGGTCCCGAGGTGTTCGCATCCCTGTACCGCGTGCTCGAGGGCGACCGCAGTCCCCTGGTGCGCGAGGCCGCACTCAACGCCCATGCCGCCATCATGCGGCGCATGTCGTTGATGCCCGGCCGCGAAACCATGGAGGCCTGTTTCCTGGTGTACCAGTTCGACCGTTACAGGCCGAACCGTGACCGGGCGCGCGAGCTGCTTGAGCGCTTCGAGGCCAGCCCGCAGATGCTTGCGCAGCGCTCCTATGTTTCAGCCCGCTACCGGCCGCTTGCCCAGCTGCAGGTGCGCGCGTCAGCGGATTCGAAAAGCGCCCTCATCGCGACACTGCAGCCTGCCGACGCATTCGCCATCGCCGATGAATTCCACGCAAATGATCAAAGAACATGCTGGTTTGCCATCGAAACCCCGGCCGGGCTGAAGGGTTGGGTATGCGGCCTGCAGGACGGCCGGGAACAGATCGCCACCGATGATGTACCGCCCCGGCCCTTTGTCTCCACGGTCGAAAGCCTGGCTGAAGTCGCCAACCCTGCCCAGAGCCTGAAACTCGAGCTTCGCACCGGCAAAAAGGGCGATACGTTCCGGCCGGGTGAGGAGATCGTGTTTTTTGTCAAGGCCGCACAGGACTGCTATGTCACGCTTATCTATTTCAGCCCGCAGTCGGGCGGCTATATGCTGTTTCCCAACCGTGACCAGTCCGACGCGCTTGTACGGGCCGGAACCGAAGTGCGGATACCGGCTGAAGGCAGCTCACTGAATTTCAAGGCATCAACGCCGGGCGTTGAGGAAATCAGCGTGATCGCCACGCGCTTTCCGGTTGAGATTTTTCCGGACGAGGAGGTTGAGCCCGGAGCGGTCAGGGCCATTAAAACCGGCCGCAGGGAAATGGCGCGCGGCATAGACCGGCTGCTGCGGTATTTTAAAACGGATGCGTGGGCGACAGTCCACAGGACCATACAAACGAAGGAGTGAGCCGGTTCCTGAGGAGGACAGGGATGTGCTCAGCGGCCGGTATGGCCGAAGCCGCCGCTGCCCCGGCCGGTTTCAGGCAGGTCGTCCACGGCGCGCAGACGCGCGGTCACGACCGGCGCGATTATCATCTGGGCGATGCGCTCGCCGCGGCGGATCGTGAACGGCTTCTGGCCGAGATTGGCCAGGATGATTTTTATTTCCCCTCGGTAATCAGAATCGATGGTGCCGGGCGCGTTCAGCAGCGTCAGTCCGTGCGCGGCAGCAAGCCCGCTGCGCGGCCTGATCTGGGCCTCGCTGCCTTCAGGCAGCGCGATCGCAATGCCGGCGGGCACCAGCGCGCGCTCTCCGGGCGCAAGAATGATATCTTCGGGAACCGCGGCATACAGGTCCATGCCGGCTGCGTGCGGCGTCATGTATCGGGGCAGGGGCAGGTCTTCGCTGCCGGGCAGCTGTTTGATCAGGACATCTGCGGTCGTCACGGTTCAAATATTCCTTCCTGTGGTCAGCGCATGCTCAGATACTCGCGGCGGTATTGCAGGACGCGCCTGACATAGGTGCGTGTTTCGGGATAGGGCGGCATGGTATTTGAGTCTTGAACAGCGCCCGGGCCGGCGTTATAGGCTGCAAGCGCGAGGCTGACATCGCCGCCGAACGTATCAAGCATCTGGCGCAGGTAGCGCACGCCGCCCCGGAGATTGTCGTACGGGTCAAACGGATCATCCACCATCATGTCACGTGCGGTATCGGGCATGAGCTGCATGAGCCCCTGCGCGCCTTTTCTGGAGACCGCGCGGGGGTTGAAGGCCGACTCAGCCTTGATGACCGCCTTTACAAGGGCGAAATCCATCTGATGTTCGCGGCACAGCATGCGGATGATATGGTCGTATTGACGGTCATTGAAAGAGCTGCCAAAAGCGACGGAGCTTTTTTGCCCGGGGAATACAGGGCGGTATTTCGGGCTGGTCGGCATATTGGTGAAATGCATAACGCCCCGCGTATCGGTATATTTATAAATTTCCGCAGGAGCGGCGGAAACACAACTCAGAATTATTGCCGCGCTGAGCGCGGCAACACATGAAGAGCGCATAGATCAACTCCGGCCGAGTGCGAGAATGTCAAGCATGGCGCTGTGCAGGCGGCCGTTGGTTGCCAGCACAGCGCCTGCGCCAAGGCTCAGATCACGTCCGTCAAAGCCGCTCACGCGCCCGCCCGCCTCGGTCACGATCAGGGCCCCGGCAGCCAAGTCCCAGGGCTTGAGTTTCATTTCCCAGAAGCCGTCAAATCGCCCTGCGGCAACGTAGCACAGGTCAAGCGCGGCCGCTCCGTCGCGGCGTATGGCCCGGGCCTTTTTTATAAGACGCGCGAAATGGTCAAGGTTGTCCACGTCGCTGTCGTGTATATCATAGGGAAACCCTGTGCACAACATCGCCTGGTCAAGCTCCGTGGGGCCTGACACGCGCACGGGTGTGCCGTTGCAGAAGGCCCCCTGTCCGTTGCGGGCGCTGAACAGCTCATCGCGCAGGGGATCCAGCACCGCACCCCACACGACCCGGCCCGAGCGCTCCAGGGCCAGGGAAACGCAGAAAAAGGGATAGCCGTGCGCGAAATTCGTTGTCCCGTCAAGCGGATCAAGCACCCATCGCTCAGCGCCGGAACCGGCAATTTCGTCACGTTCTTCAGTCAGAATACCGCAGTGCGGAGTCTCGCGCTGCAGAAACGAGACGATGCATTCCTCAGCACGGCGGTCAGTATCGGTGACAAGGTCAAGCTTGCCCTTGTGCGAGATGCCGGTTGCCCGTCCGTAGGAGGTTTTGACTATGTCTGCGCCGCGGCGCAGGGACTCCAGGCCGGTTGCGATCATTTCTGTTTCCATAACCTGCTGCCAGTCCTGCGGGTTGTATCCTCTTGCTCAGGCTTACAACCCGTCGCCGGGGCCATGGTATGTTTTCGGCTGTTCAGCTTCAAAACTATATCATAAAGTTTTCAGACTATAAAGCCCCGAGGGTCTTTTACGGTCCCGAGGGGGGGGTGCCGGTATGCACAGCTGCACCGGGAGCAAACATGCCACGCCCTGGGAGGGTATTTTTTTTGGTTTGACAACCGCAGGTGTCTGGAATATAACGTATTGATATGTGATTATTTTTTATCTGTTCACTCTGTTTGCGAAAGGATACGCGCAATGTCTATGACTGATTATCTCTTTTCCTCGGAATCAATTACCGAAGGCCATCCGGACAAGGTTGCCGACCGTATTTCGGATTCAATTCTTGACGCCATTATAGCGCAGGACAAAAAGTGCCGGGTTGCCTGCGAAACGATGGTGACGACCGGCCTGGCACTGATTGCCGGTGAAATAACCACCGACTGCTATGTTGACATGCCCGGCATCGTGCGCAGCGCGATAAAGGAGATCGGCTACACCGACGCGGCCATGGGGTTTGACTGGGAAACCTGCGCGGTGCTGACCTCGATCGACAAGCAGTCACCCGACATCGCCATGGGTGTCGACGAGCATGCCGGCCATGAGCAGGGCGCGGGCGACCAGGGCCTGATGTTCGGCTACGCCTGCAATGAGACGCCGGAACTGATGCCCATGCCGATCCAGTTCGCCCACAACCTTACGCGCCGCCTCGCGTTTGTCCGCAAGGAGGGCCTGCTTGATTTCCTGCGGCCTGACGGCAAATCCCAGGTAACCATCCAGTACGTGAACAACAGGCCCGTGCGGGTGGATGCGATCGTCATCGCCACGCAGCATACGCCGCATGTGAAGGATAAGGACCTGAAGGAGGGCGTCATCGAGGAAGTCATTAAAAAGGTCATTCCTCCGGAGATGATGGACGAAAACACGAAATTCTACATCAATGCCACCGGCCGCTTCGTGATCGGCGGTCCGCAGGGTGACTGCGGGCTTACGGGCCGCAAGATCATCGCCGACACCTACGGCGGCATGGGCCGGCACGGCGGCGGCGCTTTTTCCGGCAAGGACCCCTCCAAGGTCGACCGCTCGGCCTGCTACATGGCGCGCTACGCGGCCAAGAATGTGGTGGCCGCAGGCCTTGCAACGCACTGTGAAGTGCAGCTGGCCTATGCAATCGGCGTGGCCCGCCCGGTGTCCGTCATGGTCAACACGTTCGGCACCAGCGTGATCGCGCCCGACAAGATCGCGGCGATCATGAACGAGGTGTTTGATTTCCGCCCTGCCGAAATCATCAAGCAGCTTAACCTGCTGCGGCCGGTTTATACCGCGACCTCGTCTTATGGTCATTTCGGCCGTGAGGAGGACGGGTTCACCTGGGAAAAAACCGACAAGGCAGATATATTGAAGCAGAAAGCCGGCATTTGATCCGACAGCAGGACTGCTGCTGAGAAGTACATCCGCCCGGGCCTTGTGCCCGGGTTTTTTTTGCAATTTTTACTGTGCAAAACGGTGTGCTTTGGCTATAAGTGAATTCAATAGCCGTCGTGATTACATAATGCCCTGCGGGAGCAGCCATGTGCGGCATTTGCGGAAAAATTTATTTTGACCGGCAGCGCACGCAGGACCGGGCGCTGATTGAGAGCATGTGCGCCGCTTTGCGCCACCGGGGCCCGGATGACAGCGGAGTGCATGTTGCCGGCAGAGCCGGCCTGGGGCATCGCCGCCTGAGCATCATTGATCTCTCGCCTGCCGGGCATCAGCCTATGTGCAACGAGGACGGCAGTGTCTGGGTCGTATACAACGGCGAGATCTATAACTTCCCCGAGCTGCGCACAGAGCTGCAGGCGCGCGGTCATATTTTCCGCTCAACCACCGACACCGAAGTGATCGTGCACCTGTATGAGGACATGGGGCCGGAGTGCGTCGGGCGCCTGCGCGGGATGTTCGCCTTCGCCGTCTGGGATGAACGGGCGCAGGAGCTTTTCTGCGCCCGCGACCGCGTCGGCAAGAAGCCGCTTGTGTACGCCGAAACCGGAGACGGTTTTGTGTTCGCCTCGGAGATCAGGGCCCTGCTGCAGGATGCGTCCATCAGCCGCGATGTAAACATTGAGGCCCTGCACCATTATCTGACCTATCAGTATGTGCCGGGGCCGCAGACAATCTTCAAACAGATATACAAGCTGCCGCCCGCGCATACGCTCACCCTGAAGAACGGCCGCGTCTCGATCCGGCGGTACTGGGACCTGAACTATGAGCCCAAAGCCGACGAAGCCGATGAAGACGAACTGATTGAACGCTTCCGGGCTGTTTTTCAGGAAGCGGTACGGATACGGCTGCGAAGCGATGTGCCCCTGGGAGCGTTTCTGAGCGGCGGGCTTGACTCCAGCGCGGTTGTCGCGCAGATGAGCGCTCTCATGGACCGGCCCATAAAAACATTCGCGATCGGGTTTGAGGACCAGGATTTTAACGAGCTGCCGTATGCGCACCGGGTTGCCGGCCTGTTCGGCTGCGAGCATACCGAGTACGTTGTAAAACCGGAGGCCCTGCGGGTTCTTCCGGATATCATCCGCCATTACGGTGAGCCGTATGCCGATCCCTCCTGCGTGCCCACGTGGTACGTGGCCGAACTCACCCGCAGGCATGTCACGGTCGCGCTCAACGGCGACGGGGGCGATGAGTCATTCGCGGGCTATGAGCGCTACTATGCCAACATGATGGCTGCGCGGGTGCCGGGTTGTGCGTGCGCGCCGCTGCGCGCTCTTGCGCGGTTCCTGCCGCACCGGCAGGCGCGCTGGAGCCCTCTTCGAAGGGCAAAGCGTTTTCTGTCCGGCCTGCATGCCGATCCAGCCCGGCGCTATGTCGGCTGGCTGTGCTATTTTACGGAAGAGATGAAGCGCGATCTGTACGACCCCGCCTTTGCGCAGGCGATCAGCTCCTGCGATTCGGTGCGGCTGATGGCTGAGGCGCTGCAGCGCTGCCGGGCCCCGTCACTGCTTGACCGCACGCTTGCCGCGGATGTGGCCCTGTATCTGCCCTATGACCTGCTGGCCAAGGTCGATATCGCCAGTATGGCGCATGCGCTGGAAGCGCGCTCGCCGTTCCTGGACCATGAGCTGATGGAATTCGCCGCCAGGCTGCCGGCCCGGATGAAGCTGCGCGGCAGCATGTCAAAATACTGCGTTAAAAAAGCCTTTGAGAAAAAACTCCCGCCCGAAATTCTGCATCGCAAAAAAATGGGTTTCGGCGTGCCCCTGCAGCGCTGGTTCCGGGAAGATCTCAGGCAGCCCGCGCACGACGTTCTGCTCGACAGCCGCACAGCATCGCGCGGGTATTTCCGTCGCGCCGCGATTGAGCGCCTGCTGCGCGAGCATATGCAGGGCAGCGCAGACCACAGTTACCGGCTCTGGGCCCTGGTGTACCTTGAGCTGTGGCACCGGGTGATTGTTGATGAGTCGGATGTCCTGGGGATCTAGCCGCGAGCGATGGCGCGTACAAACGACATATATGAACTGATCGACCATACCGCCGATACCGGTGTGCGCGTGTTCGGGCGCAGCATGGCTGAGCTGTTTGAGCGTACTGCGTTTGCCATGTTTGACATCATGGTCGATGCCGCCGGCGTGCAGCCGGTGCTTGAACGCGAATTTGCCTGCAGGAGCGATTCAATCGAAGAGTTGCTGGTGGACTGGCTGAACAGCGTGCTGTATGTGTTTGATACCGAACACATCGTGTTTTCGCGTTTCCGTGTCGTTCTGGATGGCAGCTGCCTTGAGGCCCGCGCATACGGCGAGCACTATGATCCGGTACGGCATGCTGTCACGTCTCTCGTGAAAGCGGCAACCTACCATAGGCTGCGGGTGCGGCACACTGACGCAGGATATACGGCCACCGTTATTTTTGATACGTGAAACGGGGCCGTTGATGCACTGGGGCACAGGCGCTATCCGGCGCCGCAGGCCCGCCGGCAGCTTTTATCCTTGACTCATGCGGGGTGCCTGCCTATACTCGTACCGGCTGTACACGAGCAGGTTTTTTAAGCGCGTCCCGCGTTTTCGCGGGCGGCTTTTTGTTTTTGCAGCAGTCTGTGCCAGGCCCAGGCTGCCGGGAAGGATCCACGCATGTTCTGGGACGAGAAGATTGAAACCATGCCGCGGGACGATCTGGAGACGCTGCAGATTGCGCGCCTGCAAACGACGGTCAGCCGTGCGGCGAATGCGCCGTTTTATAAGCAGCTGTTCGCCGGGGCAGGCTTTGAGCCCGCTGCGATCAAAAGCCTCGATGATATCCGGCGCATTCCGTTCACGACCAAGGACGATCTGCGCACGTCCTGGCCCTACGGGCTGCTCGCGGCCGCAAAGGACGAGCTTGTGCGCATGCACTCATCGTCGGGCACAACCGGCCGCTCAACCGTGATATTCCACACCGCGGCAGACATTGATGCCTGGACGGATACGCTCACCCGTTCCATGTACATGGCCGGTATGCGCAAAGCGGACGTGTTCCAGAATATGATGACCTACGGCCTGTTTACCGGCGGGCTCGGGTTTCACTACGGCGCCGAGCGCCTGGGCGCGCTCACGATTCCCGTGGGCGCCGGCAACAGCAAGCGCCAGATACAGCTTATGCGGGATTTTGAAACAACGGCTGTACATATCATTCCCAGCTATGCGCTGCATCTGACCGGGGTTTTCGATGAAATGGGGCTTGACCCGCGCCGGGACACCCGTCTGCGGATAGCTTTTCTGGGAGCAGAGCCGCACTCGGAAAAAACGCGGCACAGAATTGAGGAGTTTTACGGACTGAAGGCCTTTAACTCCTACGGGCTCTCCGAGATGAACGGGCCCGGCGTCGGTTTTGAGTGCCAGTGCCAGGCAGGCCTGCATGTGTGGGAGGATAATTTCCTGATGGAGATCATCGATCCCGACACGCTTGAGCCTGTTGACGACGGTGTTGAAGGCGAGCTGGTTATGACCACGCTGAAGCGTGCGGGCATGCCGATCCTGCGCTACCGCACAAAAGATCTCACGCGCATTATTGCCCAGCCCTGTGCCTGCGGCCGCACCCACCGCCGCATTGAGCGCATTACCGGCCGTACCGACGACATGCTCATCATCAAGGGCGTGAACATATTCCCCATCCAGATCGAGAAAAAGCTGATGGAGACCGACGGGGTGGGCACTGATTTCCAGATCATCCTCGAGCGCAAGGGCTACAATGACCACATGATTGTGCGGGTCGAGGTCGCGCGGGAGTTTTTCTCCGGCGATTTAAAGCAGCTTGAACTTTTGAGAAAGAAAATCACGGAAGAGCTGCGCAGCGATATTCTGATAACGCCCCGCGTAGATCTTGTGGAGCCGAACACATTGCCAAAAACTGAAGGAAAGGCAGTGCGCGTGATAGACAACCGTACTGACTGACCCCTCTGAAGGTGGGTTTTTTAACTGCTTGCAAGGAGTGACGCCGATGCTGATCGTCATGGATAAAAACGCGACCGGACCGCAGGTTGATGCGGTGATCCATCTTATTGAAAGCATGGGATATACGCCGGTGCCGGTCCCCGGATCGCAACGCACCGCCATCGGTATCGTGGGCAACTCGGGCCCGCTTGAATCCGCGCCGTTTCTGGCGCTGGAGGGCGTCAAAGACGCCATTCATGTGTCAAAGCCCTATAAAATGGTTTCACGCGATTTCAAGGCCGAGGATACAGTTATTGAGTTCGGAGATGTTCGCGTCGGGGCCGGTCATCAGACGGTTATGGCCGGGCCCTGCGCGGTGGAGAGCATGAAACAGTGTCTGGACACAGCGCGTGTGGTCAGGGCAGCCGGCGCGCGTTTTTTCAGGGGCGGGGCCTATAAGCCCCGCACTTCGCCCTACAGCTTTCAGGGCCTCGGGGAAAAGGGCCTTGAAATACTTCGCACGGTGCGTGAGGAGACCGGTCTTCTGATCGTGACCGAGGCGATCGACCATGAAAATATCGCCCTGGTCGAGCAGGTTGCCGATATCGTCCAGATCGGGGCGCGCAATATGCAAAATTTCAGCCTGCTCAAGCGCGCGGGCAAAAGTCCGAAGCCGATTCTGCTCAAAAGGGGCATGTCGGCAACGATCGAGGAGCTGCTGATGGCGGCCGAGTACATCTCCTCCGAGGGCAACCGGCGCATCATTCTGTGCGAGCGCGGCGTGCGAACGTTTGCCGACCATTCGCGCAACACGCTTGATCTGAGCGCGATACCTGCGGTACGGGCGGTCAGCCACCTGCCGATCATCGTCGACCCCAGCCATGCTGCCGGCCGGCGCGATCAGGTGATACCGCTTGCCCGGGCAGCCGTGGCGGTCGGCGCCGACGGCCTGATGATCGAGGTGCACTGCGATCCGACCCGGGCCCTTTCGGATGGTCCGCAGTCGCTGTATCCGGCCCAGTTCGAGCAGCTGATGCGCGAGGTGGGCGCGCTCGCAGGGCTGGTTGCCAGAGCGCCCGCGCGTTAGCACGCCTTGAATCCCCTGCCCGGACAAGCGCAGGCGGTCTGCGCCGGGCAGCCGCGGTATGCTTTGCCGATTACAGGAGGCATGGCATGTTGATCGATGGAAAATGGATGACAGCTGCCGCCGGTTTTGAGGGTTATAATCCGGCTACCGGCGAGGTGGCCGGCATCGTGCCGGACGGAAGCCGGGCTGACGCTTCCCGGGCATTTACGTCGTGGTCGGCCACGACCGCCCATGCGCGCTCGGAGCTTTTGTGCCGGGCCTGGCAGCTGATGCGGGAGCGGAGCGAAGGCCTTGCGAGCTCCATGCGCATGCTTGAAGGGCTTCGCTTTGTCCCTGCCGGTATCAACGACATAGTAACCCGACAGTTGCGGCCGCGCTGTTTGGGGGCATGCAGGCAGCGGCCTGGGCCGCTAAGGCGTGCAGGAAGGCGTTGCTGAATATCTGGAAGTGAAGCTCGCGGGGCTTAGGCCCCCTGTTTTTTTGATACATCGCTATCAGGATCGGTGTCGCAAGCGAAGGTTTTGAAGTTTCGAGCACGTCCCCGGTCCCGATTCCGATCCCGATAGCGCGTGAAAAGCGTGCTCTGGAGGGGCCTGCGTCGCTTCGAGGAGGGCTTTGGGTTACTTACTGATGGTGCTGTCAATGAGCATTGCGGACACATACCAACGCCTGCGAGACGAGATACCGGCCCGCGTCACCATCGTTGTTGCCGCCAAAACGCGCAGCGCAGAGGAAATGCTTGAGGTAATTGAGGCCGGGGCCACCGATATTGGGCATAATTATGTGCAGGAGGCCGAGCAGGCGCGAGCGGCCCTCGGGCCTGATGCTGACCGGGTCAGGTGGCATTTGATCGGGCACCTGCAGACCAACAAGATAAATAAGGCCCTGCAGGTTTTTGATGTTATGCAAACGGTTGATTCGCTGGAGACGGCCCGGGCCATCGATACCCGGGCGGCCCGTTTTTGTCGTGTTGTGCCGGTCTATATTGAAGTCAACAGCGCCTCTGAAGCGTCCAAGACCGGTGTCGCGCCCGATCTCAAAGCGCTTGCCGGTCTTGCTCGCGGGCTATGCACGTTTGAACATGTGCGCCTCGATGGGCTGATGACCATGGGGCCACTGGGCGCGGGTGATGATGTGCGCGCAGCGTTCCGAAAAACCAGGCATCTGTTTGACCAGCTGCGGGGCCTTGGCATGACCTGCCTTGATACGCTTTCAATGGGCATGACCGACTCTTACCGTATTGCCATCGAAGAAGGCGCAACCATGGTCAGGCCCGGCACGATCGTATTCGGTCCTCGCTGAGATAATTTCCATGATGAATATTGCGGGCTTCTAATTTGGTGTTGTGTCCTTTTTATGAGACATACGAACGCTTTGCTTATTTCTATATATAGACTACTAGAAAAGATTAATTAGCAATTATTTATTGTT
>CAIRTM010000076.1 GCA_903881505.1 uncultured delta proteobacterium | reverse complement strand
GGTGCCCGAGAGCTGCTTGCCGACCTGGTAGGCGGTCTTTATAAGCGGAATGCGGGCTGTAACGCTTTCAAGCAGGTTGAACAGGCGTCTGCCGACGACGTTGCTTGCGATGATACCCGCGCAGTAGAGTACCGCGATAAATATCAGCAGTCCCAGGCCGGGAACATGGAATCCCGTGTACGCGTCCACAAGCTCCATGATCTGCCTGTCGATAAAAACGTAGAGGATGTTGATGGTGAAGATGGCAAGCGCGATCGGAATCAGGGCCAGCAGCCCTTTAAAGATATAGGATTTGAGATGCCGGTAAATATGTTTCATGCGGTATGTCCTGTCATCATGCTTTGTTGCCGCCGTGTTGTGCACTACCGGGGCCTCTCCGCCTGCGCCGTGCCTGCCATCGGGTGCATGCCGGACCGCAGGACACGATTCTGGTTGTGGGCCCGTGAAAGCACGGCATGGGTCGGGAAAGCCCGGTGTGACAGAGGGTACAGGCAGTTTACGGCCGCGATCGCGCGTGGTTTTTCTGCGCCGCATTCAGCGGCGATTCGCGCGTTTTGGGAGTATAGGCCGCACGGGTGCGCGTGTCAATATAAATGCTGTCCGCCGGCGGCAGGCTCGCGGGCCTTGACGTGCGGATACAGGCGGGCTATGGTCGTTTTACCGGATCCAGCCGGTGAGGTGCTATGCGGCGGGCGGCATCTGCAACCAATCGACAAAAACACAGCCGGAGCGCATCCGCACGGTACATATCAGGGGAGGCATGGCTATGGAAGCAAAACGCTCAAGCGAAAGCATGGTGGCAAGTTCGATTTTGATGGTTCCGCAGGATGCCAATCCGGCAGGCAATGTCCATGGCGGTGTCATCATGAAATACATCGATGAAACCGCCGGGGTCGTGGCCTTCCGCCACAGCCGCTCCAATGCGGTGACGGCCTCCATCGACCGCATCATCTTCCATCACCCGGTGTTCATCGGCAATTTGCTGACGCTCAAGGCCTGCGTGAACATGACGGGCCGCACATCCATGGAGATCGGCGTCCGGGTCGAGTCGGAAAACCTGCTCAGCGGAGAAATCCTGCACACGGCATCGGCCTATCTGACGTTCGTCGCCCTTGATTCCTCGGGCCGCCCCACGCAGATCCCCCGGCTTATCGTCGAAACCGAGGAGGAGATCAGGCGCCTTCGCCAGTCGCTTGACCGGCGCGCCGTGCGCCTTGAGGAGCGCGCCCGGGAAACCGGCGCTTCCCGCTGAGCCTGAGAGCCGGAACAGTAGCTTCAACCCGTCCCGGAGGATCGCATGTCAAAGAACGCCTGTCATTTATGACAGACAATATGAGGTGTTGGCTGCGCTGTAGCTGTAGAACGGTGCGCCGTGCGCACCGTTCTACAGCAGGGGCGAAAAAGGTTTTGCCCCAGCGTGTGTGCGGAGAATAAAAAAGCCCCCGGCGCGCGCATGCGGGCCGGGGGCTCAGGCGCAGCGGCGGGCTTATTTGCCGAAGTCGATATTGACGAACCAGAAGCCCTTCTGCCAGTAAGTGTAGAAATTTTCCTTGAAGATGTTGCGGCCCATTTTCACCGCGAAGTCCTTCGCGTGCAGTTCTCTGACCAGGTAGTTCGTGGCGTCTTCGTGGCCCTTGGCAAATGCCTGGTCGACCTGCAGTCGGCCGATGCGCTTCAGGTATACGGGCAGCACCGTTTTGACGGCCTCGCTCGCAGCGCTGTAAAAGGCCCTGCGGGCGGCATCATCGCCTGCCGCAGGTTCGTTCAGCTCAAGGCGGTAGGGGCTTTTGAAGGGGTCGAGATAGCGCGAAATCTCGCCGCGGCCCTGGGCTTCGGTGCGCTGGTATTTTTCGACCGTTGCCATGGCCTGCTTGATTACCGCGATGTCTTCGCCGAAGAATTCCTCGTAGGAGATCGCTTTTTTGTCCACGTTGAAGAAATCAAGAATGAACATCCCGGGCACTCCCGCCGAGGGCTTCAGGAAGTCAACGTGCATGATCGGCGCGCGCACCCCGCTGCGCGGCAGCAGGTTCAGGGTTACCGTGGTGTAGTAGCCCGAGCCCGGCGGCACTTCGAATATGCTCACCGTCGCGGCCGCAAGCTGCGCGCTTTCATATGATCTCAGCTTGACGCCGAGGTCCTTGCCGCCGAATACCTTGCTGAACGGGAATCCAAGCGGCTGGGCGAAACTGGTGAAAAATGTGTTGATATCGCGCGGCTGAAACTGTTTTTCGTACTGCGCAGTTGTCCAGGCAAAAAGGTCGCCGTACACGCCATAGTCCGTGAATTTTTTGGGTTTGTAGGTCGCCACGAAAATGACGACGACGATAACGAGCAGGACGATGAGCGCGCCGAGGATTTTAAGAAATTTTTTCATAGTGCCTCCTTGAAGTTCGTGTGAGTTATACGGGCGAATTACTACACGCAAATATAGTAACATCCGCAACGCATGTCAATGCAAAAGTCGGCAGCGGAATCGGTATCGGCTTCTCTGAAACACTCGCATGCGATAGCGGTCCCGATAGCGATCCCGATACCGATAGCGATTTATATGTATGCGTTTTGCTGGGGCAAAGTGTACGGCAGCCGGACTGCACAGGGCATGCGCGCGATATTGTGGAAAGGTCTGAGGTTATCTTTTGGTTGACATGAGGGGGTGGTAATCTATAATCTCTGCAACTTGCGAGGAAACACTCAATGCACATATTGCTTTCAAACGATGACGGCTATGATTCAGAAGGCCTGCGCTGCCTTGAAGAGGCGCTCTCGCCCAT